>NZ_JBHXSL010000087.1:0-19706 GCF_042714725.1 Streptomyces sp. NPDC058685
GGGGTGGGGCGGGTGCCCACCCCCGCGTCTCCTGGGGTGTGGTGTAATATGCCCGCCTCGCGGGCGTCGCTGGGGCGGGGGGGGCGGACGTCGATCCCCTGCGGGCCGAACATCTTCAGGAACCGCCCGATGCTGGTGGCACCTCCGAGCGGTACGACGGAGATCCCCTCCGCGTCGAGCCGTCTGCCGGACCGGGCGGCCAGCACTTCGAGCGCGATCCGGTCGCTGTCCCCCTCGACCAGGACGACGGTCCGCACATCGACGGCGAGCCGCTGGGCGACCGCTTCGGCCTCCGCGGCCCGCTCACCCCCGGCCGCGCACTCGACCACGGCCAGTCGGAATCTCGTCATGCCCTCCGAGTGTCCCGGCATCCGCTGCGGTCCTCCCGTTGATCGAACGTCCTTGCCGGCACCATTCTCGTCGTTCGCCCCGGAGCCTCGCCGCCCATTTATGACCGGGCCTCATCGCCCCTTGCGACCGGGGCCTCGTCAGACTGTCCTTGCGCCGGCCGGAGCGCGCGGCAGTGTGTCTCTGCCGCACAGCACCCCGTCCTGCCTAGCGTCATCTCCATGACGATGTTCAGCAGTCTCGCCGTGCACATCCCCGACGCCGACCTGGAGCCGGACCCCCTGGATCCCTCACAGATCGTGGAGGGCACGCCCCAGGTGTCGGGGAAGGTTCTGTGGGAGTCGAAGGACGGCAGGAACATCCGGGGGATCTGGCAGATCACGCCCGGCGTCGTCACGGACACCGAGGCGGACGAACTGTTCGTGGTCGTCAGCGGCCGCGCCACCATCGCCGTCCAGGACGGACCCACGTTCGACGTGGGGCCGGGCGACGCCTGCGTCCTGCGTGAAGGTGACCGGACCACGTGGACCGTGCACGAGACGCTGCGCAAGGCGTACCAGATCACGACGTCCTAGGTCCGGTGGCCGGGCACCGTGCTGCGGCCCGTCGTGGACGGACCGCAGCACGCTGCCCGGTTCGGCATGCCCGGTTCCGTATCTCCGGTCGGCTACCTTCTGGTGCGTACCCGCCCGAGACGGGCACCCAGGGACCACGACGGAAGGGCGCCCGCATGTCCAGCGACCCCCCGCACCCGTCCGCGGGCGATCACATCACCGGCGCCACCGGCATCACCGCCGCCCGCGCGGGCGACCCCGCGGCCGCACGGCTCAAGGAACGGATCTACGCCACCATCACCCTGGCTGCCGTGATCGTGACCCTCGCCGCGGCGGACACACCCGGCCACAGCGAGTCCGCGATCACCGTCGCGGTGACCGCTCTCGGGATCTGGCTGGCCACCCTGGTCGCCGACGAGCAGTCGCACCGCGCCATGAGTGGTCGCGGCGCGACCTGGACGGAGGTCCGGACGGCGCTGCACATCTCCAGCCCGCTGTTGCTCTGCGCGATGGGACCGCTGGTGCTGATCGGCATGTCGGCACTGGGCGTCATGGAGTTGGACACCGCGCTGCTGATCAGCGCCGGTGTGGAGATCGCGACGCTGTTCCTGTGGGGCTGGCGGACGGGACTGCGGATGGGCAACGGCCCGCTGAGCGCACTCGTCTCGGGGCTCCTGGACACGGCGATCGGGGTGGGAGTCGTGGGCGTGAAGCTCCTCGCGGGTCACTGAGCCGGTGCCCTCGGATGTCCCGGACCGCGTTCGAAGATCCGGATCGAGGGCAGGTCCTTGTGCAAGGCCGCAGAGCACTTCGTGTTGGTACGCCAGTCCGTTCGAGCGAGGAGGATTGCATGACCACGTACGTCATCACCATCCCGGGCACATTCCTGCGCGAGCTGAGCGACGGAGCCAGGGCCGAGGTCGAGGAGACGCTGCGCCCTGCCGATCCGCAGCAGACGTCGCTGGGGCGGCTGGAGGATCTCGATATTCTGACGATCAACGAGAACGGCACGTTCAGCATCCGTCTCGAGGTGGAGGCCGACGACAGCGGGAGCGCGGAGGCGCAGGCCAAGCAGACCGCCGCGGCCGCACTGAGCCGGGCGGGCTTCACCGAGGACGACGCACCGCTCGGCCCGGCGGCGGTGACGGGCATCGACGTCTGATAGATCGATCCAGGGCTGGACGGCGCCCGGCGGCGCGCGCCCCGCCGGGCGAAGCGGCGGAGGCGCGCGTTGCGAAGATGCACACCTTCCGAGGAGGAACTGTGTGAGCTCAAGCGTCGACGCACAGCAGGGCGTCGCTCACCGGCTCCACCGGCGTGGCAGCGGTCGTCACCGTCTGGACGGTCCAGCGGAACGCCCCGGGCCGGGCGATGCGCAGTGACGCGGTGTGCTTGCCGTCTCCTTGAGCTCGGAGCGGAGCGTGTCCGACGACTTCATTACTAGCGGGGTCGGACACAGTCACCGTCAGAACAAGACCATTTGAACCCTCAACGGATTCAGCCCGAACCGTCCACGGTTCACCGGGGGCGACCCACGGATCGGCTTCGACGGCAATCTCATCCATGACGGCCATGGGGCGCCGGGGACGGGCGGTGACGATGCCGTGCACTTGGATCAGCACGTGGGGCTGCTGCTGGAGAGATGCGTGCCGTCCCGAGACGAATACCGACCCCGAGTCGTCATTCCACTCAGGCGGTGCCGCGGAGCAGCGTGGGACCGTGCCATCCCCCCCTTGGGAAAGCTCCTGCGGAGAGTGGACGAGGACTTCGTCGTTCTCTGCGACGGACACCCAGGTGGCGGTCTTCTGGCGGTGACTCAGCAGGGCGTGGTACGTGGGACGTTCGTCGCCATTGGCGACTACGGCCTCCCGTATCCGTTGGTGGAAGCGTAGGGCGTGGTCCTGGCAGACAACGGGCAGTCCGGGCACCGTGGCGGCGGCGAGGGGCCGCAGAGTATCCGGGGTGAGACCTACACAGTCGTACATCGGGAGCAGTTCCGCGACTGACGGGAGTGAGCGGACCAACTCGCCGAAGTCGAAGCGCCGGGGCCCCAGGGAGGTGTAGCCGTTGGCGAGGGCGGCCAACGCCTTGGCTGCGCCCAGGAAGGGGGTGCCGATCGTGATGATCCGGCGGGTCAGCTTGTCGGTGTCGAGGCATTCGGCGTAGTAGCGGGCGACCAGGCCGCCCATGGAATGGGCCACGAACACCAACTTCGCCTCGGGATGCTGTCGTCTGCGATGGCGCAGCAGCGGTTCGACCGCTGCCTTGAGCCGACTTGCCGTGAACGCGTTCGACTGCCGCCAGTCGTACGGGAATTCGATGATGGAGCCGTGTCCCAAGTGCGCGAGTTCCCTCCGCAGCCTGTTCACAAGACGGTCGTATCCGTCGATGCTGAGGAAGCCCGGAATGATCCCTAGGGTGCGCAGCGTGCCCGTGGCGTGGGCACCGTCGTCGAACCCTCGCTCGGCAGCAGTGAACGCTTGCGCGGGGAGCGCTAGGTCCTGGGTCAGGCGATCGGAGAGCCGGTGCAGCCGGCTCACGCTCCGATAGCCCCAGATCTGGCGGGGTCCTCTGCTCAGCGTGCTGCCAAGAATGCCTGGCAGGACGACGACGAGATCCGCTGCGAGGTACTGCACAACAGGGCCTCCATTTTCAGCAGTTGTGCCAGTATTCCATCCTGTGACGACGCGCAACGGGGGCTCTGTCTTCTCTCTGGGCATTGATTACAGGGAAAGCGCCCATCCCGAACTTCCTGAGTCCTTGGCCGATGCGGAACGGGTGGAGGACTCCTTCCGCCTGTGGGGGTTCTCTCCGGTGGTCGGGTGCCGGGGACTGGCCGCCTCGGACGCCACGGCGATCCGGGAAGCGGTGGAGAAGTGGTCGGACGATGTCCGCGTCTTCGGTGACGCGTCTCCGCTGGTGCTGTACCTGGCGGGCCACGGCAGGCTGCACCACGGCCGCCATCACATCCTCACGGCAGCCAGCCCGGCGGCCCCGCCGTACGGTGGGAGGAAGTCGGTCAGCGCGGACGACCTGGTCGAGCAGATCCTGAACAGCGGGGCTTCCAAGGCGCTGATCATGCTCGACGTCTGTCACGCGGGTTTCGCCGCCTCACAGGTCCAGCAGGCGCTCTCCCACGTCGCCGCGGCCCAAGCCGCACCAGCCATGGACCTGGGTGTGCTGGTTTCGTGTCTTCATCACGAACGGTGCTACAGCGGATCCTTCGTCAAGGCACTCCTGTCGGCCCTGGAGGAGGGATCAGAGCAGGGGCACTGGAAGGATGGCGACGAGTACGTCACCTTGCAGGAACTGCGCGATGAACTGCGGGACAGGCTCCAGGACGAGCAGTGTGCCGAGGTCGCCGGGCGCAGTGGCCTGAAGGTCGTGCCCAATCCGCGCTATCGTGCGGACGCAGCGGCCCGGACAGTGGAGTTGGGCGAGTTGTTGCGCCGGCTGCCGCCCGCCGATCGGGAGCACTTTCTGCAGAAGGCGTCAAGCACTGATGCCAACGACGTTGGCTGGTTCTTCACCGGTCGACAGCAGATGTCTCGAGAAATCGTGTCCTGGTTGGCCTCACACGACCGCGGTGTTCACGTCGTGACGGGGTCGCCCGGGGCCGGCAAGTCGGCCTTCATCGGCCGTCTCGCCGTCTTGGCGGATCCGGAATCCCAGTCGGCATGCCGTGCTTTGGGCATGCTCGACGGTGATCCGGGGGTGCGTCCCGCGGTCGGATGCTTCGATGCTGTGTCCCATCTCAAGAACCGGCGCGTCGACGACGCCGCCACCGACATCGCCAGGCAACTGGGCATCGAACTCGCGGACTCTGCCAGTCCCGCGCGGGACCTGGTGCTGGAACTCTCCGATTCCGGCCGACGGGTGACGATCCTCGCCGACGCGCTCGACGAGGCGGAGCGGGGAGAGGAGGAGTTCGTCGCCCGCGACGTGCTGCGCGCGATCGGCAGCCTGGAAGGGTGTCGGGTGGTAGTCGGCACCCGACGTGACCGGGACGGCCGGTTCGACGCCACTCCCGACGATCCCGGACCGCTGGTGTCAGCCCTGCGGCCGCGTACCGGCTCCTACCGCGTCCTCGACCTGAGCGCCGACCCTGACACCGAGGACGACGTCGCACACTATGTGATGGAACGCCTCAAAGGCCGTTGGGCCACACTGGCCCGCCGAACAGCGGCGGCCCGCGAGGTCGCCGAGCAGGCGGGAAGGGTATTCCTCTACGCCCGATTCGCCCTGCGCGTTCTGGAGGGCTTCGACGAGCAAGTAGTGGACGAGCCCGGTTGGCAGACCCGGCTTCCTAGCGACGTCGGCAGCGCCGGGCTGCACGAGGTGTTCGCACGGGATCTGGAACGCTTCGACGATCCCGTCATGGTCCGCGAAGTGCTGACACCCTTGGCGTTCACCCGCGGCCGCGGCCTTCCCCGGCGGCAGATCTGGTCGGCGCTTGCCACCGAACTGGCCCGCTCGGGCCGCGCCTACCGTGACTCGGACATCTCCCGGATCGTCCGGGAAGCAGGCTGGTATCTCACCGAGGCGACCGAAGACGGACAGGCGGTGTTCCGCCTCTATCACCAGGCCATTGCCGACTACCTCAGCGAGGCGATGTGTGATGACAGGTAAATCAGACTTGGAGCAGGCGATCGCTTTGCGTCTGCGTGACCTGGCGGCAGTCGACGGTTGGGATCACGCCAACGCCTACATTACTCACTATCTGGCACTCCACGCCCGCGCGGGAGGCGTCCTCAACGAGCTGGCAGAGGACGTTGAGTTCCTCGTGGCGGCAGAGCCGGAGGTCCTGGCGAGCGCCCTGGGGGCGGGACTGGACCGGACGTTGCCGGACGCCGCCCGCCTCTTCCTGCGGTGCGCACACCAACTGCGCGGTCAGGAACCCGGTGAGCGAGCCGCCACGCTGGCTCTGGCCGCGATGGAACACGAGGTATCCCTGGACCTCCCTCGGAGGGTGGACGCGCGCTGGTGGCCACTGTGGTCCCAGAGCGAACCGACGGCATACCACCGGGTTCTGGCCGGCCACACGGGCCCGGTGTACGCCGTGGCGCTGGGTGAGCTGGACGGCCGACGCGTCGCGGCCACCGGCAGCGGTGACTGCACCGTGCGCGTCTGGGACCTGCATGACGGCACTGCTCTGCGCGTTCTGGAAGGACACAGCCAAGGCGTCAACTCCGTCACCCTCGGTCTGTTCGACGGCGACCCTGCCGTGCTGTCGGCGGGAGGCGACGGCACGGTCCGTGTGTGGGACCCGCGCACCGGTGCGCCGATCCACGTGCTGGAAGGCCACACTCATGGGGTGCGCACAGTGGTTCTCGGGCATGTGGCGGGCCGGGGGGTTGTCGTCACCGGCAGCGACGACGGTACCGTCCGGGTGTGGGACCAGCGGACCGGTGCTCCGGTGCGCGTACTGGAGGGGCACACCCACGGGGTGCGGTGTGTGGCGCTGGGCCATGTCGGCGGTGTGACCGTGGCAGTCGCGGGCAGCCACGACGGCACAGTCCGCATCTGGGACCTCGACAACGGATCCCTGATGAGGGCTCTGCGCAATCACACCGGTCCTGTCCGGACCGTGGCCGTGGGGCATCTCCACGGCAGGGCGGTGTTCGCGTCCGGCGGGGGAGACACCCGGATTCTGCTGTGGGACCTCGGCGCGGGCACCGCGCCGCTGCGTGTTCTCGACGGCTACACGTATGGCGTGAACTCCCTCGGAATCGGCGAGTTGGACGGCAGTCCGGCGATGCTCACCGGAAGCTACGACACCACCGTGCAACTGTTGAACCTGGCAGATGGAACTCTGCGGCGGGTTCTGGAAGGACACGCTGCGGGGGTCAGGTCCGTGGGCATGGGGCACCTCGACGGCATTCCGGTCGCGGTCTCGGGCAGCTACGACAGCACTGTGCGCGTCTGGGACCTGTCCGAAGACGGTGCGTCCGGCAGCTGGGTCGGCCAACCCGAGTGGGTGCGCTCGGTGGCAGTCGGGCACGACGGAGACCGCGTCCTTGTCGTCTCTGGGGGCAATGACTGCACCGTACTGGTCCGCGACCTGCGCGACGGAGCCGTCGTGCTCGAGCTTCGTGGGCACACCGATTGGGTGAGGTCGGTGGCGTGCGGTGAGGTGGACGGCGCCCCCGTCGCCGTCACCGGAGGCGACGACGGCACCGTACGGGTGTGGGACCTGCGCCACGGCCAACCACTGCACGTTCTCGAGGGCCATACCGACTGGGTACGCTCGGTCGCCCTGACCTGCGTCGACGACGTTCCGACGGCCCTGACCGCCGGCAACGACGGTACCGTTCGAATCTGGGACGTACGCACAGGAGTTGCCGTGCGGGAGTTCGATGCGGGTGTGGGGGGACCGGTGTACGCGGTTGCGCCGGGCGGACGAGCGAACGCTCGGCTGGTCGTGGCCGGATGCGACGACGGGATGGTCCGTGTCTGGCCACTCCAAGGCGGCGGCGATGTGCCTCTGTTGCTGCATGGGCACTCGGACTGGGTGAGGTCGGTGGCGTGCGGTGAGGTGGACGGCGCCCCCGTCGCCGTCACCGGAGGCGACGACGGCACCGTACGGGTGTGGGACCTGCGCCACGGCCAACCACTGCGTGTTCTCGTCGGGCACAGCGCCTCCGTGCACGCCGTCGCGGTCGGTGAGGTAGAGCAGCATGGGCTGCTCGTGGCCACCGGGAGCCAGGACGGCACGGTGAGGCTGTGGAACCTGTGGAACGGCTCGCACGTCGTCATGCCGTTGCCCGGCTGTACAGGGCTCGCGTTGCACGATCGCACCCTGGCTGTAGCGATGCACCGCGGCGTCAAGGCTGTGACCCTGTTCCCGGCTCCCCGTCCCTCCTCGGCCGAGACCTTCATCGTCCCGGCATGACGGTCGCGACGTTCATGAACCGTCCTGGTTCATGAACGGCACCTCCACCCGGAACGAGACCCCGCACCCGCCGGCCTCGGGCGCTCCGGAGTGCCCGCCAACGGGGCATGCGCACGCCACATCTACCACGAAAGTCTCCGCCGTTCCCTGCATCAGCCGACCATCCGCGTCTGACCGCGTGAGCGATTCCTCCGCGTCGGTGTCCGCGGGAGGCCGGTGGGTCTGCAGGACGTCGATCCGGTGCTTGCAGCGAGGACAGTGGCCCCACACATGCGTGACGACGAACCGCCGCGGTGCGTGGCGGGCCTGGCCGTGCAAAAGCCCCTCCTTGACCAGGTCCAGTGCCTTGCGGCTCCACGCGGAATCGCGGCTCTCGGTGTAGCGCAGTGCGCCGGCGCCGGAAAGGGGCTCTGTCGTCCCCCCGGGTTCCTGAACGCCGCGGATAGTCACCCCCGAGACCCGGGGAACTGTTGCGGAAAGACGAGGCCCAGGAGGACACCGACGCTGCGCCATTCCGACATTCGACCTCTCTGAATGGCGTTGAGAACCTCCTGCGGCGTGAGCCAGACCGGTGCGATCTGCTCTCCCGCCTCTGGCTGGGCCCCGTCGGCCGCCTCGGTGAAATGCTCAACGAGGTAGTAGTACAGGTCCCATTCGACGGTTGCCCCGGCCTGCGCAACAGTGATCAGTTCGGGGCTGTCGACGAGGAGGCCCACTTCTTCCTGCGACTCCCGAAGGACCGCCTCCTCGGCAGCCTTCGTCATGCTTCCGGCAGCTCGCGCCGAGGCGAAACTCTCATAGTCATCGAACACTTTCCCCCCGGGCAGCCGCAGGTCCACCCCGCCCGTTTCATCGCGGTACTCCTCCGTCAGCAGCATCCTGCCATCGGCGATGATCACCATCCGCACACCCGGCGGACGCCGAAAGCGCTCGAACACCCGGCCGTCAGGCTGGGGTACATGCACCACTTCACCCAGCTTCCCCGAGAACACCCGAGACTCCGCCAGTTCCTTGGAAACCGTCATGACCGACTACTCCTTGTGGTTCCAGTGAGTTGTGTATGACATCACCGTGTGGTCCCTGCCGGACCACACGGTGAACGAACGGGGAGACGATCGGTGCCGCCACACCTCCCCCTCATTCAGTCCCGGACCTCGACAGTGCCGGCTGAGCCGTCCGTGACCGAACCGATGATCGCTGCCGGGATGCTGCGAAGGGCACAAACCTCGATGAACGCGTCGGCTGTCGAGGAGTCTGCGGAGAGCAGCAGTCCACCCGAGGTCTGCGGATCGGACAGGATCAGCCGTGTCCCGTATCCGACCTCGGACCAACTCGTACGGCTCTCCAACGCGAACAGGTTACGTTCGGCGCTGTTCGGCACGACACCGTGCGTTTCCAGTAGATCGGCCACGCCGGGCAGTACCGGCACGGAGCGGGCGCGGACGAAAGCCGCACACCCGGAGGCGGACAGCATGTTCTGCAGGTGGCCTATCAGGCCGAAGCCGGTGACGTCGGTCGCCGCCCGTATACCGAGCTCCACAGCCACCGCGGCCGCTTCACGGTTGGAGGCTGTCATCAGATCCTCCGCCGACCGAACGAGCTCCGGCGTCGCGAACCCCGCCTTGCGGCCCGCCGTGACGATGCCGCTCCCGAGCGGCTTGGTGAGGATCAGTACATGACCGGGGCGCGCATTGCTGAGCAACAGCGCATGGTCTGTTGCCACCTCCCCCACGAGGCACAGCCCGAACATCGGAACCTCGGACACGATGGTGTGACCACCCACCAAGGGAGTCGATGACTCTGCCAGCGTAGCCACGGCGCCTGCTGTCAGATCAGACATCACGCCGACACCCAGGAACCGCGGCAGTGCGAGCAGGCTGAGAGCGAGGAGTGGCCGCGCCCCCATCGCATAGACGTCCGACAGGGCGTTTTGCGCGGCGATACGGCCCCATACAAAAGCGTCCGAACTAACCGGTGTACCAAAGTCGGCGGTGACCGCGAGAAGGCGCCCCGACTCGATCTCGTAGAGCGCGGCGTCATCCCGATCGCTACCGTCACGCTTGACCGCCGTGTGCGTTCGGCGGCCACCGATCAGGGCGTCCAGCTGGGTCATGAATTGGCCCATCACGTCGAGCGGCAGCTTGCATCCGCATCCGCCGGCTGTCGTCAGTTGCAATAGGTCGATGGCACCGGTCCCGTTCCCCGCCATGTCCACTCCTTGTGAGGACATAGTCCCCTCCGTAACCGGCAGGCCTCACGCGTCCAGCGCGTCTTGCAGCCGTAGCAGTTGGTTGTACTTCGCGGTACGGTCGCCTCGCCGTGGCCCGCCGGTCTTCAGCCACCGGGCGGCCACAGCCACAGCAAGGTCGGCGACAGAGGTGTCTTCGGTCTCCAGCGAGCGGTGGGATACGCATTGGGACATATCCTGCGCGGCCGCCTCGGTGGAAGCCCGAAGGGCCGCGCTCACCGTGCCGACCTGATTCATCTTCAGGACGATGCCCTCGGCCAGCGCGGGATCCAGGTATGCGGTGTTGGTCGCGTAGAGGTCGTCCCCGACCACGGCGACATGACCGGGAAGACGTGCCCTCAACCGCGGCCACCACGTCGAGTGCTCGGCAGTCAAAGGATCCTCGACAAAGGTGATCGGGTATTGCGCGGCAAGGTCGACGATGCGGTCGATCACGGCCTCCGGGCCGAGACGCTCTTGGCCGAACCGGTATCCGTCCTCCACCCACAGGTGTTCGGCTGCCACGTCGACCGCCAGGGAAAGGCCGGCGCTCTCCCCGCCACGGTCCAGAACCTCGCTGAGCAGGCCCAGGGGGAGCGAGAGATCCGCCGAGCGCAGCAGCATTCCGCCGGATGCGGAATAGCCGTCGAGTAGTCCACGGGCATCGAGCCGGCGCTCGGCCTGCGCGTACACATCCACGACGAGCGGGATGGTCTCGCTGGGAGGCCGCCGCTCTGTGGCGAGCATGATCTGCTGAAACGGGAGTCCGCTGCCGCGGCTGTGCAGCCCTCCGGAGACGACTGCCGCGAGAAGGCCCGGGAAGGCAGGCCGGGTTCCTGCAAGCGATGCCAGGTATTGGTACAGCGCTTTGCCGGAGACCTTGGCGATCGCGCGGGCGTAGGCGAGGGAGACGGCAAGGGTCACATCGGTGCCGAGGACCGGCAGTCGGTCGTCGAGCCAGCGGTCGACGGCCTCCTGGCCTTCACACAGCGCCCCGGGCAGTGCGGACAGAGTCTCCGCGGCATGGCTGGGAAGTGGCGAGCCGACGCGCAGGAAGCCGCTCGTTGGTCGTTCCCGCCGACCGGGCTTGATGGCCACGGGTGCCGAGCCGCGGCCGGTGGTCCCGTCCTTGAGGTCGAGTTCCGCCTCTGCCGCCACGCCGCCGCCGCTGTTGAGGATGGCACGGACCCTAACGCTGCCGATTCCGGGCGACGTCACGGCCGGGCCTTCACGAGGAAGGGCATGAGGTCGACCGCTTGAGCGACGGGCAGACCGCCCCGCATTGCCTGCGCCTCGGTGAGACGGGTCGTGTGGTCAGGTTCGAGACCCGGGGCGCGGACCAGGGCGGGCACGGGGTCGTCGGAGTGAATGCCCATGTCGCAAGGGGTGGCGTGATCGGAGGTGACAGCGATGACGTCCCGCGGCCCTGCGCCTTCGAGTAGCGGGGCGAGGAAGTGGGTGTCGATGAGTTCGATGGCCTTCCTCTTGTCGTCGGGCCGATTGTCGTGTCCCGGCTCGTCGGGACCCTTGAGGTGGATGAACACGACCTCGGTGGGGGCAGCGAGCACCTGCTGTGCGGCCGTGGCCAGGTAGGCGGCTTCCGACTCCCCGGGCTGCGGTAGGGAGTATGCGAATTCGGCGCCGATGAGTTCGGCCAGGCCGCGTTCGGCGGGAATCTGTCCCATGACCGTGAGAGAGCAGTCGAATTTCTCGCGGAACGCGGTGAGGGGCCGCGGCGCATCCCCGCCGTCCCTGACCAGGAGCATGTTTGCGGGCAGTTCACCGAGGTCCCGCCTCTCCCGGTTGACGGGGTGGGCACGCAGAACCTCCGCGGACCGGGCCACGAAGTCGTTGACGACCCGGGCCGCGCGCGCGTCCGCCGGAGCAGCGGTACGCGGCCGGGCGAGCAGCGGACGGGGGTCGATTTCGCGGACGGGAAAGCCAAAGGGGCCTACGTTCCGGAAACCGGGATCGGTGTTGGTGACCTGTCCGGACAGGTCACCCTCTCGGGCAGTGAACGACAGGATTCCCCGATGACGGTTGAACGCCACGAGTCCGAACTCCACCCCGAGGTCGGCCAGGGAGACCTGATCGCGTACGGCCCCAGCAAGGGCCTGCAACTGCTCGTCGCTCAGTCCACGTGCTGTGCGCCGGTCGAGAATGCCTCCTGTCTCATCACAACTGGCGAAGTTGACCCGGAAGGCGATGGTGCGGCCGTCGTCACGGACCAGACCGAGTCCATACCCCTCCAACGGACCTCGGCCCGTGTAGTGCAGCAAAGGGTCGTAGGACAACAGTGCCATCGCGCCTGAGTCGGATTCCGGCCAGATGTCTTTGCCGATGACCGTGATCAGGGAAGTCCGGGCCTCACTGGCAAGAGCGTCCAGCGCGGGGGTCACCGCGGCGTCTAGCGGGGTGCGCTGCCCAAGGGCGGCCACGGGGTGGTCGGCAGCGCCGTCCAGAATGATCATGTAGACCTTGGTCATGGTCACCTCTCCGCCGAGTTCCATGATCGGACGAGCCTGGCAGGCACGTTATGCGCGACAAGAAACTCCCGAGTGGCATCGGGGACCAGATGCTCCCACCGCTCGCCGGAGGCCATGGCAGCGCGTATCTGCGTACCCGATACGGCCTTGTGAGATGAGCGCCAGAGAACCTCCACCACGTACCCCGCGTTGCCCAGGCGGGTGGACTTCTCCTCTCCCCAGGCGTCGTAGACAGTGAGGAACTGAACGGCGCGCATCGGCGCGTAGTTGGGAAGTTCTTCCGGGGACTCGATGGGAAACGGAATGACGTCGAAGGAACGCGCACTGAGCCCCTCAGCGTACAAGCACGCCGAAATCATGGACATGCGCTCGTAAAAGGTGAGTGGATTGGCGGAGGGGTCTTTCCGATGCGGTGCCGATTCCTCGAGGGGAGCCCGCGACGGATCCGGCGACGTGATCCCCACCAGGAGATGACGGCACCGTTGCTTCGCCGCCATGACATAACGCAAATGATCCGTGTGGAAAATCTGGAATCGGCCATGTGCTACGCCCAGGTCAACGTGGGCACCCGCATCAGTCTCTTCGCTCACTGCTCACTCCTCAGGGCGTGTCCGCCGGGCAGTCCTGGTCGGCCAAGTGGGCTCCCAGCCGGGGTACATAGTCCGTTTTGCGAAGCAGAAGGCGGGGCACCCAGGAGACGTTGCCGACGAATGTGAGATCCACGGTGCGTTCCAGAAGTGCACGGGTGTCAGCCGCTGGGCAGACAACGGTGGTGCTCCCGTCGGTCAGACCGACGACGGACACAAAGCAGTGGTCGGCGCCCTGCTCCCGGGCCAGCAGTTCGATCGAGTTCAGCAGGTCGTCACGGCCGACGACACGCGCCGGCTCGGAGCACTCGATCTGCACGATCACGACGCGGCTGTCGAGGGGCGAGCCGAAGTGGAACTGCTTGGCGTTCGTGGCCAGCAGCGTGGCAGTGTCGAACCTCTCGGGGCTTTGACCCAGCGTGGCCAGCAGTTCACTGGTGAAGGAAGCGGGGAACTCGGTCGCCGTACGCAACCGGTCGAGGGCCTTGCGATCGCGGTCCGAGACAGACGGCGCTTCCAGGTTCAGCGTGTTACAGACAATGGCTGAGGCCAGGAGCCCCGCGACCGGCGGCGAGGGCAGAAGACCGGCCGCGTCGAATCGTTCCGCGATCAGGGTCGCCGCCGCCCCGACCGACTCGTTCTGCAACTGCGCGTTCGAAAAAGCGTCAACGTCGCCGTGAGGATGATGATCGATGATCTCCAGGACCTGCTGCGGGTCGAGATGGGAAGGCAGTTGGGCCAAGTGGTGGGTGTCCACCAGCACGACGTGGCATTCCGGAGGGAGTCGGTCCACGACGGCCGGCACCTCCACTCCATAGCGCGCCAGAGCCGTCAACGTGGCCGCGTCCGCGACCCCCCAGAGAAGGGGCGTGTACTTCTCCCCTTTGACGCGCTCAGCCCATTCGGCGTAGGCGAGGGAACAGCAAACGCCGTCCGTATCCGGGTTGATGTAGGAGAAGACGAAGCGGCTGGACGACTGCTGACAATCATTCATGAGGCCCCATATTCGGAGAGGCTCTTGCCACCCGCGAAAGTATCTCGCGGCCCTCGGTACGCGCTGCTGCACGGTCCGGCGGCGTAGAAGATGCGCAGTCCCATCCACCGGACCCGGGACACACGGGGCGCGGTCGAGGGCAGCCAGGTCAGTGATCTATTCATCGTGCTCCAACAGGGTGCGCGCTCGGTAGCGCCCCACCTCGATACGAGCTGGCAGGACTCCGGCAGCGCTCACGCTCACGAAGGCAGGGCCACAAGGCAGTAGCGCGGCCAGGGAGGGGGGATCTGCGGCGTGCTCGCCGCAGACTCCCCACGGAGTGTCAGGCACCGTCTGCGACAGGATCTGGATCAGTCCCATGGTTCCCAGCGAGTGATCGAGATGCGCCATGGGGTCGTCGTCCAGCAGTTTCCCGGAGAGATACGCGGGCAGCAGTGCGGCGGCAACATCGTCGCGGCTCATCCCGAGAGAGAACTGGACGAGATCGTTCGTCCCGACGCTGAGGTAGTCGACCTCCGCGGCGATGTCGGCCGCACGGAAGACCGCCTCCGGCGTCTCGATCATCGCCCCAACGGTCACCTCCGCTGCGGCCCGGGCCGGCAGCGCGAGCGTACGTCGGACCGCACGGGTCTCGGCCCCCGTGGTCAGGAATGGCAGCAGTATCGCGAGCCGGCTGCGCTGAGCGGGAGGCAGGCCGAGATGGGCTTCGACTATTGCTTGGGCCTGGGTTCGGTACAGGTCCGGACGCAGCACGCCCAGCCGGCTCCCCCGTACACCCATCATGGGATTGTGTTCCCGTAATCGCGGCAGGTCCTCAGGTGCCGCGAACTCATGAGCCGGCGGGTCGAGAAGTCGGATGGCGAGCTTCTTGCCCGAGCAACCGGACATCAGGGCACGGCACTTGTTCACCAGTCCGGTGCGCAGCTTCGCCAATGCGGCCTCCCGGCCGTCCGCTTGGTCGGCCCATAAGGCGGCGCGCAGGTGCGGCAATTCCTGCACATCGAAGAACATGTGCTCGGAGCGTGCTACTCCAACACCTGCTGCGCCGAGCGTCATGCAGCGTTCGGCCTCCGCGAGGGTATCCGCGTTGGCATACACAACAGGACCTGGAAGATCACCCAGAACTTCAGCTGCCTCACTCAACTCACGGACCAGGTCGCGGGCGCGCGGATCCTCGTACCGTTCGAGCCGCCCTCGCCACACTGTTCCGGTCGTCGCGCAGACGGTGACCCACTCGCCGGAACGGAGCGTGCCGCCGCCCGGCATGGTCAGCGTCCCGCGATTCAGCGTGAACGCGGTACCCACCACGGTGGGCTTCTCCCATGACCGGGCGAGCACAGCCGCGTGGCTCGTCGTACCACCAGAAGCGGTGAACAGGGCCACGGCGTCGGCCGCGGCAGGCATGTCAACGGCGTTGGTCACGGGACGGGCATACACGTAGGGGGTACCCGCCTGTGTCGCGGAAGCACACTGGGCAGGAGTCGTACACAACACGCCACTGGCGCATTCCTGGGTTACACCGGTACCAGTGCCCACGGGCGTGGCGCCCGCTGAGGCGAGGGCCCGGCCCGCTGCCGCGCGCAGAGCGTGCGACGTGTCGTGTCCGGCCAGAAGACGGGCTGCGCGCATCGTGGCAGAACTCACCAGGACCAGACCCCCTCCATTGGACCACACGCGACGCCTACCCCTCATGCGCAGCGGTTCCTGAATAATGACCGCCGGAGCGGCCTTGCGCAGGATTTCTGCGATTTTGCGAGGCCATGGGCCGCCGCGTCCGAATGTGCTTCAGAGCTGACCCGGCCCCCTCGCGGCTGCTCCTCGGAGCGGAACACAACCCTCCCGCCCGAAACGCGCCGCCCTCCTCCGCCAAGGGCATCAAACTGAGAATCTCCCCGGTCCAGGTCATCACACCGAGGACGTCGCCGAACAGATCAGAAACCAGTCGCAACAGCGACGGCCGGGCCGTGCACCGAGAGGAGCCAGAAGTCAGCAGCCTCCACCGTCATCGGCCATCTGAAACCGATCACACGCCGCGTCCCGCGCGCTTCGTGTCGCGGGCTGAACCACGGGCATGGGCGATTGCATCCACGGTCGTCAGCTCTCCCTCCGTCACAGACGGCGGCAGCCGTTGCGCTGGTCCCGGGCCGGCCGGTGGCCCGGTCTGTTCTTTCGCCGTGGGGGCGGGGACGACAGGAGGTGCGCGGCCTGCGCCCGGTCCCACGCCCGCCCCCACACCTCCAGGCCGTCCCCGTCGGTGACGCCGCAGGTCTGGATGAAGGCCAGGACGAACTCGCGTCGCGGGTGGGCCCGTTGGGCGAGAACCCGGCCGATCGTGGCGTGCGGCAGCCGGCCGTGGCCGCCGGCCTGCCTCTCCAACTCCCGATAGGGGCGGCTGCCGTCTCTGCGGTACAGCTCCAGCAGGGCGAGGTGCAGTCCGGCGAAGGTGGTGACGTAGTCGATCCGCAGACGGCTCGCGCCGGGTCCGGGCCAGGTGTTGCGGGCGTCGTAGCGCGCGCCCTTCCACAGGCGTTCCGCCTCCGCCGGGTCCGCCCCGCAGACCTCGGCGAGTGCTCTGACGACAACGAGCCGGGGCACCGTACGGCCCGACACGGCTCGGCTGAGGGTGGCCTTGCTGAAGTGCGTGCGCTGCGCCAGCTCCGTGTAGCTCACCTGGGCGTCCGCCCGGCGCTGTCGCAACCAGCTGGCAAGGGCGTGCAGTGATGTGGTGCACGGCGCGATGGGATTCTCGGCGCGCCCCATACGACGCCCTCCTGGCTGGGAACGGAGGCGAGCCCGATCTCTGGACGTGGGGGTGGAGAACGCACAGCATCTTCCAGCCGCCGTCTCGACATTTACAAGATCACATTACCTGCTCGCAGAGTCGCGTGTCGGCAGTTGCCGCAGGAGAACGGACGGCGGGGGACGCTGCGGCCCGGGCGGGCTCCGGCTCCCACCGGGTGCCATGGACCCGCGCACCTGCCGACGGCCCGCCGATGGGGGAAAATCGGTGGTACCGGACGTCCGCGCCCCGGTCTGCCCGGCACCCGCGATCCAGGGAGTCCCCATGGAGCTGCATCTGGCAGGCAAAGTCGCCGTGGTCACCGGCGCGAGCAAGGGCATCGGGCTGGCGGTGACCGAGGGACTGGTGGCCGAGGGCGTGAACGTGGTGGCCGGCGCCCGTACGCTCACGGACTCCCTCGCCGCTCTCGCGGCCGGCCCGCAGGTCCGGCCGGTACTGGTGGATCTCACGACGACGGAGGGACCCGGCGGGCTGGTGGGCGAGGCGATCGACTACTTCGGTGGGGTGGACATCGTCGTCAACAACGTGGGTGCGGTGCGCCCGCGGTCCGACGGCTTCGTCTCCGTGACCGACGAGGACTGGTCGGAGTCGCTCACGATCAACTTCCTGAGCGCGGTGCGCACCACACGGGCGGCTCTGCCACATCTGATCGACCGCGGTGGCGGTTCCGTCGTGACCGTCAGTTCCGTCAACGCCTTCCTCCCGGATCCGTCCATCATCGACTACTGCGCGAGCAAGGCGGCGCTGTCCAACTTCTGCAAGGCCCTGTCCAAGGAGGTCGCGGCCCGCGGAGTGCGCGTCAACACCGTCAGTCCGGGTCCCGTCGAGACGGGGCTGTGGCTCGGCGAGGACGGGGTCGCGGCGACGGTCGCGCAGTCCAGCGGCGCCACGCCCGACGACGTGACACAGCGCGCGGCGGCGCAGTCGGCCACCGGGCGCTTCACCCGCCCGCAGGAAGTGGCCGATCTGGTGCTGTTGCTGGCCAGCGATCGTACGGGCAATGTCACCGGCGCCGACTTCACGATCGACGGCGGTCTGATCACAACGCTCTGACGCCCCCCATGTCCGTCGGCCGCCGGGTGGCAAGCCTGCCGAACGGACTCCGGTTACCACTGAACGCACGGCTTCGGTCAGGATGGGCCCCATGATCGAGATCCGCACCCCCCGCCTCATCCTCCGCCGCTGGCACGACGACGACCTCGTACCCATGGCGGACATCAACGCGGATCCACGCGTCATGCACTGGATCCGCGACGGTTCGGTCCGTGATCTGGAGGGCACCGCGGACGACATCGAGCGGTGGGAGGAGGAGTGGGACGAAGAAGGCTTCGGTCTCTTCGCCGTCGAACTGCTGGCCTCGGGCGAACTGATCGGCTTCGTCGGACTGTCCGTGCCCGAGTTCCTGCCGGAGGTGCTGCCGGCCGTGGAGATCGGCTGGCGGCTCGGGCAGCAGTACTGGGGACAGGGCTATGCGTCCGAAGCCGCCCAGGCCACCTTGGAGTTCGCGCTGCAGGACCGCGGACTGGACCGCGTCATCAGCATCACCCAGCCCGGGAACGAGGCGTCGCAGAACGTGATGCGCAAGCTCGGCATGGAACCGGAGCGCGAGACGACCCACCCGGTGTACGGCCACGCCCTGACTGTCTACGCCATCGACCTCACGGAATTCGCCGCCTGACCGCCCGGGCCGAACGCCCGGTCCTCCCGCGTGCACCGGGGACGCCCACACCGACCGGAAGGAGCACCCCCATGCCCCTCACCACCCTGGACCCCATCACGGCGCTGGTGGTGATCGACCTTCAGCAGGGCATCGTGAGCAGGCCCGTCACCCCGCACTCCGGCGCCGACGTGGTCGCGCGCGCCGCGCAACTCGCGGACGCCTTCCGTGCCCACCGCTCCCCCGTGGTCCTGGTCCGCGTCAGCTTCGCCGCCGACGGCGCGGACGCCCCGCCCGGCCGTACCGAGGCCGGCCCGCGCGGCGCCATGCCCGAGGGGTGGGACGTGGTCGTGGACGAACTCGCGGGCGGCAGCCACATCCCCGTCACCAAGCACAACTGGGGCGCCTTCCACGGAACCGACCTCGACGTGCAGCTGCGCCGTCGCGGTGTCACGCAGGTCGTGCTGGCGGGCATCTCCACCAGCATCGGCGTGGAGACCACGGCCCGCGCCGCCTACGAGCACGGCTACCACGTCACCCTCGCCACGGACGCCATGTCCGACACCGACGCCGACGCGCACCGCAACAGCGTCGAGCGCATCTTCCCGCTGCTGGGCGAGACCGGGACCACCCATGACATCATCGCTCTCCTGGAGAAGACATCCGGCTGACATCCGCGACAGACTCCGCCAGACCGATCGACCACGGGGTCCGCACAGGGGCACAAGATCCTGCTGCGGTGCACGCGTTGCGCGTCAGTTCCTCCCGTCGAACGGGCATATGATTCGTCGGGCTTCGTACCCACAGCGCCGTGTCACGGCGGTGGTGGTGCGGGCCGGCACCCCACAAGCGTCGGCGGAACGACACGCCGCGTCGCACCTCATCCTCGGAAGGCCTGCATGACGACTGATGCGCCCCGGCGCGACGGCGACGAGCCGACGCGCAGCACCACAGCTGCCGCGGGCTACACGGACCTGTTCCGTGAGCCGCAGTACCTCATCGAACTTCCCCCGCTGGAGGAGGACGAGGCACTCCCCGGCCGGCTTCCTTCGCAGGCCTGACGCCTGCCACGGGCGCGTCCCGCACGGAGGAGCGGGGCGGGGCCGGGGCGCCCCGGCCCCCCGCCACGTTTAACAGCGCATCCTCTGGCGGGCCCCGACC
>NZ_JBHXSL010000088.1:0-19218 GCF_042714725.1 Streptomyces sp. NPDC058685
CGGCCCGCCGCCCGGGGCCGGGCCACGGCTGCGTGCCGTCCCGGCCGGCACGCCCCTCTCGGAACTCCGGGCACCGCACCGGCCTTCCACCGTGCGGTAGTTCGCACAGTGTTCGGAATGTCATCACGGATGGCCGGAAGAGGACTGGCGGCTAGCTAAAAAACCGCGACGCTGGTTTTATATGTCCCAAGTTCCCTACTGCGCGCGGCTCTTCGGCCGCACGGCCACACTGTTCGAGAGGTTTCCTCATGGAACGTCATCCGCGACGCTGGCTCATCCTGATCGTGCTCTGCCTCAGCACGCTGGTGCTGGTCATCGACAACATGGTGCTCACGGTGGCGGTTCCGCCCCTGGCGGAGGACCTGTCGGCGAGTGCCCAGGACATTCAGTGGATCATCGAGTCCTACATGCTGGTCTTCGCCGGTCTGCTGCTGTCCGCGGGCAGCCTGTCCGACCGGTACGGCCGCCGGAAGATCATGATCATCGGTCTCGCGGCCTTCGGTGCCGCATCGGTTCTGGCCACCTGGGCCGACAGTCCCGAACAGCTCATCCTCGCCCGGGTGTTGATGGGTGTGGGCGGTGCGCTGGTGATGCCGAGCACTCTGTCGATCCTCATCACCGTCTTCGACGACGAGGAGCGGCCCAAGGCGATCGCCGCCTGGAGCGCGGTGGCCATGGTCGGCCTGGTCGGCGGCCCGGTCCTCGGCGGTGTGCTGATCGCCCACTTCTGGTGGGGCGCCGTCTTCCTGATCAACATCCCGATCGCGGTGCTCGCCATCATCGCGGCCCTGATCCTGATGGAGGAGTCCAAGGGGCCCTGGCGCAAGGCCGACCCGGTCGGCATGGTGCTCTCCATGGTCGGCATGGCCGCCCTGGTCTGGACGATCAACGAACTGCCCAAGGACGGCCTCGGCCACACCAGCACGCAGGCCTCGCTCGCGCTGGCCGTCCTCGGCCTGGGGGCGTTCGCGATCTGGGAGAGCCGCGTCGACTCGCCGATGGTGCCGCTGAGCCTGTTCCGCAACCGGATCTTCACCGGTGCCAGCTTCTCCCTCGTCCTGCTGACCTTCGCCAACGGCGGGCTGATGCTGGTACTCACCCAGTACCTGCAGTACGTCCTCGAATACACGCCCACCGAGACCGGCCTGGCGTTCACCCCGCTGGCAGTGGCGACCCTGGCCTTCAACGGCGTCGGCGCCGGGCTGATCCCCAAGACCGGCAACCGTCCCGTCGCGGTGGCCGGACTGCTCCTGATCGCGGCCGGGTTCGGCGTCCTGTCGACCCTCGCGGTCGGCGACGGCTGGGGTCCGCTGATCACTGCCATGGTGCTGATGGGCGCGGGCAGCGGCCTGGCGATGCCCGCCGTCATCGCGGCCCTGATGGGCGCGGTGCCGGAGGAGCACGCGGGCGTCGGATCCGCCCTCAACGACACCATCCAGCAGGCCGGTGCCGCGCTCGGCGTGGCGGTGCTGGGCGCCGTCCTGTCGGGCACCTACACCGCCGCGATGCCGGGCTCCGCGCCCGGGCCCGCCAAGGACTCGATCGTCGACGCGCTCGCCATCGCGGCCCGCGACGGCAACACCACGCTGCTCGGCCAGACCCGCGACGCCTTCTCCGATGCCATGTCCGCGAGTTTCCTGTCCGGCGCGGCCGGCGTCGTCGGCGCCGCCGTACTCGCCCTGTTCCTCATCAGGGGAGGCAAGGCGTCCGCCGCGGACACCGGGGCCGCCGCGCAGCCGGCCGCTACGGGGGATGGGGCCGCGCAGAAGGAGGCAGCGGACAGCACGGCCGGCCGCTGACCGCCGCAGTCGCTCGCGGGTATCACGGCACCGACGTGACGTACCGTCACCGAGCCTGTCTTCCGGCCCGGTTCCGCCTCCCTGCGGAGCCGGGCCGGAGGCAGGTCGACGCCCTCCCGGACCGGATCCCACAGGCGCGCTCGAGGCCCGCTGGAGGCCGCCTGGAGGCGGGCCCTCGGCGCTTGAAGCGCTCTGCACTCCCGTCCTACCCTGAGTGAAACCGCTCAAGCGGTTTGTTCACGCGCATGCCCTGCCCGCGTTTCCGTCCCGCTCGCGTCCTCGTCTTCGCCCGTGTTCGTTTCCGCGTGACGTGTGTCCGTGGGGTCGGTCGTGTGCCGCGCCGCGTTCCGTCTCCGTGCGTCCCCGCCGATCCCATGGGAGTCCTTTCGCCGTGGCTACCTTCCTGTACAAACTGGGCCGTTTCGCCTTCCGGCGGCGCGGCCTGACCGCGCTGCTGTGGGTGCTGGTCTTCGGCGGGGCGGGCTTCGCGGCCTCCACCGCCCCACCGCCTCCCGCCGACACCTTCTCGATGCCGGGAACCGAGTCCCAGAAGGCCTTCGACCTGCTGGAGGACTCCTTCCCGGCCGCTTCCGCCGACGGCGCCTCCGCCCGGGTCGTCGTCCGCGCACCGGACGGCGGGAAGATCTCCGCCCCCGAGCACAAGGCCCGCGTCACCGCACTCGTCGCCGACCTGTCCAAGAGCCCGCAAGTGGCCCGGGTCAGCGACCCGTTCACGGCGAACGCCGTCAGCAAGGACGGCACCACCGCCTACACCGTCGTCACCTACAAGGTCGCCGCCCCGGAACTGACCGACGCCGCACACGACGCCCTCACCCGCGCGACCGGCACGGCCCGCACCGCCGGTCTGAGTGTCGAGGCAGGCGGTGACGCGGTCGCCGTGGACGCCACGATGAGCGGCACCGGGGAGAAGATCGGCATCGCCGTCTCCGCCCTCGTCCTGCTGATCACCTTCGGCTCCGTCATCGCCGCCGGCATGCCGCTGCTCACCGCCCTCATCGGCGTCGGTGTCGGCATCTCCGGCATCACTGCCCTCGGCACCACCCTGGGCCTGTCCAGCACGACCTCAACCCTGGCGCTGATGCTGGGACTCGCGGTCGGCATCGACTACGCGCTGTTCATCGTCTCCCGATACCGCGCCGAGATCGCCGAGGGGCACGAGCGTCAGGAGGCCGCGGGCCGCGCCACCGGTACCGCCGGCTCGGCCGTCGTCTTCGCCGGTCTCACCGTCATCGTCGCGCTCGCCGGCCTGACCGTCGTGAACATCCCGATGCTCACCAAGATGGGCCTGGCCGCGGCCGGCACGGTCGCCGTCGCCGTCCTCATCGCCGTCACCCTCGTCCCCGCCCTGCTCGGCTTCGCCCCCGTCAAGGTGCTGCGCCGCCGCGACCGCCGACAGCACTACGGCAAGCCGCTCTCGGCCCGCAAGCAGCGCAAGGCCGCCAAGCAGGCCGCGAAGGCCAGGCCGAACCTCGGTGCCCGCTGGGCGGGTTACGTGCTGCGCCACCCGGTGGCGGTGCTGCTCGTCGGGGTGGTGGGACTCGGCGCCGCCGCGGTGCCGGCCGCGAGCCTGGAGCTCGGGCTGCCCGGCGAGGGCACGATGGCGCCCGACACCACCCAGCGCAAGGCCTACGACATCCTCTCGGACTCCTTCGGTGCCGGCTTCAACGGCCCGCTCACGCTCACCGTCACAGCGAAGGACGCCGCCCCCGCCGCCGAGGACGTGAGCCGGAAGCTGGCCGGTGAGGAGGGAGTTGCCTCGATCTCCCCGGCCACGGTCAACGAGGCGGGCGACACCGCCATCCTCAACCTCATTCCCGACACCGGGCCGGGCGACGGCCGCACCGAGGCCCTGGTCCGCTCGATCCGCGACGCCGCCGGCGGCCTGGAGTCGGAAACCGGCGCCGAGATCCTGGTGACCGGCCAGACCGCGATGTTCATCGACTTCTCCCAGACCCTGGACGATGCGCTGCTGCCCTACCTCGCCCTGGTGGTCGGCCTGGCGTTCCTGCTGCTGATGGTGGTCTTTCGTTCCGTCCTCGTCCCGCTGAAGGCGGCGCTCGGCTTCCTCCTGTCGGTGAGCGCGGCACTGGGCGCGGTCGTCGCCGTCTTCCAGTGGGGCTGGCTCGCCGGCGTCTTCGGTGTCGACCAGCCCGGCCCGGTGATGAGCACGATGCCGATCTTCATGATCGGTGTGGTGTTCGGCCTGGCGATGGACTACGAGGTCTTCCTGGTGACCCGGATGCGCGAGGCGTACGTCCACGGGGCGCGCCCCGATGAGGCGGTCGTGACCGGATTCCGTTACGGCGGGCGGGTGGTGGCGGCCGCCGCGATCATCATGGCGAGCGTCTTCTCCGGTTTCATCATGGAGGAGAACGACCTGATCAAGATGATCGGATTCGGTCTGGCGATCGCCGTCCTCTTCGATGCCTTCATCGTCCGGATGGCGATCGTGCCCGCTCTGTTCGCCCTGCTCGGCAGGGCCGCCTGGTGGCTGCCCCGCTGGCTGGACTGGCTGCTGCCGAACGTGGACGTCGAGGGCGGGAACCTGCGCCGTACCCCGCAGGTCCGGCGCTTGGCCTTCCCGCGCCGGGAACGCGAACTCGTCGACTGACGCGGGCTGAAGCCCGTCATCCGTGCCTGTGCCCGGCAGCCGATGGGCCGCCGGGCGCAGACGTGGGGATACCCCTTCAGCCCGAACAGCGTGCGCTATTGCGCACATCGTCCGGTATGCCGTACGGTGTTCGTCAGGCCGGTGCGCTGCCGTCCCCCGTCGGCGCACCGGCCTGCTCGTGCGCCCGTTGTGCCGCGTCTGCCCGATCCGTCTCGCCGGCGTCGCTGTCGTCGAGGAGGCTGAGGGCGGCGGCGGGGCACAGACCCGCCGCCAGGCGTGCGGCGGGCAGCTGCCCGGCCGGTACGCGGGCGGTCAGCAGCACGGCCCGGCCGTCCCCGGGGTCCTGGTCGAAGACCTGCGGCGCAGTCAGTGCGCACATTCCGGCGCCCTGGCAGCGTTCACGGTCGATGCCGATCCGCATCCCGCTCACTGCCCGCCCCAGGTGACGGGCAGCCGGTGCACCCCGTGGATGTTCATACCGGTGCGCAGCGGCACGTCCTGCGCACCGGCGGCGAGCCGCAGATCCGGAAAGCGGGTGAACAGGGCCGGCAGGGCCACCCGCAGTTCCACGCGGGCCAGTTGCTGGCCCAGGCACTGGTGGATGCCGTGCCCGAAGGCGAGATGGCCGGTGGCTTTGCGGCGCAGGTCCAGGGTGTCGGGGTCGGCGAACTTCGCCGGGTCACGGTTGGCGGCCTGCACCGAGACGGTGACCGAGTCACCGGCCCTGATCAGCCGGCCCTCCAACTCGACGTCCTCCAGCGCCACCCGCACCCCGGTGTGGGCGATGCTCAGATAGCGCAGCAGTTCCTCGACCGCGGTGTCGGCCAGGTCGGGGTCGGCGCGCAGTGCGTCGGCCTGCGTGGGGTGGGTCAGCAGCGCGAAGGTGCCGAGTCCGATCATGTTCGCGGTGGTGTCCAGTCCGGCGGCGAGCAGGAAGCTCCCGACGCCGGCGAGTTCGGCGTCACTGAGGTCGCTGTCCGTCAGATCGCTGAGCAGATCGTCGGTGGGCCGGACCCGCTTGGCCGCCACCAGCTCGCGCATCGTGTCCTGCAACGCGGTGCACGCGGTGAACTGCTCCTCCTCGGTGACGTCCAGGCCGCTCACCGCGGCGGCCAGGGCCTGGAAGGGCGCTCGGTCAGCGTCCGGCACGCCGAGCAGCTCACAGATCATCAGGGCCGGGACGGGGTGCGCATAGGCCTGCACCAGGTCCAGCGGGCCGCCGTGGCGTTCCATCGCGTCGAGGTGGTCGGTGGTGATCTCCTCGACGCGTGCGGTCAGTTCGCGCATCCGGCGGACGGTGAACCGGCCGGCGAGCAGCCGCCGGTAGCGCGTGTGCTCGGGCGGGTCGATCCCGGTCATGTCCCCGAGAGGGGCGGGCGGCAGCTCGGTGACGCCCGCGCCGGGGAAGGGGTAGTGCATGAGTTCGTAGCGGGAGCTGAAGCGGGGGTCGGCGGCTAACGCGCGGACCGCGGCGTGGCCGGTGGCCAGCCAGCCGATGTGCCCGTCGGGGTAGCGCATCGGGCGCAGCGGGTCCTGCTCGCGAAGCGGCGCCAGTTCGCCGGGCGGGTCGAACGGACAGCCGGCCGCGCGGTCGAGGGGCAACTGGACCGGCTCGCCGGCCGGCGTGGCCGTTGATTCCGGGGAGTTCGGCAGGGGTCGCATGGTGTCCTCCGGTTGCAGCGTGAGGTGACGGTGCACCGTGCGGTGCGCCGCGGGACGAAACAGGCGGGAGCGGAAGCGGGCATGGCTGCCCGTCCGCATGGCGCGGGTGGGCGTTGTCGCAGGTGAGGCGAGGCGGCGAGGAGGGGCCGGGAGAGTTCGCTGTGTGGAGGCGGACCTCTACCGGAGCCGGCTCGTGCGGTCGTGCCGCGCCGGGCGCCGGCCGTGGCCGACGGGTCTCCCGGAGTTGTCGTCCTCCAGCGCGCCGACGACGGCCCGTACCAGCCAGGCGTTGGCGGAGAGGTTCTCCTGTCCCGCCGCGACGTCGATGCGGTTCTTCAACTGGGCGGGCAGACGGAGGTTGATCCGTGCCGTCCCTCCGTCGTCCCCGTCCGCCGGGGCGGGCAACACCGCGCGCACGCACTGCCCTTGCGGGTACCCGGGTATCTCGTGGGCGGGTGGCGCGGTCACCGTGAACTCGGGGTCGAGCCCCCGCAGCCGTACGTCGACCGAGCCCGGCGCCAGCTCGCGGGTGACCTCGGCCATGGCGGCGGACAGCGCGTTCAGAAGGGTGAGGCGGGCGGCCGCCTCCAGCGGTGCGGTGAGCCGCTCCGCCGCGGTCCTGACATCGTCGCCGCCTGCCTCGACGGCGACCGTGAGCTCGCGGCGGAGGTGGTCGACGTACGGCGTGAGATCCATGACGCCATGGTGACATCACTATGGCGTCAAAACAAGCGCTTCATGGCGTCGTTGTGGTGCCGCGAGGCTTTGTGGCCGGATCGCATGGGGCGCGGGGCCGGGGGAGGAGCGGCCCCGCGCCGCAGTAGGCGCCAACACCCGGGGCTGTTACAAGATGTGACGGCCTGTTCCTGCCGGGGCGTGGCGGAACCGGGGGTGCCGTGCTGCGGGCCCGGCGGGCTCTCCGGCCGGGGTCGGGTGGCGGTGCGGTGGGGGAGACGGCGGGTCGCGCCGCCGAAGGTCAGGTCAGCGGCGGGTGTTGCGGCCAGTGGTGCCGGTGATGTGCGGCAGCCGCGCCAGGTGGTCGAGAAGATCGCGCACTGTGTGCCGCCCGCCGCGGCGCGCCGAGGGGCGGAGCTTCGCCGTGTCCCCACGCGGTAACAGATCCGGTTGAATCCGGTACAGCCCGCCACCTCCACCGATAACCTCGCGTTCCCCCCACACCACATCAGAACCGTACGAGGGGACAGGCGATGAGCCACCAGTACCCAGGCCCGCAGCAGCCCTACCAGGGCGGCCCTGCGCCCTATATGCCGCCGCCCCCGCCGAAGAAGGGCATGAGCGGCCTCGCGATCACCGGCATCGTTCTCGGCGGGATCTTCGCCCTCATCGTCGTTGTCGGATTCATCGGCGCAGCCGCCGGCGGCGGCAACGACTCCAGCATCGACAGCAAGGGCAGCGCGGACAGGACGAGCAGCGCGCCCGAGGCGGCCCCTGCCGAGAGGCCGGCCGCGAAGCCCGCGGAGAAGAAGGAAGCCCCCGCGGCGCCGGTGAAGGTCACCGCCGAGAAGACCACGTTCGCGCCGGGCGTCCTGCACGACGGCGGCGCGTACACCAGCGTCCGCGTCACGATCATGAACAACAGCGACAAGAAGATCAGCGTGAACCCGCTGTACTTCACGATCACCGACACCAACGGCACGAAGCACACCGCCGAACTCGCCGTCGATGAAAACCAGATCGACACCGTCGACCTCGCCCCCGGGGAGAACATCTCCGGCGCCGTCACAGGGAAGGGCAGCTTCACCGCGAAGTACGTGACGTACGTCGACGGGCTGCTCGGTGAGGGGGTGCGCGGGAACGTCTCCTGAGGATCTCCTACGAGTGCGGTCGCGCTGATGCTCATGCCCCACCACGGGTGGCAGATCCGGCGTGCCCGGAGACGGACAACGAAGTCCGCGCCCGATGCAGGGGCATCGACGACATGCGAAGGGTCCGGGCACCCGGAACTACCGGGTGTCCGGAAGGACCTAGCATCGGCCCGGCCTCTGTGGACGCGGCCTCGCCAAGGGCACGCGACTCACAGAGGGGAACCGGAGACGTGGATGAAGCACGCTCCCAAGGACTCGGAGAGTGCGGCCCACCTCACGTCGCTCAGGATCTAGCACAGCGCACAGGCATCGACGCCGCGCGTGCCACGTCCCTCACGCGCTCCCGTAGTCGTCCACATAGGTCGCGATCAGCTCCAGCAGCGCGTCCGCCCGGTGCCGGTCCTCGGGCTGAGCGCGCAGAGCAGCGTCGGTGGCGTGGAGACGGGCCAGGGCGGACGGGTCACCGTCCACCAGATCGTCGACCACCGGCTCGGTGACGAGGTCCAGGCATGCGCTGAGCAGCCGACGGGTGGCCGGCGACGGCGGGGTCGGATCCGGGGCCGTGTAAGCGGTGGTCAGATAGCGGGCGGGGTCGCTGAGGGTCCAGCCGACGACCCCTCCGCGCTGGACGAGAAGCGACACGTCGGGGGCGATGCCGATACGGGCGTCCAACGGCTCGTCGAGGACATCGAGGTCACGCAGGCAGATGAGCACGCCATCACCCGGAGCGCGGCACAGCACCGTGCACATCTCGTGCCTGAAGTCCCGGATCTCGTCCGCCCGGAGCCCGCCCGGGCGTACCTCGGGCAGGGCGGGAACGCGATCGGAGGTCTCGGACGAAGCGGAGATGTACGGCATCTGGAATTCGGCTCCGACGAGTTTCCGGCTGCCCGGGTCGAACCGGAGGACGTCGGGCGTGTCCCACAGTTGGTGCTCGCTGCCGAACGTGTCCGCGGTGAACCGCTCACGCTCCTTCACGTCCGCGTATTCCACGAGGCGGACGCTGTCGCCCGCGAAGCGGGGGGTGACGGAGAGCGGGTCGCCCGTCACCGTGGCACGCCAGCCGTTGTCGAACGACAGGTTCGTGTTCATTCACGCCTCATTTGATCTGCACTCCGGGGGCCAGATTGCCGAACTTGCCGGGAATTCTGCCCTCCACGATGTCCTCGTGGGTGACCGGCTTGCCGGGATCCGACGGGCTGCCACCGAGCGCCCTGGCACCCGACTCACCCTTGATGCCCGACTCTCCGTACGCCGTGATGGCCTGGCCCTGCTTGGAGCCGGGGCCGTAGACCACGGCGATGTCATTGTCCTTGCGGTAGATGAAGTTGCCTGCCTGGCCCTGTGACTGGTAGACGGCGTCGGGGTTCTTCAGGATCTCCAGGACGCGTTCGTCGGTGAAGCCGTGGCTCGAGTCCCCGTGATAGTCGGCATGCTTCTTGAACCCGCCGTCCTCCGCCCTCTGGGCGACCTCGTCCAGGACCTTGTCGACCCGCTTCTGGGCCTTCTCCTCCTTCGTGTACTTCGGCATGAGGCCCAGCGGGTCGCACCCGCTGAGCGGGTTGCCCACGTAGGCGACCGGGTTCGGCGCGGGAGCGAGACCGAGAGGGTCCGGTGAGGCGTAGCGGCCGGTCTCGGGGTCGTAGTGGCGAAAACAGTTGTAGTGGAGACCGGTCTCGGGGTCGTAGTACTGGCCGGGAAAGCGCAGGGGCGTGTACGCGCTGCCGTCGCGGGCCCAGGCGGTGCTTCCCCACAGAGTCGAGCGGGACCGCCAGGCGATCTCGCCGGAGTCGTCGATCAGTTCGGTGGGCGTGCCGACGAGGTCAGTCGCTATGGCGAAGAAGCGGCGGTCGATCTCCTCCTGCCGGCTGTCGTTGGTGAGGATGCGCTCGGTCTGGGTCAGGGGGACGACGTCCCGGTGGTCCCAGGTGAGGGCGACCGTGTGGGGCCCGCCGGGCCGGTGGTCGGTCTGTTCGCACAGGGTGAGACCGTCCCAGGTGAACCGGGTCTCCTCGGCCACGCTCTCGCCGTCGGGCGCCAGACGCTGCTTCGCGGTACGGCGTCCCAGCGGGTCGTAGCGGTACTTCCAGCGCGTCCCGTCAGGGGTGGTCACGGAGGTGAGGCGGTTCTCCGTGTCCCACTCGTAGCGCCAGGTGTCGGGCTTGCGGGAGAGACGGGTCTTCTGCCGCAGGGTGACCCGCCCGAGCGCGTCGTGCTCGAAACGGGTCCCGCCCGCGCGGGTGATCGCGGTACCGGTGTAGGCACGCTCCCCGGTGGCCTCGCCCCCCGGATGCCGGGACGGCCAGGACGCGGACGACTGGTTGCCTGCGGTGTCGTACGCGTACCGCTCGGTCCAGCCGTGGGCATGGACGGCGGTGACCCGGCCCGCCGGGTCCAGGTCGAAGGTGCGGGTGCCCGCGTGCCGGTCCGTCATGGCGACCAGGTGGCCGTCGGCGCGGTAGGAGTAGGACCTGCCGCTCACGGGCCGCGCCCCCGCCGTGATGTGCTGCTCGGCCAGCCGGCCGGCCGCGTCCCAGGCGGAGGTCATGGTGACTGTGTCGCCGAGGACGCGGGCGACCTCGCGGCCGGCGGCGTCATGGGTGAAGCCGACGCGGCGGCCACCGGTGGTCAGGTGCTCCGGCCTGCCTCCGGCGTCGTACGCGTAGGAGGTGACATGACCGGTGGGGGTCGTGCGGCGGGTGCGGCGGCCCAGGGCGTCGTAGGCATAGACGAGGGGACGGCCGTCGACCATCTCGGTCTTCACGTTGCCGCGGCGGTCGTACTGGTACCGGAGTTCGCCGTCCGGCCCGGTTGCCTCCAGCAGGCGTCCCGCGCGGTCGTAGGCGTACATCGTCACCCGGCCGTCGACGTCCTTGCTGCTCACCCGGCCCAGGCGGTCGCGTTCGAACGCGATGGTGCCGCCGAGCGCGTCGACGCGGGCCGCGAGGCGGCCGGCGGCGTCCACCCGGTAGGTGAGGGTGCGTCCGTCGAAGTCGCTCTCGCGGACGACGTTCCCGGCAGCGTCGTACTCGTAGTCCCAGGTCAGCCCCTGCGGGTTGGTGACTCGGGTGAGGTGGAGCTCCGCGTCGTGCTCGAACTCGTGGCGCACGCCGTCGGGCCCCGTGCGGGCGACGGGCAGGTCGAAGTGGGTGTACTCGAAGCGGGAGACGCCACCGGACGCGTCGGTGTGGGTCAGGCAGTTGCCCTCGCCGTCGTAGGTCCACGCCTCGGTGGAGCCGTCGGGGCCCGTGTGGCGGGTGAGTTGACCATCGGCGTCCCACGCGAAGAGGGTGACCTCGCCTGTCGGACCGGTCGTGCGGACCGGGCGGCCGAGGGCGTCGCGCTCCGTGCGGGTGACGGCACCCGTCGGGCCGGTCACCTCCACAGGCAGCCCCGCCGCGTCGCACACCACCCGGGTCACGGCGCCGAGGGGATCGGTGACGGAGGTGAGGCGACCGGCGTCGTCCCAGGTGTGACGGGTGGTGGAGCCGGCCTCGTCGGTGACGGCCGTGCGGTTGCCGCGTTCGTCGTACTCGTGCCGCACACGGGTGCCGTCCGCTCCGACCACCTCGACGGGCAGGCCGAACGTATCGCGCACGGTGCGCAGTTCGCTGCCGTCGGGACGGACGGCCGACACGAGTCGGCCGTCCTCGTCGTAGGAGAAGACGGTGGTGAGGCCCAGCGGATCGGTACGGGTCAGGAGGTTGCCGCGATCGTCGTAGCTGAACCGGGTCGTGTGGCCCAGGGGATCGGTGAGGGCCAGCAGACGGCAGCGTGGGCCGAAGAGATGCCGCGTCGCGTGCCCGTCTGCCGTGGTGAGTGTGGTGGTGCGGTGGCCCGTCTCGGGGTCCGGTTCGGTGTACGCCAGGGATATCTGGACGTGTCCGGCCTCGCCGCCCTCGGCGACGACGCGGTCGCGGTCGTCGTAGACGTAGTCGTAGCGGCTGCCGTTGGAGTCGATCCACGCGATGACACGGCGCCGGTCGTCGTAGACGAAGGCGGTCGTGGCGCCGGAGGGCTTGGTGACGGCGGTGAGGTTCCCGTCCTCGTAGCCGTAGTTCATCAGAGGGAGGTCCGCCCCGCCCTCGCCGGCGCCCGCCAGGGACAGGGCGGTGATCAGCCCGTCGGCGGCGGACAGCTTCAGATGGTGGCCCGCCGAGTGGACCAGGGCCGTCGGCAGCCCGTCCTCGGCGCGGTCGACGGTGACGAAGTGGCCGTTGCGGTCGGTGATGCCGGACAGCCAGGCACGGCCGTCACCGCCCGGTTCGCTCCCGGACGGCGCGGTGAAGTGGAAGGTCAGGCCGCTGTCGGAGGCGGTGACCGTGTAGTGGCCGTCCGCGTCGCGGGCCAGCAGCGTACGGGCGCCGCCCGACTCCGGCCGCGTGGGGGCGCCGGGTACCGGGTGCGGATACGGGACCAGGAGGCCCTCGGCGGTGACGTGCAGGACACCGATCGCGTCGATCTCCAGCCGCTCGTCGACCGTGGACGTCCAGGCGGAGCCCAGGAACCGGCCGACCGCGGAGCCGGACTCCGTGCGGCGGGTGAACATCAGCGGCAGGATGCCCGGCAGCTCCACGTCGGTCTGGGGCAGGTACATCCGTCCCGTGGCGAGGTCGACCGGGTCACCGCCCGCCTTGCGGTCGCCGTCGGGGGTGTTGTGGGTGCCGTCGGGGGAGTTGTCGGCGAGCCTCCGTGCCTTCGCCGCGTCCGCCGCGTTCTCCACGACCTTCAGCGCCTTGACCGCGGCGCCGCCACCGCCGGTGGCCACGGTCAGCGCCGCGTCCGGCAGCAGACGTCCGAAGCCCTCGTACGGGTCCTTCATGAAGTCGCTGATCATCTGCTTGCCGGTGCCGACCGGGTCGTTGGCGGCAACCACCAGGCCGGCGGCCAGGCTGTTCAGGTTGGTGACGTACTCGGCCGGGTGCGTGATGTTGTACGGGTCCAGGGGATTGATCCCGCGGACGAAATTCACCAGTCCCGCGGTGCCCTTGATGAGGCCGCCGCCGACGTGGTCGCCCATGAACTGCAGTTCCTGGAGCCCGTCGCGCAGCTGCTCGGCGTAGGACGGCTTGTCCGGGGCCATGTCACGGGCGGCGCGCACCGCGGTGCGCGCGGTCTCCGCGGCCGTGTTCCGCTGTTTGCGGGCCTCGGCGACGATGTCCTGAGCGTCCTGCATCAGCTTCTTGCCGGGGTCCGTGAATGTCGGGGCCGGGCATGGCGGCAGGGTGGACGGGTTGCGTTCGTCCGCGGGCTGGGCGTTGTAGCGGTCGACCGCGCTGTTGTAGTCGTCGATCTTCTTGCGGTGGGCGTCGGCGGCGCTCTCGGAAGCCTTGACGCCCTCCTTCCACTTGTCGATCGCGGTCTGCGCCTGCCCCTGCGCCCAGGTGACCGTCCCGGCGAACGCCTCCAGCGCGGAGGCCGCCTTCTCACACGCGTCAGCGCCCTTGAACCACTTGGGCGGCTGGGTGCTCACCGCCTTCCGCAGCGCCTCGGCCGCCTCGCCCTTGAGTTCGGAGGACTTGAGGCCCTTGAGGCCTTCGCCGGCGTTGTCGAAGGACGTAGCGAAGGCCTGGAGCTGCTTCGCCGTGGAGCGGATCGTGTCGGCGCTGCCGTAGATCAGCTTGGTCTTGTCCTCGGTCTGCCCGAGGTCCATCTCGTCGACCTCGGCGCCCATCCGGTTGGCGACCGAACGGGACTGCTCGCGCACCCAGTCCGCGCCGGACTCCCAGCCGACGTCGTCCAGCCGGTCGGCGGTCCAGTTCCCGGCGTCCTCGACCCGGTTGCCGGCCCACTCGACACCGTCCTCGACCGCGTCCTCGACCGAGTCCGGCGTGATGTCGCTGATCAGGTCGCCGATGCCCATGGTCAGTTGCCCCCCGTGTCACCCTGCTGCTGCGCCTGCCGGGCGCGTTCCTCCGGCGACGGGCCGAAGGTGTCGTCCAGTGCCCGGTTCCACTGGTCGTCGGATATGCCGAGCGCATCGTTGAGCAGGTCGGACTGCCGGCCACCCTGCCCCTCGGTGAGGACCGTGCGCCCGGTGTCCTTCCAGGTCTGACCCATCTCCTGACCGGCCTTGTCCCACGACTCGGCGCTCCAGTCCGGGTTCAGGGCGTCCGGTGTGAACACGTCGCCCCAGCCCTGCTGGGTGATCTCCTCCTCGGTGGCGTGCGGGTTGCCGCCCATCACGGAGTTGACGCCCACCTTCAAGGCGCCCTCGACGTACTGGTCGTGCTCCCACTGGGTGCCCGCGGCCAGGCCGAGACGGTTCGCAAGCGCGCTGGCGTCGTGCACCAACGCCCGTACGCCCCACTCCCAACGCTCGCAGAAGTCCTCGAAGTCGACCGAGAACCCATGGTGCCCGGCCTCCATCCCCGTCATCGACAGCCCCGAGAAGCCCTTCCCCATCTTCGAGCCGGTCGCGCCCCCGAGTTCACCGAGCTGGTCGATCGTCGAGCCCACACCCTTCGTGAACTTGGCGACAGCGCCCTTGTCGAAGGCGAGCTCCCCACCCCCGCCGCTCACCGGGCATCCCCCTCCGTGCCGACGTCCAGAGCGACACCGTCCGGCACGATCCCGGCGACCGGCGGGAAGAACACCGACCCGTCCTCGGTCGCGATGTCGACCGCCAGCCCCGCCGGTTCGCCGAGGGACGGCACGACCTCGTCCACGATCCGCGCACCCAGCAGCGCCGCGTACTCCCAGGGCCGGTCCCCGGGGCCCTGGCTCCGTGCGAACAGGGCGAGCGCCGACTCATCGGTGAAGGCGCAGATCCAACGCACCCCACCCGAACGGGCCGACCACAGCCCGCCGCCGGACACCGGCACGAGCAGGACCGATCGCCTCATCTCGCCGACCAGCGCCCGCGGGTCCCCCGCGCCTCTTCTGTTCTCGGCGATCCGCTCTGCGAGCGCCGTCCCTGTCGCCATCACGACCGCCTCCCCCTCCTGCGTGACATCCGTTGACCATGATAGGGACGCGCGGAACGCGGTGGCGGGTTCCGATTGTGACGTCGTCTCACCGATGTTGCGGTGCTCGCGCGACAGCCGGGCCGTTGTCGAGCTGGACGCGCCGCAGCCGATGGCACCGCCCACGACGCATCTGCCGAACTCGCCAACCTGCGCTGTATGTCCGACGGATACCGGCGGGACCCGAACGGGATGGTCGGCCGCATTGCCGTGACGTGAGCTGACCCGCCGGCTTCCCGGCGAGGGCCTACCACCAGGGGGTGCAGCGGGCGCCGTCGATTTCTCCGGGGCTGGACAGGACCGCGCAGACCTGGAAAGCCCGGCTCGCCGAGCTACTGGTCGGGTAGGCCGGGGTCGTGATCCTGGCGCCGGCCGACTTCACCTCGAACGGGCCGCACAGGATCGACGACGCCTTGTTGTCGTTGGTGACGTACATCCAGACGCTGGCTCTGACACCGGGTCCCCAATCGCCGGCTCCGCCGGTGCTCAGGACGCCCCACCCCATCTGTCTGCCGCCGACGTTGCCGGACTGCATCGCCCAGGTGGCGACGGCGTGGGGATTGCTGACCACGAGAGCTCCCGCCCCCGCCACACCCCGGCCGCTGAGACTGTCGGGGATGTCGGTGAAACCGTTGGCGCCCCCCGTGCAGTCGGACGCCGCCGCCTGGGCCGCACCGGAAGAACCGGCCAAGAGCCCTGCCCCGAGGACGAACGCGGTCGTTCCCACGCTGAAGATCCGGCGGATGCTGTGCATGTCTTCTCCCTGGTCGACGAGCTGACGGCTCCCGCAGGCCGGCCGTTTGCCGTCATGCCCGGCTGACCGGAACCGTCGTCATGTCGTCACGACGGTGTTGGACGACTCTCTGTATGAGTACGAAGCCGGGGACCGGTGACACTCGCGGTGGACATGCGTGTCGCTCCTGCTTTCGTGCACGACGACACGGTGTGGAATCGGTACGTCGTCCTGGCGGTGCCGTCGAGGGCATCAACGCGACAGATGCGTCGCAGGAGTCGGGCCGCATGGCATTACCGAGGTAACGATCACTCCGCTGATCTCGGGTTCTTGCGCTGGTTGGCATGGAAGCGCGCCTTCTTCTGACGATTCCCGCACGTGTTCATGTCGCACCACTTGCGGGTGCGGCTTTGGCTGGTGTCGAAGAAGGCGGCTTGGCAGGTAGGGGATGCGCACAGGGCCAATTTCCCGTCCCGTTCGCCTGCGAGGATGCTGATCGCGTCGGCGGCGATCACGCTGAGGGCATCTTCCACGCGGGAAGCCGGGCTGAGCCGCCATCGCCGCTCGCCCTCGGGCGTCAGGATCGCTGCGGCCCGCCCCTGAGTGCTGCAGTCATTGATGACGTGGACAGCGGATGCAGGGAGAGCGTCCTGGATCGCCGCCGCTGTCGCGGCGGCGTGAATCGACTCCCTCAGTTCCCGGGCGAGGTCGAGCTGGGCAGTGGTGCACGAGTCCACGGCGAGACCGTTCACTGCCAGCCAGTCGAGGAGTCGCTGCGGCGTGGGAATGCGCTCCACAGCGGTGCCATGACGCTCCGACAGAGTGCCCGTGAAGCTGGTCGCCAGCACGTTGCCGAGGCGGAAGTCGGGGAACGCAGCACGCATGGAACCACCTTAGCTGGTTGCGACGTGGTTCGGGGGGCTGCTAGAACCGTCTTAGCCGGTTCCACAATGGCCTGGAGGTCTCATGCCCCGTCCAACCAGCGACGTGCAAGCATTTGAAGCCCACGCAACCGACGCCGACCTCGACGATCTGCGCGCGCGACTGGCCGCGGCGCGGCTGCCGGAGGCTGAGACGGTCTACCGCGCCGCGCCCGACCCTCGCCGATGGGAACAGGGCGTTCCCCTCACGGACCTCGTCGATGTCGTGAACTACTGGCGCACCGGGTACAACTGGAGGTCGTTCGAAGAGCGCCTCAACCAGATCGGACAATTCCGCACGGTCATCGATGATCTGGGAATCCACTTCCTGCACCGCCGATCCACGCGCGCGGATGCCACCCCTCTGATCTTGACGCACGGCTGGCCAGGCAGCATTGCCGAGTTCATCGATGTGGTGGATGAGCTGGCAGATCCGAAAGATGCAGACGCACCGGCGTTCCACGTCGTGGTCCCGTCGCTACCAGGCTTCGGTTACAGCGACAAGCCGGCCACTACCGGATGGGGAACCGAAAAGATCGCGGCCGCATGGGTCGAATTGATGGGAAGGCTCGGCTACAGCACGTTCGCAGCCCACGGCGGCGACTGGGGAGGCAATATCACCACGGTTCTCGGAGGCAGGTTCCCGGCGCACGTACTCGGCATCCACACAACGTTCGCGGAGGCGCCACCCGGGTTGACGACGGACGGGCTGACGGCGGCCGAGCGCAAGTGGACCGAGGAAACCCGCGATTTCTGGCACCACCGTGCGGCGTACGCGAAGCAGCAGGCGACCCGACCGCAGACCATCGGCTACTCGCTCGTCGACTCACCGGTCGGCCTCCTTGCCTGGATCCTTGACAAGTTCGCCGAGTGGTCCGACACCGAGGACAGCCCGTTCGAGACGATCTCCATGGACAGAGTTCTTGACGACGTCACCCTGTACTGGCTGACGCGGAGCGGCGCATCGTCGGCCCGCATCTACTACGAAAGCCACAACTCGCTGGATCCCGAACTTCGGGTCGACGTCCCGTCAGCAATCAGTATGTATCCCGGCGACATCGAGAAGTGTCCGCGCCCCTGGGCACAGGAGCGGTACCGACAGATCGTCCGATGGAAGTCGCCTGAAACCGGGGGACATTTCCCGTCGCTGGAGGTTCCCGAGTATTTCGTCAAGGATCTACAAGAGGGACTCGGGGCAGTCCTGGCCGCTCATCGGTGAACGCGGGCCTCGCGTTCCACGCTGACGGGCGGCAGCGCCGTTCGGGCGCCGCCCCCCGGAGGGCCGGCCCGAGGCAGCTCTTGAGTGGCTGCTGCGCTCGCACGGGATCGAGCCGCGCACACCCCGGTTGGCGGGGAACCGCACACCACCAGTTGAAGCGTGCGGGGCCGGCGGTCCAGGAGGCGATGCTGCCCCGGCGCCGCCTGTCATGGACGGCGGACGGCGCACGGCGGATTCACTGAATTCCGCCGTGCGCCGTCATCCCTGGTGAGGGCTCAGTGCAGTGCTCTGTCTAGCCCTCGTGGCCCTTGGGGCCGTCGTGGCCGTTCGGCTTGTCGCCGTAGCCGTAGTGCTCGCCGGGCCTGTCGCCGTGGTCGCCGTGGCCGGGCTTGTGGCCGTGGCCGGGCTTGTTGTCGTGACCGGGCTTGCCGTGGTCACCGTGACCGGGCTTGTTGTCGTGACCCGGCTTGTCGCCGTGCTGGCCGTGGCCCGGCTTGTTGTTGCCGTCGTGGCCGCCCACGGGACCGCCGTTGCCGCCCGCGGTGTTGCCGGACGTGTTGCCCTGCGTGTTCCCGGAGGTGGTGTTGCCCGCCGTGTTGCCAGCGGTGTTCCCGGACGAGTTGCCCGCGCTGTTTCCGGAGGTGTTGCCGGCGATGTTGCCCGAGGTGCCGCCGCTGACGACGCCGACGACGGGTCCGCCCAGCAGGCCGCCGGTGACCAGACCGCCGGTGAGCAGACCGCCACTGGTGGTCGTACCGGTGGTGGTGCCCGTGGTCGTCCCGGTGGTGGTGCCGGTTGTGGTGGTCCCGGTCGTCGTGCCGGTCGTCGTGCCGGTGGTGGTGCCGGTCGTCGTCCCGGTGGTGGTGCCCGTGGTAGTGGTTCCGGTGGAGCACCCGCTGAGGAAGATCCTGTTGTTGTTGAGCGTCACCTCACCGTTGCGGGCGAGGGCCCGGCCCTCGATGTTCGCTCCCGCGTTCACGAAGATCGAGGTGAGAGCCATGATCGTGCCCACGAAAGTGGTGGTGGTGCCGATGGTCGCCGAGCTGCCGATCTGCCAGTACACGTTGCACGGCGAAGCGCCGTTCGTGAGGAGGATCCGGCTGCTCGTCGCCGTCGTCAGGGCTTCAGGAATCTGGAAGACCCAGACCGCGTTGGGGTTTCCCCCGGCGTTCAGGACCAGGTCGCCGGTGAGTCCGACACCCGAGGTGGCCCGGTGGACACCGGGAAGCAGCTCCTGGCCTCCGCCGATTCCCGCCGGAAGCGCGAAGTCCTGGGCCTGGCCGGCCGCCTGGTTGTACGCCACGACCAGATCGCTCTTGGCCTGTGCGGCCTGAGCGTCCGCCGGATGCACGGCACCGAGCACCAGGCCGGGCGGGAAGCCCGTGATGGCCGGGTTCGGGTGCGTCCCGAGGTCGTTGCTGAGCACGGTGGGGCCGGTGTTGGTGACTCCCTGGCCTGCCAG
>NZ_JBHXSL010000089.1:0-17324 GCF_042714725.1 Streptomyces sp. NPDC058685
CCCGCTACGAGAAACGGGCCTACGTCTACCTCGGTACCGTCACCCTCGCAGCACTCATCATCTGGCTCCGCACATGATCCGAGAAACAGCGCCTAAGCCGTCACGCCACAGCATCCGGGCTGGTAGAAACAAGCGCTGAACGGTCTGTTCCGACTTCAGGGGGCCTTACGGTACGGCGGGCATTCAGGCCGCGGTGACTGCTCGCTCCGACGTCATGGGCGGGGAGCCGAAGACCTTGTCGAGAGTGAGCGAACGCGCGGTGGCGATGAGGTAGTAGGGGGAGCCTGAACCCGCGTGCGAGTAGGGGCCGTTGTGACCGGCGACCAGGACGTCGTAGGGGGTGAGGACGTCAAGGTTGTCGAAGACGTAATAGACCGGGATTTGGGTCCACGCCACCAGCTGGAGGTGGGCCGTTACGGCGGCACGCTCCACCGCATGACTAGGCGTGGTACGGCTGGTCATCCGGCTCTTGCAGTCGATCAGCGCGACCTTGTTGCTCTTGGCGACGACCAGGTCGGGTGTCCAGCGCAAGGCGCTGTCGGTTCCCGGGAGCGCGCGTTGAACGGCATCGGTCAACACGCCCTGGCCCCACGGGTTAACGTCCCACCCGCGACGGGAGAATTCTCCGGCGACACGCAGCTCATGGGCGTCGCCTACGGCCTTCCTGTGCTGAAAGCTCGGCATATGGGCAGTCTTGCGCATCAGGACCGTGGACAAACGAACGGCGGCAACGACCCGGCCAGGTCAGGCCAGGGCGGTCGGCGTTCACAGCCGTCCGTCGCTGTCCGTGGGTGTCCGTCTGTGTTCCACCGTGCCTCACCATGACTGGGCATCATTGACCGGATTTCGCCGCCCACTGCCCAGCACACCCAGCCCAGCAGGGGAGAGACGGCGGGCTCCGCCTTTCCATGCAAGGCCAACAGCCGGACGGAGGCGCAGAGTCGGATCCCAATGTGCCGACGTCAGAGAGCGCAAACTGGCGGCCGTTTTTGATTGTCGGGGACACGCAGATGGGCTTACGCTGCCGAGGCTGATCTGATCTTCACAGGTTCGGCGCTTTCGTGATGGGTCTGGGGAGGCCCTCGGGGTGGGGAGGAGTGTGTCTGTGCGTGCTCTGAGGGTCAGACGCTCGGCGATCATTGCGGTGGCGTGCGCACTGCTGGCAGGCGTGTCGCCTGCGCAGGCAGTCGCGGCCGCGCCGGAACAACCGGCACGAGCTGCCGCGGGGGGCAGCAAGTCCGCGTCTGCTCTGGCCGCCGAGTCGGGTGAGCCGGTGGAAGTGGTCTCCGAACGCTCGGCGTACACCACCACGGAGGCCAACCCTGATGGCACGTTCACGCTGACGCAGTCGACGACGCCGCAGCGAGTCAAGGCCGCTGACGACTCGTGGCGCGATGTGGATGTGACGCTGGAACGCCGGTCGGACGGTTCGGTCGGGCCGAAGGCGGCTGTGGTCGACCTGTCGTTCTCCGGCGGCGGCAGCGGCAAGAACATGATCCATATGGCGGCGCCTCAGGGCTCGGTGACCCTTGGCTGGCCGGATCAGCTGCCCGCACCCACTCTCAAGGGCGCGACGGCTACGTATCCGGAAGTCTTGGCGGGCGTCGACCTGCAGCTGACGGCGACGGCCGAGGGGTACCGCGAGGTGCTGGTCGTGAAGACCGCCGAGGCTGCGGGGAACCCCGAACTCAACAAGGTGGAGCTCACCACCGCCAGTGACGGCCTGACGATCACTCCTAGTGCGGGGGGCGGGTTGAGCGCTGTTGATGGGAACGGCAACACGGTCTTCAACGGTCCGGCCGGTCTGATGTGGGACTCGGCCGGTAGCGCCGGCGTCCAGCCGCAGGTGGTCCGCAGCACGGTAGCGAGCGCCGATGACCCCGCCGAGGGCGATGCGCCGGAGGCGGTGGCCCCGGACAAGGGCGATGCCACCGCTGTCATGCCCGTTCAGGTCAGTGACAGTGCAGTTGCCGTGACGCCCGACACGAACGTGCTCCGCGGCGAGGACACGGTCTACCCCGTCTACATCGACCCGTCGATGGGACTCGGTGTCTCTGAGCGGACAGTGTTGTCCTCGGACGGAGACACGTTCTGGAACTTCACCGGTGACCTGGGGGTCGGCAACTGCAATCACCTCGGTCCCTGGTACTGCGGTACCGACTACACCAACCGCATGTACTTCGAGTTCGCGCCGACCAAGCTGGCCGGCAAGTACGTCATCGACGCGACCTTCCGCGCCTATGAAACCTGGTCGTTCTCCTGCTCGGCCCAGTGGCTGGACCTCTACCGCACCAACAACATCTCCAGCGCCACCCGGTGGCCCGGGCCCTCACAGCTGGACCTCCTGGTCGACCGCCAGGTCTCAGCCGGCCGCGGAGACCTCTGCACACCGGACCAGCCCGACTCGTGGATCGATTTCAATGACACGGCGAGCGAGGCGGACGAGAACCTGACCAAGACGGTCCGGTCCTTCGCGGACGGCAACTTCTCCCGCCTGACCCTTATGCTGCGGGCCAAGGATGAGAACAACCCGGACGCCTGGAAGCGGTTCAACCAGAACGCGGAGCTCAAGGTCGTCTACGCCATGAAGCCCGGCGTTCCCACCGACATGGGCGTCATCCGGGGCATCAGCGGCAAGGTACAGGGGTGTGGCACGACAGAGGCAAGCGCAGAGATTGCCACGGTGCCCACCCCGATGCTGCAGGCGAGGGCGCAGACCCAGGTGGCCCCGGCTGCCTCGGACGAGCACGGCTCTCTGCGGGTGTACCACCACGCGGAGAAGAAGCAGACCAATGGCACCTGGGCGACTGCCTGGACAGCGGAGGATCCGCCGACCGGCTACCAGGTCGACAACTACCTCTCCAAGCGACAGATGAACGCTGGAGCGGACGGCTCGGTGTACCGGGTGAAGTTCTGGACGAAGTCGTTCTGGACATACGAAGGAAAGCTGAACGGGATCAGCTCGACACCCACCGTCTGGTGCTACTACAAGATCGACACCACTCGCGCCAAGCAACCGCAGATCACGTCGAACGGCCCCTACACCGAATGCACAGCTGACGCGTGCGTCGGCGCAGGCGGGCCCGGGCAAGCGGGCTCCTTCACGATCAAGCCCAACCCTGCGGACACGGACATCATCGCCTACGAGTGGCGGCTGCTGACCGAATCGGCAGCGCAAACGCACCGCGAGACCAGACTCGGAGTTGACGGGTCCGTCACCATCAACTCAGTCCCGACGACCTCCGGCGCGCAAGCCCTGCTCGTGCAAGCCGTCGACCGTGCCAATTTGCCCGGCCCTCCAGGCGAGTTTCACTTCAAGGTGGAGCAGGGAACGGATGCGGTGAGCCGATGGCACTTCGCTGAAGGGACTGGCAAGGAAGCGGCTGACAGCGGCACGGGTGCCGCCAACGGCGGACACAAGATCACCCTCTCGGACACGGCAGCCACGTGGTTCAATCACGGCCGCGGCGGGGAGAACGATGACTCGCTGCGGTTGAACGAGCAGGTGTCCGACCCAGCCAAACGGATCGGCCACGGCACCACTGCGACGCCGCCGATCAACACGAAGGACTCGTTCGCCGTGTCCGCCTGGGTCCGCCTGACCGATGGGGGCAAGACCAGCGTGGTCGCGTCTGCGCCAGGAACCGCCACGTCGGCCGCGTTCAATCTCTTCTATTCTGGCTCTGCGAAAAAGTGGGTGTTCAACCGCGCCGTTGCGGATGTGGCGACACCGGCCTACGTCAGTTCCTTGGCCGACGCGCCTAATCCGCCACTGAATGTCTGGACACACCTGACGGGCGTCTTCGACGCCAAGAACGATACGGACAAGAGCAACGACACCATCCAGCTCTTCGTCAACGGCCGCCCGCAGGGTGACGCAGTCGAGCTGCTGAAGAACAACGGGGCCTACACTCCGTGGACCTCATCGGCTGGAATGATCGTAGGCGCGTCCAAGGCCGGCGAGTACTTCACGGGCGGCCTCGACGAGATCGCGGTGTGGCAGCGGGCGCTGAGCGGCGACGAGGTGCGCCTGGAGAACCAGCTCCAGGACGCCGATGGGCAGCCGGCGGTGGAGCTGGTCGCCAACTGGGACGCCGCTGCGGCAGCCGGAGGAAGCATTCCCGACATCGGGCCCTACGCCCCGGACCTGAACATCTCGCCGACCGGCGCCGTAGCAGACCCCGCGCTCGGCGGGGTTCGATTCGACGGAGTGGCGGGCTACGTCTCTGCCGCCGGCCCGATCGTTGACGAGAGCGGCTCGTTCACCGTGTCGGTCAACGTCTCCCTGAACCAGCACAAGTTCCAGGCGATGCCGGTCGGGGCGAAGGCCTACGTGTCCGGCCAGGCCACCCCGAACGACAAGGAGTCCTCATGGGCCCTGTGGGTGGAGAAGAGAAATAGCGACCTCTACCTGTGGCAGTTCAGCCGTACGGCGATCGGCCCGACGGGGCAGGTGACCATCACTGCCTCCGCGGAATCCGAGGAGAGCGCCGCGCTCGACAGCCAGGTGCAGGTGACCGGGGTGTTCAACGCCACCGAGGACACCGGAGCGGGTTTCGGCCAAGCCCATCTGTATCTCAGCTCCACCCACCAGATGTTCGTTCCGTTCACCGCAGTCCAGCAGGGCAGCGGTGAAATCGCGGCAGGCCGAGGAACATCAGGCGGAGTCAAGGGCCACTACCTGCCCGGCGTGCTCACCTCGATGCGTGTCTGGGCCGGCGCGATGGCACGAAATCAGATCGAACCCATGGTCCTGGGCACCCTCGCGGCCAACTAGTGCGCTCTACCGGGTGGTGACACGCCGCGTGTCACCACCCGGGCCTCTTAGCCAATCCGGCGGCCCACGGGGGTGGGCGCGTCAGTGCATGCCGCAGCAGTGCGGCCTCAGTGAAAGCGGAAAATCATGAACCGCATCCGACCGGTGGCCGGCAAGCGGCGCAGATGGCCTGTGCGCTCCCTGGGCACCATTGCTGCGCTTGCCCTGATCCCGGGCCTCTTCGCCCCAGTGGTGTTCGCCGATGAAGTGGTCCCGCTGGGCGCACTGAAGCTCAAGGCACCCACGTCGGCTGACGTGTCCCCTTTCACCGCCAAGGTGAACAAGAAGGCCGCGGCCATCACCGCCAAGGCCGAAGCCGACTGGCGTGCAGACACCGCCCGCGCCAAGACGGATCAGAACAAACCGGTCATCTGGCCCACGTCCGGGTCAGCGACGCTGACCGCCCTCGCCACCGGGACAGCCAAGGCCGCGCCGGGATCCCTCCCTATAACCCTTGCCCCACCCAAGCCGGGCAACGGCAAGAAGCCCCAGGCCGTCGGCTCGGTCACCGTCAACGTCCTGGATCAGAACACGGCAGCCGCCCTGGGTGTCAAAGGCGTCGTGCTGACCGTGAGCGGCCCCGCCACCGGCGGACAAGCCGCCCTCGGCATCAATTACGCTGCCTTCGCTTCGGCCTACGGCGGTGACTGGGCCGGCCGCCTGCAGGTCCTGCGTCTGCCCGGGTGCGCGGTCAAGAACCCTGCAGCCGCGAAGTGCCGCACCCGCACACCCATCACGTTCACCAACCACCGCAAGACGCAGAACCTCACCAGCGAACTGACCTTCAACACCACGTCGATCCCCGCGGCGAGAACCACAACCACCCGGACCGCTGGCGAGACGATGGTCCTCGCACTTGCAGCCGGTACCAAGTCCGGCAGCGGAGACTACAAGGCCACCCCATTGGCCTCGTCCTCCACGTGGGAAGCGGGCGGCTCCTCAGGCACCTTCACCTGGTCCTACCCTCTGCGCGTCCCACCGTCCGCGGCCGGCCCCCGGCCCAACCTGTCCATTTCCTATGACTCGGGCAGCGTGGACGGGCGTACCGCCTCAACGAACAACCAAGGCACAGTGATCGGTGAGGGCTTCGACCTCACCTCCTCCTACGTCGAGCGCAAGTACGGCTCGTGCGACGACGACGGTCAGACCGACAAGTTCGACCTGTGCTGGAAGTACGACAATGCCTCGCTCGTCCTGAACGGCAAGGCCACCGAACTCGTCAAGGACGACACCACCGGCACCTGGCGGCTGGAGAACGACGACGCCTCCACCGTGACGGTTGACACCGGCGCCGACAACGGCGACGACAACGGCGAACATTGGACCGTCATCACCGGCGACGGAACGAAGTACGTCTTCGGCCTCAACAAGCTCGCCGGCGCTGGCGCAGCAGACCGCACCAACTCGGTCTGGACGGTTCCGGTCTTCGGCGACGACGCGGGCGAGCCCGGCTACGCCGACGGCACCACGTTCTCCGGCCGACACAAGCAGCAGGCCTGGCGCTGGAATCTCGACTACGTCGAGGACACCCACAGCAACGCCATGTCGTACTGGTACACGGCCGAAACCAACCACTACGACATGCTCCGCGACGACGACAACGGAACCGCCTACACCCGCGGCGGCTACCTGAACGAGATCCGCTACGGCCAGCGCGCCGGCGCCCTCTTCTCGGCCACCCCCGCCGCATCGAACAAAGTCGTCTTCGCCCACGCCGAGCGCTGCATCATCGGCGACTGCGGATCCCTCACCGACGCCACCCGCAACAACTGGCCCGACGTCCCCTTCGACGCCGAGTGCAAGGCGAACCAGAAGTGCACCGGCAATGTCGGCCCAACCTTTTACACCCGCAAGCGCATGACCGGCATCTCCACCCAGGCATGGAACGCCGCCGCAGCCACCCCGACCTACGAGTCCGTCGACTCGTGGGGACTCAAGCAGGCCTACCTCGACCCGGGCGACACAGGCGACTCCCACGACCAGGCCCTGTGGCTCTCCGAGATCGAGCACACCGGCAAGCGCGGCACCGATCTCACCCTCGACCCGGTGAAGTTCCTCCACGAGTTCCGGCCGAACCGTGTCGACGGCGCCAACGACGACATCATCTCCCTCGAAAAGCCCCGGCTCCGCAAGGTCACCTCGGAAACCGGTGCCGAAACCGTTGTGACCTACATGGCAGAAGACTGCCTGGCCAGCCAGGCCAAACCCAAGGTCGACACCAACACCCGCCGCTGCTACCCGGTCTACTGGTCCCCCAACGGAGGGAAGGAACCGATCCTCGACTGGTTCCACAAGTACCCCGTCTGGACCGTATCCACTACGGACCCCCACGGTGGTTCGGAAGCGGTTCTTCACACCTACACCTACGCGGGTGCAGCCTGGCACTACAACGAGGACCCGCTGGTCAAGGAGAAGGAACGCACCTGGTCGATCTGGCGCGGCTTCGAAAAGGTCACGCACCTCACCGGGCTGCCCACCAAGACCCAGTCCAAGACCGTCACCGTCTACATGCAGGGCATGCACGGCGACCGTGTGCTGGACGCCGACGGCAAACTGGACCAGGACGCCCGCAAAACCGCCACCGTGGCAGGCATCAAGGCACCTACGATCAACGACTCCGACCAGTACGCAGGCTTCACCCGCGAAAGCGTCACCTACAACGGCGCCCAAGAAGTCGGCGGCACGGTCAACGACCCCTGGTCCAAGAAGACCGCAACCCAGCACAAGTCCTACGCCGACAGCGAGGCTTACTACGTCCGCACCGGCGCCAGCCATGCCCGTACGAACGTCACCACCAGCGGCGCACCCGTCGATCGGATCCGCTCCACCGTCACCACCTACGACAGCTACGGCATGGCCGCAACTGTCGAAGACAAAGGCGACGACGCCGTCACCGGCGACGAAAGGTGCACCCGCACCTGGTACGCGCGCAACGACACCGGCGCTGGCAACCCCGGCATCAACAGCCTCGTCTCCCGCAACCGGACCACAGCCAAACCCTGCAGTGTCAGCGACGCTGATCTGAACCTCCCCGCCGGCTCCGCATCCGGGGGTGACGTTGTCGCCGACGGCGCAACGACCTACGACGCTGCCACGGAGTGGACCGCGACCCAGAAGCCGACCAAGGGCGAGGTCCGCTGGACCGGCCGCGCAACCGCCTACGGTTCGGATGACCAGCCCACCTGGCAAAAAGCGTCCACCACGACGTACGACGCCTTCGGCCGTCCGCTCACAGTCAAGGACACCAACGACACCCTGACGGCCCAAACGACCTACACACCCGCAGGCACCGGACCCGTTACCGGCACTACGGTGGAGAACGCGAAGGCCCACCGCACCACCACCCAGGTGGACTTCGCCACCGGCGCCACCCTCAAGGTGACCGACCCCAACAACAAGGTCACCCAGAGCGAGTACGACAGCCTCGGCCGCCTCACGAAAGTCTGGCTCCCCAATCGCTCCGGCAGAACCCCCAACTACGTCTACGCCTACAACATCACCGCCTCCCACGAACCCTGGGTTTCCACGAGCACCCTCAACGTCAACGCAACCGCATACAACACAAGTTACGAGATCTACGACTCCCAGCTGCGCCCCCGTCAGACCCAGTCACCCTCGCCGCTCGGTGGCCGAGTGATCTCCGATGTCCTCTACGACCACCGCGGACTCGCGGTCACCGCCCTCGCTGACATCTGGGACAAGGAAAGCGCCCCGAACGGAGTACTCGCAGCCATCGGGGGCGGCGAGGCCCCGATGCAGGTTGACACCACGTACGACGGTGCAGGGCGCGCCATCAAGGCAGAGACCAAGACCCAGAACGTCCCCCTGTGGGCGATCGACACCACCTACACCGGCGACACCGTCACCACGGCGGCACCGGATGGAGGACAGGCGACAGCCGTTGTCACCAATGCCCTGGGACAGACGACCGAGCGGCGTGAATACGGTGGCACCCAGCCGACGGGCAACGACTACACCACCACCAAATTCACCTACACCCCGGCGGGCCAGCAATCCACAGTCGAAGGCCCGGACACGGCCAAGTGGAGTTACAGCTACGACCTGTTCGGCCGCAAGGTGAGCACGACTGACCCGGACAAGGGCACCTCCACTACGCAGTACAACAATCTCGACCAGGTCGTCAGCACCACCGATTCCCGCCCGGGCAAGAAGCTTGTATCCGAATACGACATCCTGGGCCGCAAGACCGGCCTGTGGGATGGCACACAGACGGACGCCGCCAAGCTCGCCGCCTGGACCTACGACACCCTCCTTAAGGGACAGCAGGACACCGCCGTCCGCTACGAAAACGGCGTCGGCCAAACCGGCAGCAAGGCCTATACCCAGCAGGTCACCGGCTACGACGCGCTCTACCGGGTCACGAGCAGCAAGCTGGTCCTGCCCACCGGCGACCCGCTCGTTGCTGCCGGTGTCCCTCAGACGCTGTCGTTCTCGACGGACTACAACATCGACGGCACAGTGGACGGGACCGGCAACCCGGCCGTCGGCGGACTGCCCTCGGAGTTCACCTCCAACACCTACAACGCCCTCGGACAACAGCTCACCCTGCAGGGCACCAGCCAGTACCTCCAGGCTGTCGAGTACTCCGAACTCGGCGACCCGAGACACCTGACCCTGGGCATGAGCGGTGCCGGCCAAAAGTCGCACCTCTATTTCGACTACGAGGCCGGCACGCGGCGACTCAGCCGGTCCTACGTCAGCGACACCGTCCACGGCTACATGCCGCAGGAACTCAAGTTCACCCAGGACAAGGCCGGCAACGTCACCTCAATTTTTGACGCCACCACTCAGGGCGGCACCACGAAGGCCGACTACCAGTGCTTCACCTACGACGGCCACCGCCGGATGACCGAAGCATGGACCCCCAAGACCGCCGACTGCGCAGCATCAGGGCGCACCACAGCCAACCTCGACGGCGCCGCCCCCTACTGGACCAGCTACACCTTCAACAGCGCCGGCCAGCGCAAGACCGAGACCCAGCACAAAACCTCGGGCAGCACCACCACCGACTACACCTACGGCACCCCGACGAATCAGCCCCACCCGCTCACCAAGGCCGTCACGGGGACGAAGACCAATAGCTACGCGTACGACACCACCGGCAACACCACGAGCCGCCCCGGGACACAGGCCCAGCAGACACTGACCTGGAACACCGAAGGCAAACTGGTCGGCACATCCGAACCAGCCGCCGGTACCAAGCCCGCGATCGGCATTCGCTATCTGTACGACGCGAGCGGCGAACTGCTCATCAAACGCCCCACCACCGCCAACGGCGAAACGGTCCTCTACCTGGGCGCCACTGAAGTCCGCCTCACAACCGTGGGCACAACGAAGACCCTCGCTGGCACCCGCTACTACACCGGCGCAGGCAAAACCATCGCCGTACGAACAGCCACGGCCGGAACCACCGGAACGAAACTCAACTTCCTCGCCGGCGACCACCACGGCACCTCTAGCCTTGCCATCGATGCCGTAACCCTCGCGTCCGTCAAGCGCTACACCACTCCCTTCGGCGCTAACCGAGGCATCGAGGCTGCAGTCTGGCCCGATGACAAGAGGTTCTTGGGCAAACCGGCAGACAACGTAACTGGCCTGACCCACGTCGGTGCTCGCGAGTATGATCCGAATATCGGCCGGTTCATCAGCGTTGATCCTGTTCTATCGCTCGACCAGCCTCAGTCGCTCAACGGCTACAGTTACGCGAACAACGCGCCAGTAACGAGCAGTGATCCCACAGGACTTGCCGCCTGCAGGACCCCGGATGAGTGTGGCGGCGGACTCAACTACGGCAACAATAAGCCGTCCAAGGATCCGAGCAAGCCCCTAAACGATCCATCGCATGGATGCAACGGCTGTGACGGCAGCAGTGGGACCTCTTCCGTTGCCAGCGGCGGTGGGGACGGCGGCGGGGGCGAAAGTGGGTGGCGCAGGCACGTTCCCGATTGGCTCGAGGGGCCGGCCGACACCGTCATCAACTACGGCAGTGCCGCCTTTCAAACGCCCGAAGTGTGGTGGGGTGCTGCTGAAACAGGGGCGGGCTTCGCCTTGATGGCCGCCGGCACCGGAGAAGTTCTTGGTGGAGGTGCGATCTGCCTAACTGGAGTCGGCTGTCTGGCAGGTGCTCCAGCCGTCGTCATGGGCCTTGGTGTGGCAGTCGGCGGAGGGTACGTAGCGGCTGACGGGATCCAGCGGTTCAACAACGGTCTGAATCAAGCCTTCCGCGAAGCAGAGGCAAACGCTGCTTCAAGCGGAAGTGGCAGCAGCGCGCAGGTACCCTATGGAAGTACTGGACTGAGTCAATCAGTCCGTCTCCAGCGCCTGATCGACAAGAGGAAGAGTGGCAACTACGGCGCGGCGCGACTCGATAATGGTGACATAATCATTGGCCGGTCCAGCGCATCAGTACACGCGGAGGAAGATCTTATTGCACAAGCTGGCAAGCGAAAGATCACGGAACTCTACAGTGAGCGCGAACCTTGTCAGAATAAGTGCAAGGGTCTAACCAAGGATCTGAAAGTTTCTTGGAGCTGGAAATGGAACGGATCGGATCGAGCAGCAACCGACGCGATCCGTGCGCAGACCAACAAGGATTTCGCGGCCGCAATGCGCCAACTCTTCACCTCCCCGTAGAGTCAGGGTGGGCGGTGGTTCCGCGAAAGGCTCCACACCTTTCAAATGACTTCAAAGGAAGTAATATGCAGTCCGCCAACGAAGGCCCGCCCTTCGCGATGACTCGCCTCGTCGACTCGGACCAAGGTAGCGAACTCGAGGTTCCGGCAGGTTCGGTAGGGCAAGTCTACCGATCTTCCGAGCGGTTGTTGCAAGTGGTGATTGGCGACAGGGTGTACCTCAAGTTCGGTTCCACTGGTCTCTTTGGCAGTATTCTCTTGGATCCGACAACGGGTCGTGTTCTGGAGGCCGGGAAGTCCATGGATTCGGTGAGTCTGGTTAATACTTCCCTGAGTCACTTCATCGCGTGTCTGTCAAGTCTGGTAGAGCGTTTCCCCTTTTATTCTTCAGATTCCGAAGATGACGAGTGGGAAAGCGCTGCGCTTGGACTTGAGAGCGTAGTTCGCCAGGTCGACCAAGAGGCGTACGATGAGGGGAGTTTTTGGTACGAGATTAGGTGGAGCATTGCGTCGGGAGACTTTGCGGAAGAATGATCGCTACCGAGCTGCCCGGCCATTCCTAGTGTCCTGCGCCAGTAGTTGCTCGTTAGTTGGTGTGTGACTTCTGCTGCTGGTGCGTCAGTTCCTCGTCGGGGCCCGAACCTGGAGCCGTTGCTCTTGTCTGATGACGAGCGGGCGGTGTTGGAGCGGTGGACGCGTCGGGCGACATCGGCCCAGGCTCTGGCCCTGCGGGCGCGGATTGTGCTGGCGTGTGCGGGGTCCGAGGTACCGCCGATCGCCGCGGTCGCCCGACAGTTGCGAGTGACCGCGGACACGGTCCGCAAGTGGCGGCGGCGGTTCCTCGCCGAGCGGCTGGACGGGCTGGCCGATGAGCCGCGGCCGGGCCGGCCGCCCGTCATCAGCGTCGATCAGGTGGAAGCGGTGGTGGTCACCACGCTGGAACAGCTGCCGAAGAACGCCACCCACTGGTCGAGGACATCGATGGCCGAGCACAGTGGTTTGTCGAAGTCGACCGTTGGCCGGATCTGGCGGCAGTTTCAGCTCAAGCCGCATCGGGCGGATACCTTCAAGTTGTCGACGGACCCGTTGTTCGTGGAGAAGGTCTACGACGTCGTGGGCCTGTATTTCAACCCGCCCGAGGGTGCGGTGGTGCTGTCGGTGGACGAGAAGTCGCCGCCTTCGATGTGACCACCGGACAGGTCATCACGGCCCTGCACCGCCGGCACCGGGCCGTGGAGCTCAAGAAGTTCCTGATCCGGATCGACAAGGAGGTGCCCGCACACCTGCAGGTCCACCTGATCGTGGATAACTACGGCACCCACAAGACTCCGGCGATCAAGGCTTGGCTGGCCAAACACCCGCGGTTCGAGCTGCACTTCACTCCGACCGGCTCCTCGTGGATCAACCAGGTCGAACGGTGGTTCGGCTACCTGGCCCACCAGATGATCCGCCGCGGCGCACACAAGAACATCCAGGCGCTGGAAGCCGACATCCGGGCCTGGGTCAAAGACTGGAACGAAGACTCCAAGCCGTTCATCTGGACCAAGACAGCTGAAGAGATCCTCGACTCCCTGGCCCGCTTCTGCCGACGGATCTCTGGCGCAGGACACTAGCGCGGCTGGTTCAGGCGCTCCGAACCGGGCACGTGAGGGACCGTGTTGGGCTGGCCTGCGTGCGGAGATCCCCCGCGGCGTTTCGCGGGGGATCTTGCTGTTGCGGCGGTTCGGGCTGGGCCGTCAGGGCGTTGAGCCTGATGATCCGGAGGTCGGGATGCCGGTGGTTCCGGCGCCTGGCTGTAGAGGTGCTGGCGTCGGGTGGGGGAGGGTAGGGCTGGGCAGTGCTGTCTGCTCGGCGAGTTTGCTGTAGCTGATGGCTGTGAGCGTGTGCCAGGAGCGGTAGAAGCCGAAGGCTATGAGCAGTCCAAGGGCGACGATGGCGCTGATGATGAGCGGACGGCGATCGAAGGAGTAGCGCAGGAGCGCCAGGGTCGAAGTGAGGGCCAAGGCTGTGGTGTTCAGGGCCCAGCCGCGGCAGATCCGGGTACGGGAGCGCGCGTAGTCGGCCTGGGCGGCGAGGGAGGGGATCTCCGCCAACTGCAGGCGGGCTCGCGCGTAGGCAGTTTCTGTGGGAAAGGATGCGGTGCGCAGTCGGCGATCGATGGGCATGAAGGCGGCGTCGGCGACCCGGTCGGTGAGAACTCCCAGGGCGTAGGCGGCGGCGAGAGCTGATCCGGCCACCAGCGTGGAGTCGGTCGCGGGTACGACTTTCGCTGTGGTCACGGGACCGATGAGGGCGATGAGGAGCAGGGTCAGCGTGGTCAGGGTGCCGATGCCGACCACGAGGACCTCGATGAACATGGCGGTGGCGGCGGCCAGAGTCGGTGGCTGAAGCGGAGTGGGGCTGCTCATATGGCTGTTCCCCAGGCTTCGGCCAGGTCGTTCAGCCATGCCTCGGACAGTTCGCTCTCTTGCCAGGCTTCACTCAGTGCGAAGCGGGCTTTGGCCAGCCGTTCGAAAATGATGAGGCTTTCCGGCTGGCTGGCCAAGAGATAGCGGCCGTGTTCGCGGGAATGGAAGCCGCGCGGTCCGTAGTCGGCGTAGAGCTGTTCTAGGCGGTCGCGATAGTTTTCGGTGAACGCGGCGAGCTGCTCGCCGTAGGAGGTCTCGTCGTCGACGGCGTCGGCGAGTACGTCGACGACCTCGTAGGACAGCTCCCGGCTGAAGGGGTGGTCGGTGAAGGTCTGATAAATCTGCTCGGCAAGATCGAGTAGGTGGCTGCCGCGGACAAGCTCGGGGTGTTTCGACATGGCCTCGGCTCCCCGTTCGACTTCGAGGTCGTAGAGCTCGACCAGAGCAATAAGACGGTACAGCGAGCGGCTGACATCGGCAGGAGGGGCGACACCGGGTTTGTAGAGGAATTTGTGCGACATCCGCGACCACAAGTCGACGGCTTCAGTGCGCAATTGGATCTCGCACTCGTACGGGGTGCCGTCCGGGTCGGTCTCCCCGCCGGCCATGACCGCCTGGATGTGCAGGCGGGGGTAGCGCAGACGAGCTACATCGTTGTTGTTGCGGTCGTCCTCCACCTTGATGATCTCAAGGCAGCCTGTGATCACTTCCCGGAGCGGGTCCAGGAGCCCCGAATGCTGCACCACCACCCGGACCCCCACCTTGTCGGTGATCTGCTCCCAGGGGTCGGTGTATCCCTTGCGGGCGATCTTCTTCTCGAAGCTCTCGACTTCCTTGGCACGCGAGGTCACCGTGCAGGCCAGTTCCTTGCGGGCGGCGGCGCGTGCGATGTGATCAGCGGTTGCCTTGGCAGACTGCTCGAGGAGTTCCCGTTCCTCTTTGAAGCGCTGCACGGCTTGCGCGATGGTCAACGTCATCGTCGGTCGTCCCAGGGCTGGTGGAACCTGATGATCATGCCTGGCCTGCAGGGGTGCCGCCGTCTTGCTGACGGTGCTCAGCCTCGGACCGGGCTGCGGGAACCGAGGCGTCGCCACCTGCTGGAGCGGGCTGCCGGCTGGACTTCACCTCTGCCTTCGGCTGGGAGCGACGCCCCGTTCCGGCGAAGGTGCTGGTCTTGGTCACAGTGCCGGGCATGGTGACCTGGATCCGGCCGTCTTTGAGGTCTTCTACTTCGATGCTGCCATCCTGGACGGCTTCCACCGGCGTGACGAGGAAGGCGCCATTGGACAACTCCACCTTCATCCGTTGCAGGCGGTTGCCGACCAGTTCGATGTCCTTGTCGAAGACGCGGACGGAGACGTCGTTCTCCTCGAGGAACTGGGCGAAGTCGTCGCGATGCACGCTACGCAGGTGCTTGCTGATGAACGTGTTGAGGTCCAGCGCGGCCGTGGTGCTCTGCAGCTCCACCATGACCGCCATGACGTACTCCATGCGTACGTCGGGATCCGAAATGTGGGTATTGACCCAGGCCATGGCCGTGTCGTGGAAACGGCGGGTGAGTTCGCGCGGGTCGTTCTTGTGCCGGCAGCCGAGGAACTTCTCCAGGAAGAACCTGGCTACGGTCTTGCCCGACAGTTGCGCGTCGGCAGCCCACCCCTCCAGTTTCTCCGCTGCGGCCCCGTCCTGCGAGAACAGAGCCACCTTGTAGACCTTGGACCGCTCGGTGAACAGCAGGTCAGCGAAGAACTGCATGTCGAAGGTGCGCAGACCGTCAGTAATGATCGATTTGGCCTGCATGCCAGTTTCCTGCTCGAGTTTGACCATTAGCAACGCCGGTTGGTCACCGAGCCGAGCGGTGGCGACAAGAAGCAGGCCCGCAGGGCTGGATGCGGTCTGATTGTCACGCAGCAGGTGCGCGATCTCGCCCGAGACCGTGACGAGATCCTGCTTGTCATTCAGAAACGCACGCACGGCATCCGGGACGCCGGCTTCGATCTCGGGATCCTCCACGACCTCCCGCGCCAGCCGGTCGAGAACACCGCGAAGTCTCGCTTGCAGTTGCGTCCGCACCGTGTCGTCGAACTGGCATACGGCCTGACTGAGTTCGATTGGGGCGAGTTCTTCTCCACGAATGCGCTTGGGCACCACGTGGACGATGGCCTGCTCGACCACAAGATCACCGAACTCTGTCCGCACTTCTCACCTCAAGCCTCTCCGCCCGCATCTAAAGGTGGGGCGCTGGTTTCAACGTCACGTGCGATGACGGGGAGGCCCGGAAGTTGTGCACTACGCCCCCACCGTGCCGCTCGGTACATACCGTAGCGCTCCTCGTGACGGAGCGTGTACTAGACAGAAATGCGACGTCACAGGCCGCAGTCAGTCCAACTCCATCCCGATCCGGCCCAGTTGTCGCCACTGACCCCTGCTGATCACCACGATCGAGTGGTTGGCCCTCCCTGCCGGGGATGTCCGGTGATCATCCGCGCGCAGTCGACCGGTTCAGGCCCCCTCGCCCTCCGCGCGCCACGCTGCGGCAACGTCGTTTCTGCAGTTCACCAATTTCTTTGAACTCCTGTTCGGGATGTCCTCCGAAAGAGGACGCATCTCCGTGCAAGATTCCGGCCCTTCTGGCGTGGACCTAGGTAGCGACCCGAAGAAATGGAGTTGCAATGGCCGCTTTCCACAAGCCGGAAGACAACGACCAGCACGGAGGTGACCCACCAAAGGGGGCCAGTCCGCAGTCACTGCGACTGACCCCGGAGCAGATCCCCCATGCAACGGCGCTGGTCAAGGACTGCTACGACCCAATCTACCGGATGCTGTTGCGGGCGACCAGGGATGTCCCCACCGCGGAGGACCTCACCCAGGAGACCCTCTACCGCATGTGCCGGCAGGTCGCGAGGGGTCACGTCTTCACCGGCCGTCCGATCGCCTACGCGATGACGATCGCCACGAACCTCATGATCGACCAGATCCGCAAGAGCAAGAAGATGGTCGAGATGCCCCTGGGAGAGGTCGGCGACATCTCATCTGCGTGGCTGACACGACGCGGCGAGTCGGACCCCACGGCCGCCACGGTGCGCTTCATCGAGCTGCTCCGCGAAGTCCAGAACGCCATCGCAAACGACGCCGAATACACCGTATGGGCCTGCAGGGTCCTGCTGGAAATGAAGGGCGTCGATGTCGCGGAGCTTCTCGGTCTGAGCGAGTCCGTCGTGTCGCGCCGCTACCAAGCAGCCGCCCGGAAGGCCGGCGGCCACAAGTGAGCCGCCGCCCCGTAGGCATCGTCTAGCGCCTGCCTCTGAGGTGCGGAAGCCAATCACTCGGGCCGCCGCTTCCGTACCTCGGAGACGGGACCTAGCCGGGTCCCGGCATCGGGGCCCGAAAGCCCCGTCACAGGAAGGAAGTCACACAAGATCACGCCACCACATAACGCGGGTGTGGGCC
>NZ_JBHXSL010000090.1:0-16808 GCF_042714725.1 Streptomyces sp. NPDC058685
GGGGGGCGGTCTGCGTGACCGCCCCCCTCCGCAGGCCTGCCCGAAGCCCTGTTGGCCATCACACGTCAGCCACAGGGGGGAGCGGCAGGAGTCGCATCCACACCAGCAAGGCCGGGTCGACGCTATGGGCCGCCCTGCTGGGTGCGCCGCTCCAGGTAGATGGAGGTGAACACGGCGACCTTGGCGCGCAGGGCCCAGGGATCGAAGGGCTTGCTGATGTAGTCGACAGCACCGGCTGCATAGCCGCGGGCGGAGTGTTCCGAGTCCACGCCCATCGCGGTCAGGAAGATGATGGGGACATCCCGGGTCCGGGGCCGGCGCTTGATGTGGGCGCAGGTCTCGTAGCCGTCCATCTCCGGCATCTGCACGTCCATGATGATAACGGCGAAGTCGTCATGATCGAGGAGCGCTTTAAGGGCCTCCCGTCCGGAAGACACGGTGACAAGCCCCTGATCGAGCGTCGCTAGAACCGCGGTCATCGCAAGCAGATTGTCCGGCTGATCATCGACGATCAGGATCTTGGGCATGCCTTGCGGCGCGGGGGGCAATACAGCCGCCGTGGCCTTCTCGACCGCTTCCAGCTGGCGTTCGAGCAGATTGCAGCGGCCTTCCGCAGCGGCCCGCTGAGCGCGAACCTCCGTGAGGTCCGCACCGAGGCGCTCGACTTCCAGCTGCAGCGCCTTACGCTCCTGGAGGAGGCCGGAGACATCGGGGTGGGCTGCCGCGAGCTCGTCCGCCCGCTTCCGCTCTGCGATGCGGTCGGCCTCCAGCTGGTTGAGCCGCGTCTCCAGGTCGGCGATGCGCTGCGTCCGGTCCAGCAGCGCATCACCCAAAACGTCACCGCGGACGCTGGACCGCCGGGAGACCCGGTCAGCGTCTGCCAGCTGCTGCTCCAGGATCTCTACCGCGTGCTTGGGGGAGGAGGCAGCGTCCACGGCCGATCCGTACAGCCCCCGCACGAACTCAATGGCCTCGGTAGTGACCGCGGTTCCACGGTGCTCAGCGAGATCCGCGAACAGGTCCGTGATGACCTGCCACGGCGGTAAGCGGGTCCCGTTCAGATAGCGCGAGAACGTACCCGGGTCGCGCTGACGCCGCGCCGCGTACCGACGAACAGACACCTGCAGACCTTCGAACATCTCTCGAAGTGCCTCGGCCAAGGCGCGCGAAGCGTCGCTGAGGCCATCGCCCAGAGGGCGCAGCTCACCCATTGTTCGCCTCCTCCACGGTGCCGGAAGCCGTGGACGACGGCAGTACCGGACTGGTCTCGGTGTCGATAAGACGGTTAAAGAAGGGCACCGCCAGACCCACGACAGCGAGGCCCGCAAGAACGCTGCGCGGCATGCCCTCCCCGGCCACTGCCACCAATCCTCCTGACGCCGTGCCGGCGAGCAGGGCAAGCAGAAACACCAGAGCCGATCTCAGCGACAACAAAGGCCGGTCCACGGAGTCCCCCCATCCATCCAAGCCCCCACGAGGAGGCGGCAGTCGCCCGCTGCGGCGGTTGCCGAGCGAGCAATCACAGAATGGATGAACGCAGGGCTGTTGCAGTCCGTGATGGGGGAACCCGAGCCACACCGGCCTCTGTTGCACAGGCCACGCCGACTGTCGGTGAGCAGTCCTGACTGTTCACGAGCCTCGAGCCTTAGACCGTTGCCACGGTGTTGCTCCGCAACGCTGTCGATCTCCGGCAACGATGCGGTGGGCATCGTCATCGACACCCGCGTCCGCCTCGGCTGCACCGCGCCGATCGGGTCAACCGACCAGGACCGTATCCCGGCACCTGACCATTGCCCTGCCGCCGCACTACGCCAGCCACCTTGCCCAGGAAAGGGTGCTACAGATGCGGGAGATCACTGCCGAAGCGCTCAAAGAGCGCGCTGACAACAGCCACGCCCCCGGTCTGAGCGTGGAGCCCGCCAGCGTGGAGGGCGAAGAATGCGGTGCGGAGGCTGTCCAGATGGGGGGTGAGCCGTTCGATCTCGCGGAAGTCGTCTTCGTCTGCGGGGCGGGGGAGCGCGGCGAGACGGCGGGCTTCGATGTCGGCGGTGCGCAGCCGGATGATCAGCTCGCCGAGGTCGTCGTTCGCGATGTCGGCGGTGCGGCGCTTGTGGAGGATGACCCGGCGGGCGACGGCGATGGTTACCAGCAGGGAGCATGATCGTGGTGGTGGAGCTGCCTCCGGCCGCGGTGCTCGTGCTGGTCTGCGCCATCCGGTCCGTCGCGAGGGCGTATCACGCCGTGCTCGGCATCGGCCGCCTTCGCAAGCTCGCGCTCGCTGGATGGACGAACAGACGCTGCAGCGGCCTGCCTTGCCCCCTGCCCTCAAGATCTTGCACGGGCTGCGCTGCATCTGATTGGTCTTTTACTTGCTGGTCTCGTTGACGGGTGGGCCTGCGGGGTCGTCGAAGAGCTGCCAGATGGTGGCGAGCGCCGCGAGCTGTGCGAGGATCCACGCCCCCTGCAGGGAGAAGTAGCGCATCTGATAGACGGACAGGAGTAGCTCGAGCTTGCTTTGCCAAAAGCGGCGTTCGGTACGGAAGGTGTCGAGATCCATGACGATGCCGGTCAGCGTCAGGACCAGGAGCATCGCTGCGGATCCGAGGGCGAGGTTGGTCTGCTCCTCATCCAGGGCCCAGTTGCCGAGGGCGAACAGACCAATGGGCGCCGTATACGCGATGCTCAGAGGGATGGCTTTGACGGGCCCCCGGCGCCCAGGCAACTGGTACCAGTAGGCGCCAAGGAGGAAGCCCGCGGACGCGTAGCCGACCTGCCAAAAGACGAACTCCAGCAATGCGTCGGGAAGACCGAAGCTGTCATACAGGGTGCCGGTGAGCGCGTCGCCGTAGAACATGCTCTGCCAGATCAGAACACCGCTGAACGGCAGAGCGATCCACTGCGCAATCCGGGCTGCTCGCACCCCGTTGCTCCACCAGCTGTCCCGCGGCCCCAGACTCAGGGCCGCATCGACGACTGAAACACCGGGTGGCAGCAGGTCGCGCCGCATGCGTGGAGAGCGCAGACGGTGCAGAGCTCGAAGTCGCGGCTCCAGTTGGCGTCGCTGGACGCTTTCCTCGTCGGCTTGACCACGGTCGAGGCGGCGCAACTGGGCGTGGATCTCCCGGTATCGCCGGGCTTTGTCGACGAGAGCGGTGCGGTCCGTTGCTGCCAGGGCTTCACCGAGTGGGATGCCGGCCCCGGCGGTCTGGAGGGATAGGACGGTGCGATGGGCTACTGCGCGCAACACGATGGCCGGCGTCACGAGGTACAGGAAGAACCACAGCCAGACCACTGCACCACTGTTGGTGTAGACGCCAATCGCCATGCCCACCATGCAGGGAAAGAAGGTCAGCAGAAGCAGCCGGTCGACGGCCCCCGGCAGGGAACGGGCAATGACTCCGGGCGTCGAGCTCGCGCAGCGGACTCGCAGCACGGCCAGGATCGCCAGCCCGCTCAGGACCCAGATCTTTCCCATCCACCAACTCTGCACGTGCGTGCTGAACCACAGCAGGTCATGCCGCAGCTGAGCCCAGTGCAACTCGCCATAACCATCGGGGCCCGGGTTGATCAGGGCACTGGGCCACGAGGCGCGCTGCCACTGTAGTTCCCTGGCGGCAACGAAGCAGACCCCGAGCCCGGCTAGAGCGATTGTCACGCCCAGCACGGTCGGTAGCAGCTGTAGTTCCGCCTTCCGGGGGCGGGCGAAGAGGCCTCCGTCCCGGGCAAGCCGCCAAGCGGCTGCGATGGTGCCGATCAGTAGGAGCCCTGACGAACCACACGAGGCCAAGAGCACGGCCACGACAGAGGGGTGGAGGTCCGCCATTGGCTGCGCAAATATGGTCGTTTTCAGACCACCGGTCATCACCCAGAGGAACGGTGTGACGACGAGAGTCATCAGAAGAGCGCCGAGGGCGACGATACGGGGCGAGGGGCGGCCGAAGAGCAGCAGTACGGTGCCGGCGGCAGCGGTGGTGATCCAGCCGTAGGGCGCGTAGGCCGTCTGCGGCAGCCAGTTTGCGTCGTTCTCGAAAACCCGGTGCCACTTCAAGTAGAGGTCATCGCCGAAGGCGATGAAATTGACTACCAGCAGACTGCATGACCACAGCCACAGGTTGGTTCGCACTCGTTCTACGCCAGCGTGGGCAACGCCGTGCCGGGGGAAGACGACGATGGCCCACCACAACGTTCCTACCAGGGCAAGCTGCCAGAGCAGTTCACCACCCCAACTGGCGACGGAGTAGGGAAAATTGTCGTCCTGCGCTGCCCAAGAACGTGGCCAGGCCGGTACGAGACGCACCTCCACGTAGTTCGGAGCGCCTCGATCGCCAGCCTCCTTCCACACGAGCGCCGTGTCGCCTGTTGCCGTAGCCGGCTTGGGGAAGGCATATGTGGCGCCCGGGGTGCCAGGGTCCACTGTGATGTTCTGCCACCTGACGGCGTACAGCGTTGTCGGTGGGGTGAAGGCGATGGACCACGTCGTCCGCCTTGCTGTGATCGTCCAGGAGCCCATGACCAGCGTTTGTCGCTGATCAATCCATCCGTAGGAAGCAACAGTGACCTTGACGTCGCCGGTGTTGCCCACCGGCGTCACCACCGGATTGCGCTGACGCCATTCGCCCCACCACTCGACGTGTGCGTCGCTGCCGCGCACGAGGCAGCGCATCGCCATGCGATAGCTTTCAGAACCCTCTCCGAAGAGCAGCTTGGTGGCATGCGGCCACGTCCCCGGCACCCGCAAGGTCAGCACACTGGAAACCTTCGTAAAAGTCCGTCCGTCGTGGTCCAAGCGGATCGATGCCACCCCAGTAGCGTTGGACAGCGCTTCGGATTCACAGTCCCGCTTCTCCGGCTCCGTGACAGCCCATGCCCCGCCTGGCCAGCACATGGCGGCGATCACCAGCACAACAAGAACCACGACGCGTGCCTTCACGCCACCCCCCCCCGGTAACGACATCAGGACAGCATTGGGCAAGCGAACCGCCCTGCCAAGGGCAAGAGGGGGGCGCGCAGTAGCACAGACGGGACGTCTTCTTGGTGCGCCGAGCGGCCGGCTCCTGATCTCCTCACATCTCTCGCGTAGGGCGATCATCACGCTACTCAGATCCTGAGGCGTAAATTGCGCTGATGCCCCGTCCGGCGCAGACGCTGACGTCATGCATGTGCGGGAGAACCAGCCATACCGGCACGGCTGTTAGAACTTCCCGAGTTTTCGGGGCGTTGCTGTCGGGATGAGGCGGGGTTCCTATGGCGTTTGGCTGGTTCTCTTCCGAGCCGTAGGACGAGCGCTCCACTCGTGTACTGGATGGGGTGGAGCGCGAGCGTGAGGCCGATCTCTTGGCGACAGCGAGGTGGTGGGGCCGCTGTCGCAGCGCGGATAGCCTGGATGGAGACCGTAGATACTCCGGGAACAGCGCGTCCTGCTCTGGCGCCGCCGACAGCGACCCACATCGCTGGCCGCAGGCCGACTAGATCGTGTTCGGATGAGGCCCGCACCACGGCCTGGGCTGCCATCTCGATAGCCTCGATGCCCAGACAGCCATCACCACACTTACTCGCGATCTGCCGCGCCTAGAACTCGCCAAACGGCCCCAATCACCCCGACACCATCGCAAGTCATCAGGCGTTCAACGGGGCACAGTTCGCTTCCCTCAGCCCAACCCGACGGATATGGCACAGGCTACGGCGCAGGGATGCGTAGTCTCCGCTAGACCATGGCCAATCCCGCTAGCCGCAAGATCCGGCTTGCCTTCGTCCACGACGACGAAGGCACAGCCGTCTCGCGGGCCCTTGGACTCGGACCGGACGACACCGGGCAGTTCCTGGACCGCGGCCTGGCCCTGCGCCCTGAGCACCGCATCTCCTGACCCGCCGCCCCAGCAGTCCGTATTGGAGCGCCACGTTGATCGAGCCAATCGACCTGAACCTTCTCATGAACAAAGTCAGCTGAGCAGGTTGATGCGCTGCGAGCGCCACGCAAGGGCCTGCACGCTCAGGGAACCGACGAAGATCCCGGCCCTGTTCCACTCGTGCGTCAGGCAGCCGATGCCGCCCGATCAGCCGAAGCGCCCTCGTGCACGGCCGGGCTGGGGCAGTCGACGACGGTGCGCTGTGAGATGCACGTGGGGCGTTTGGACCGGCACTCCTACTCGACTTGGAGCAGGTGGCAGTGATGCGGCGTCTCACGGGAGTTGAGGTCACGAGGGACGACTGCCCTTTGTGGTTCGTCGTCGAGCGGCCAGCACTGCCGCTGTGGCTGTTACAGCGGCTCCGGCGCCCAGTGCGACGCCTGGGCCGAATCCCCATCCGCTCGCTTTGCTCTCCTTGAGAGCTTCTACGTGCAACTCGCTCCACACAATGGTGGAGTCGTAGTCGCAGACGCTGTCCCTGTCTTCTTCGTTCCAGCATGGGACATCGCGGTAGGTCAAGGTGAACTTGGCCTTGTATGTGCCTGGTTTGACCTTGGCGACAGCGTGCGCTGCTCCGACCCAGGCGCGACCGGTGTCTCCGAGGACGCTGTCCTCCGCGAGCGCTGGGCTGGACACCGTCACGCCGGACGGGTGCGGGTTTCCCGGCCGTTCCTTGACGCTGACGCTGACGTACCCGCCGGGGCTGACCGGGCCGGCGAACGTGGCGTCCCCACTGTCGGGGAAGGGCACTTGATCCGCCCACCCTGGCCCTGAAGCGACGATCAAGAATGAGCTAGCTAAAGCCAGAACATGGCTGACACGCCACCTATTCAACATGCTTCCCCCTTTATGTAACGCATGATCTTACGATCATGGCGCATTCAAGGGGGATCACGCCACACAGAGTGATCTGCCTCTCTTTTGACCACGGAGAAGCAACGTGCACGTACGAAAAGCGCTCGCGGTCCTCGTGAGCGGACTGGCGCTTGCGGTGCTGCCGCTACCGCAAGCGCATGCGGAACCCGCACCACCGCCCATACCCGTCCCGGCCGCGGGAGACAACGATGCCCGCGGATTCACCCCTGCTGACGCGGACGCCTACTGGACACCCGAGAGGATGCGCGCGGCGCAGCCGGTAGAAGGCGGAAAAGGCAACGGTGGTCCTGCACCACGCGGATTAGCAGCATCACCCAGCAAGCAGTTCGAAGGCATTCCGATTGTCGGGACCTTCTTCTTCAGCGACGGCACGGACACTGGCCGATTCTGCGGAGGAACGGTCGTGAGCAGCCCAGGCAAGAATCTCGTCATGAGCGCCGGGCACTGCTTCGACGACCAGGACGCACGCAAGAATCTGACGTTCGTTCCGCAGTACGACAATGGAAACAAGCCCTTCGGGGCTTTCACCGTCAAGCCGGGCCGGATCTACGTCGACAGCCGCTATCTGGCACAGGGCCCTGACGCCGCAGCCGACCTCGACTTCAACTTCCTGCAGCTGGAACCCCGAGGCGGCAAGAACATCCAGGACGTCGTCGGCGCCGCAGAACTCCAGATCAACGCCGGCTACGAGCACAAGCCCGTCCGTCTCATCGGCTACCCCAACGTGCTGCAGCGACCCCTGGACTGCACCGACAAGACCGTCCGCTACAACAGCACCGACGCCAAAATCCCCGGCAGCTTCCTCCGTATCGAGTGCAAGGCCTACTCGGGCGGAGCCTCCGGCGGCCCGTTCCTCGTCAAGAAGGAGAACGGCTGGGGACTCATCGGGGTCATCGGCGGCTGGCACACCGGCGGCAATGTCGACGACGTCTCCTACAGCTCCTATCTCGACGCAGACGCCAAGAAGCTCTACGACGACGCCGTCAACAACCGTCCCCCAGCCGGCCGTGGCGTCCTGGGATCCGCATCGACCTGGCAACACGCCAAGGTGCTGGCCGGCGGCTACTTCACACAGAGCAACGCGGGCGGCTTCGACTACTCCGACCTCGTCGTGCGCTGGTCGGACGGCGAACTCACCCTCTACAGAGGCGCCGGAGAAGACGAGGACAACTTCGACAAGGAGATACGACTCGCCGGCCCCGGCGGCGTATGGACCCACGCGGAGAGCATCGCCGCGGGCGACTTTACCGGCGAAGACACCGACGACCTCATGGTCCGCTGGACCGACGGAGAACTTACTCTCTACCCCGACGTCGATGAACAGGGCTTCCACGGCGAGCACCAGATCCAGCCACCCAACGCCCTGTGGAAACACGCCGTGTCCATCACCGCCGGCCGCTACACCAGCGGCAGCAAATGGACCGACGACCTCCTGGTGCGCTGGACCGACGGCGAAGTCTCCCTCTACACCGACATGAACAAGGACGGCTTCCACGGCGAGAAGAAGCTCGCCGCAGGCAACAGCGTCTGGAAACACGCCACCAGCATCGCCGCCGGAGACTTCACCGGGAACGCCCAGTGGGACCTCATGGTCCGCTGGAAGGACGGCGAACTCACCATCTACAAGGACATCGACCAGACCGGCCTGCACGGCGAAGTACAGGTCAAGAAGCCCAACGACCTGTGGACCCACGCCACTGTCATCGCCGCCGGCGACTACACCGAAAACGACCACCCCGACGACTTCATCGTCCGCTGGTCAGACGGGGAGGTGTCCCTCTATCCCGATGCCGACGAGACGGGCCTCAGCCGCGAAATCACACTTGTTTACCCGCCAGCTTGAACAGCCAACGGGATCATAGACCTTCGGCGGAGCCGAGGTAGTGATTCAACCCATCACGGAAAGGACGCTCATGCGCTCGACAACAAAGCTGCTCGCAACAGCAAGCGCCACAGGCTGCGCCGTACTTCTGGCCGCTGGTCCGGCGATCGCCAGACCACGGCCTCCTCCGATCGTTGCATGGCATGTGGTTGAAGAGACCACTGGAAACTGGAAATGCGGAGCAGTCGTCGACCACCCCGCCGCAGACGGACTGCGCATGCGCGCATGCGTCGTCCGTAACAGCGGCGGTGACCGTCAGGCCGTCCTTATCCTTGTCAACCACACCGGAAGACAGGTTCAGATTCACGGCGAAACCAACACCTATATAAAAACCAACCTCGGCGGCAGAGTCAGATGCGCTTCATCCCCCCTCCAGAACGGGTTTCAGGTCGGCTGCTTCTCAAAGACCCAGAAAGCAAAGCACGTCAGCGATGCACATGTGTGGATGACTCTGAACGTGAACGGCTACGTGAAGAAGATCGAGTACACACTGACTGACTGACTGAGCTTCTTCGAGCGGGCCACCGATCGGGTGACGGGCCATGAAGCGCAACGAGCGAGGCCCCTGGGCAGTTGATCGAGATGTCTGACGTCTCAACCACGCTGCTCAGGGGCCTCGTTGGTCATCCATCCTGCCGCACTCGACCTGCCACATGCGCTCGTGGAGTGGGTCACCATGCTCATCGTCACCCGTGAGGGTGACCGCCGCTGCAAGCTCCGTCCGTCCCAGCGCGCGATAGTGGCACTGGTGTACCTGCGCGAGCACACCACCCTGGCGAAGGTCGCTGCCGGGTTCGGGATCAGCGAGTCCACCGCCCACGCCTACACCAAGCCCGGTCATCGACCTCCTCGCCGACCGTGCACCGGGCCTGCTGAAGGTTTTGGGTGAGCAGGATCCGGACTTCGTCCTCCTGGACGGCACGCTCGCCGAGTGCGACCGGGTCGGCGACGGACGGGCCGACTACTCCCACAAGCACCGCCGGCACGGGGTGAACCTGCAGGTAGTCACCGATCCGGACGGCCTGCTGCTGTGGCTCTCGCCCGCGCTGCCGGGCCGCTCCCACGACCTGACCGCCGCCCGCACCCACCGGATCATCCGCATCTGCGAGCGCCAGGGTGTCCCCATCCTGGCCGATCTCGCCTACCAGGGCGGTGGCCCCTGGCTGACCACGGGCATCAAACGCAGGCCCCTGCGGGAACTCACCCCTACCGAGAAGACCGTCAACCGGGCTCTGGCCGCGGCACGGGCACCGGTTGAGCGCGGCGTGGCCTGCCTGAAGTCCTGGCGGATCTTCCGCAGGTCCCGCTGCAGCCCCAACCGCATGACGTCAATCGCCACAGCCAATTCTCACCCTGGAGCGGCAACGCTGAAGAGGCTCAATGACCCATCTGCGTCGTCCGAGTCGCTCGGAGGACTCGATGCCCGTGCGGGCGATGCGGACGCCGATGCGATTGCCGCGGGCCACTTTCGCAGTTCAGGTATGTCGTCGGCCTTGTCGGCGTGACGATGCTGGGGTGTGAAGTGGCGGCCGCGGTGGGGGTATGTCTCGCTTGGTGACCCATGATCACGGGTCACCTCTTGGGTGCTGGCGGCCGAGAGACCGAGAATGAGGGGCAGTCCGCTTGCGGCCGACAAGACATGCGCAGTTCGCCGTAGAAGAGCAACGGGATAGGAACACATGCCAGTTGCGCGAGCCCTCAGCGAGCATTCAGGTAGATCTGCGGCGACCAGGATGTACACATTGGCAGCGTGAACCAACCACCCCTTATGTCTCGGCACGCTTTGACTTTGAAGTTGTAGTCGCCGTGGTATACGTAAAATTTCATCATGCGCCGCAGTCCAAGACCAACTCTGCTCTCCTGCCAACCCAGTTGGCGTGGGGATACGTAGGCTATTGCGTAGTATTCATAGCTACTCTCTAGGAACGGGCCGAAACCGCCGTAATATAGCGTCACAGTTTTGGCGCACCTGTCATACCGAGCCCCGGCATAGGGGCTGCTGTGGTTCCACCTGTATTTGATAGGGGATCCACCGACCGACGGGGCGCCCCCAGGAGGAAAGCCATCCACCCAGCATGACTGGCCTTCGATAGGGATAGCGCCGTGTGCCGCTGCTGGCGCACTGGGCGCAGCCAGCAGGCTAGCCGCCGTCAATACACCTGCGCCCACGGTGGCCATCGACCGGCGCAGGGCACTACATCTGGCACTCACTCTGTCCCCCAGATGAAGAACTGACAAGGGTGATCAGTAGCCGCCAGCATGAAGGCATGACGGTTACGTCCCATGGCATGAGCGGCGTGGAACGGATGGGCGTCAGGCTGCCAAAGGCCCATCGATCGCCGGAACCCAGCCACTCCACCGTCACTATCCATTCTCGACGCACGCCGCTCGCATGGCATGCGGAGCGATGATGTGGTGAGACCGTGGGCGGCATCTAAAGTAGGGCTCGCGAGGTCTTCGGCATGTGTAGTGGCCCAACCCGCAGGTGGGGGCTCCAGCTTGGGGAGCATCCGGTTGTGATCTTAGCGAGCTGATGGGAGGCTGAACGTAGGCCCGGGTTGCCCCCTTCCACTGTATTCCTCACCGCTTGAGGAACTTCCCCATCTGGGTAAGAGGCCGCAATATGTTCGACATAAGCATTGACACAAGCAGCCTGTCTTACACGCGCTTCTTGATCCCCGGGAATGAAGCCGGGTGGATCGATGGCGTCGATTCGCCTACTGTTCGCTTGCCGTCAGGTGAATATAGCTTTCAAGTAGGGTCGAGCCTGTTAGCGAGTTTTCGCTTCACAGTCACCCAGGACGGTCTCGTCGAATATCCGGGTACATGCGATGCTTTCCTCGGAGGTAGGGGCACCGATACGCTAGTCGTGCGCGGTTTCGCCATCAAAATCGACGGCACGCCCCTCTCGCATGGTCTGCTGCCGATGCTGGTTGAGGCAGGAGTTCTCACTCCGCACCATCCCCATGAGCTGAGACTTGTACCTGGGGCTGGGTACAAACTGCAGCCGGCGGCAGGCATCGTCGCAGACTTCAAGTTCACGCTCGGCGTGGACGGCAACGTGATCGTCGACTCACGTTACGCCGGCTTCGCGCAGGCCGACGGCCGTACTCTCACCATCAACGGCTACAAAGTCCGTATTGATGGGCGGCAGCTCTCCCACGGGCTGCTCCCGGCCAACCTCTTTCACTACGCCCCCAAACTGCCGCCGGGGGAAACCCACGAGGTGACCTACATCCCCGCAGCCGGATATCTGTTTCAACCGGCGGCAGGCATCGTCGCAGACTTCAAGTTCACGCTCGGCGTGGACGGCAACGTGATCGTCGACTCACGTTACGCCGGCTTCGCGCACGCCGACGGCCGCACTCTCACCATCAACGGCTACAAAATCACATTGAATACCGGCGAAATTTCCGGCAGCGTTCTTCCATCGCTACTAACCTATTCAGGTGGCCCACTGTCGCCGGGAGTGCATAGGTTGGCTGTGGTGCCCGCCGCAGGATATGTGCTTTTCCGTCAGGGATTTCCCGCCTTTCAGCTCAGTCTTGATATCGTCGGTGTGACCACTCTCCTGAATGCGCCTGACGGCGTGACGGCAATGTCCAGCCGCAGATTCTGTGCCGTCCCCGACAAGATTGTCACGAACCTGCAGATTCAGACCTATGGATCTCCAGGAGGTCGTTGGTCGCGGAACGCGCTTACGTATTCGATCGACCCTACGAATGCAGTTACCGACGGACTAACGCCCGCCGAGGTCGGAATCCCTGTCAGTCAGGCCTTCAATGATTGGCAGTTGGGTGGATGGCTGACCTTCACCCCCGTTGCCAGCAACGGTGACATCAAGGTTGCTTTCGGTGGTACTGAGTTGGACCCGAGTTTTGATAGCAAGGATGGGACCGCAGCCTCTGCGGGGTATCCGGAGGATGGCACACTCTGCTTCGACAGTCATGAGGTGTGGACGCTCAACAAATTGAAGTCTGTTGCTCTCCATGAGATCGGCCATGTCATTGGCCTTTCCCATTCGAACGACCCCGCGTCGCTCATGTATCCTTACGACGGGGGAGCGCTGGTTATCGATGCTGAGTCTCGTGATGCGTATAGCAATCTGTATGGATGGCGCCCCCAGACATCTCTCGGTGACCGCGGGACCACCGACCGGCCGACGCTGGCCGCTGCTGGTCGGGTGACATTCACAGGCTCCACCATAAGTCTGCGCATGGTTTGGAAAGGAATTGAAGACGACCCGGGACTTTACGAGTCGACCCTCGGGCCTGACAGTTGGACACCCCCAAAGCGCATTGAAGGGCCCTTTGGCTCTACGCATAGCCCATCCCTGACCAGCTTTACGCTGAGTGACGGAGCTTCGATGGGGCTGCTGATGGCATATAGGGGGGTCGAGGGCGACGAAGGCCTCTACTTTTCCACCAGTGACGGAATTTCCTGGACAAGCCCGAAAAGAATCCCAGATGTAGGATCAAGCACTCGCCCCTCTGTTGCCACTTACGGTGCCGTCTACATGGCGTGGAAGGGCATCGGAGATGATCCCGGCATCTACTGGTCGCAACTTACGGGGGCAGCCTGGGAGCCCCAGGTTCGAGTCGCCGGCGTCGGGACAACTGACTCACCTACTCTGGTCACCTTCCTCAATAGGCTCTACATGTTCTGGAAGGGCGTTGAGGACGATTCACATATCTATTACACCTGGCAGGATGATCTCAACCCGATATGGCGACCTCAACAAGCAGTCACTTATGCCGAAACGGCGACTGAGGGAGGTGTTCCAGTCTTCGTTGGTACTACTCACGGACCATCAGCGATTATACACGGCAACCGAATTCTCTTGGCGTGGAAGGGGATCGAGAGCGACCCAGGTATCTACTACAGCTATTTCGATGGTAGCGAATTCACCGGACAGGTAAGAGTCAACGGGGCAGGAACCTCTCAAGGCCCCGGAGTTTACAGTTTCGGCGGCATGGCACATATGGCATGGAAGGGCGTAGAAGGCGACAGTAGTATTTGGTGGACCACTCGATAGGCCGAAGAGCTCGGGCAGACCGTGCCCCCGCTGCACACATCGGCTGCCAACTGATCCGCTCCTCGTACCAGCCTCGCAGCTTACGAGTTGGTGCGTGATAGCGGGTGAGGCGTGTTTGGCCTGGTCGTGGCCTGCTCTCAGGCGTTGATGGTGCGGTCGGAGGCGAGGCTGGCGATGGCGCGGTAGGTGTCGGGCAGGCGGTCGCGGCGGTGGGTCCAGCGCGTCAGTTGCTTCCAGCGTTTGTGGTCGGCGAGGGTGTGTTCGACGGTGATGCGGTCGGAGGAGTGTCCGTGGCGGTCGCGTTCCCACTGCTGGACCCTGCCGGGCGGTGCTCCGGGCCGGGGTTTTCTGGGTGGTGTAATCGCTTGCCCGCGGTGGTCGCGGCTCAGGCCGTAGCCGTCGTCCAGGAGGACCTCGACGTCGGGGAAGCGCTGGAAGCAGATGGCGAGGCCCTCGTTGCGGGCGGCCGTGGCATCGTGCATGACCAGGCCGCAGGGTGTCGGTCCATAACGTGCGCCCCCGCCAGTCAGCGATGACGGTGGCCTTCATGGTGTACTGCTTCTTCTTCCCGGAAACGAATGCGCGCCGTCCGCCGCGGCCAGCCGGCGGTCGGCGGACCTGGATCTCGGTGGCATCCAGCCGCAGCTCGACGCCTTCGGCCTGGGCATAGGCGAACACGTCGGCCATAGCCCGGTACCGCAGGCCGGGACGGTCGGGGACCGCGCACCCCCGCTCGGCCAGGAGCGTACGCATCTCTGCAATCGCACGGGTGATGGTCGAGCGGTCGACACCGAACAGCAGCCCCAGTACCGAGTGCGGCAGGTCGTGCCGCAGATGGATCAGCGTGGCTGTCAGCCGGTCGACGAAGACCAGCTGGTGACGGGCGCCTGCTCCCGCGGCCCGCTTTCTGGACCCACCTCGTGCAGCATGGCGACGACCCTCGACCCCGGTTTGCCACGGCACCGCCAACTCCTCTACCAGAAGCGCGAGATGATGCTGAGAGATCCCCGTAAACAGCCGATGTGCCAGCACCGCCCGATTGACCATGATCGCCACAGACGGATCATGCCACCGACCAGACACGACGCCTCACCCGCTATCACGCACCAACTCGTTAGTGCCCCGTGATCGACCGCTGTTCCCCCTGAATCCCCGATCGAACGGGCACGCGAGGGGCAGGGCTACGCTCTGGGCACCTTGTCCGACGCATGGTGCGGCTGATTGGACCAGTGTTGATGATCGACTATGAGCTTCCCTATGAGATGTCTCCTCTTCGTCTTGCGGTAGAGGCTGATGATCTGGCTGAGGTGACGCGCCTCCTGGACCAGGGGCAAGATCCCAATGAGCTGGATGATGTCAGCGGTTGGACTCCGCTGCTGTGGGCGATTGATGGTGAAGCCGACGGTGCGGTCCAGACCGGCGACCCCTTGGATGCTGCCTGTACTGCGGTTTTGCTCGCATACGGCGCGATCCCGAGCGTCCATCAAAGGATGGCCTAACACCGCTCCACCTCGCCTTCCAGATGCGGCATGAGATGGCGGTGCGGTTGCTCGAAGCGCACATTGCTCTTCGTCGTCCGACCCGATGACGGCCGTGAGCGAGAGGTCGGTGTAGCGGCTTTGGGCGGGAGTTGCCGTGGGGCGAGAGATCGCGGCCCTTGCGCTGGCCGCGAATCGGGCTGGCTCCTCGCTTCCGGCGTAGCCGGGAGCCAGGGCGGGGCGAACAGGACCGCAGAGTCCCGGCAACGCCAGCCGCCGGCACGTGGCGACTGCGACTCTGCACCTCCCCCCGTTCCCCACGTCCCTGGCTGATCGGGCAGACCTCGGGCATGGGAGCTACGTCAAGGCGAAGACGGCTGGGCCAACCATGACGAACGCAAGTACGCCGCAGGTGAGCTGCACCGTAATCGGGGTTAGCAGGCGGTTCACGCCGACGTTCCTCGCCAGGTAGTCATGGATCCGCCATGCGGAGTCCTGGACGTTGCAGGCAACCGCCAGCATCGCTGCTCCTACGACCAGATCGAATCCCCATGCTGCCCAGCTCATACCGGCCCCCCACTCGTGTCGTTCATTCTGCCTTGGGGTGGCACCGCCTGAGCTGGCGCACCAAATGCCGCTCGACCGGCCGTGATGCAACCGACCCGCGCGTCCACCGCAGTCAGTCGCCCGAGACTCCCCAGAAATAGATCACCTGGGTCACGACCTGGTTGTCATGCAGCACTACGCATAGGCCTCGCAATACTTCGGGGTCCCAACTCGTCAAGCTGCGCCCTTCAGTCCGCTGTAGCCTGTCGATGTGTTCGCACGGGGTTGAGGGTGGGACGTGGAGAAGCTGGTGGAGGGGGCCGTCATCGAGGCACTTCATAACGGGGGCGCCGAGGCGATCCGCCTGTATGTCGCCGCGTGTGCCGAACGCATGGCGCCACTGTTCGTGGGTCTGAGGGCCGGCGAGTCGGGGCGCGAAGCTGACCTGGACCTGTATGTGGAATGCGTTCGCGATCTCTGGCATGCCGACCGGCCGCTCGCCGGCGCAGCCGAGAACGTGCGTCAGGTGGAGCGGTTTCCGGAGCTTCAGCCGAACGAGGAGGGGATCACCGATGTCGCCGACACCTACGCCTTCTTCGCTGCCCTCTGCCTTCGGTATGCCCTGCTTTCCCACGGCTCGGGAAAGGCTGACGACGCGGTGTCCTGCGGCCACGCGGCGCTCACCGCGATGGGCATGCTTGACCAGAACGTGCCAGGAGCCCGCTTCCTAGCCGAGGAACATCGCCTGCAGTCCCTCTCGCTGAGTGGAGACGCCTCAGGTCTTTGGGACGCGAGCTTCGCTGCAGGGCGAGAGAGGTTGCGTGCTGTGTTGGGCCGCCTGCCCCGCTAAGCATGCTCCTGATCGACGCCGGGGAGATACGGCGCGATCCCGTGACTCCTTCGCCGCTGCGGCCCCGTCCCTGCATCCAGGCAGCTGCGGCAGGGCCTGGAGGACGGCACCCGGGCGCTGGACATCGAAGGCGGATCCATCTCCCTGCTCCACGAGCTGCTCGCACGCCGCGGTTGGAGCAGCGGATGGGATCTGCGCGTGACCGCCTACACCGAGCAGAGCCTGGCCGCTTACG
>NZ_JBHXSL010000091.1:0-16722 GCF_042714725.1 Streptomyces sp. NPDC058685
GGGGCCCCGGCGGGGCGGGCCCCGGGGGGCCCCCCCGCCGCCCGGCGGGCGCGGCCGCCGCCGCGGGCCCACGTCCCTCGGGACGTCACAGCCGCGGGTCCACGGGCTCCGACTCCAGGGCCAGCACCGCGAACACCGCTTCGTGGACCCGCCACAGCGGCTCCCCGTCGGCCAGCCTGTCCAGCGCCTCCAGGCCGAGCGCGTACTCCCGCAGCGCCAGCGAGCGCTTGTGGTTCAGGAACCGTCCGCGCAGGCGCTCCAGGTTCTCCGGACGGGTGTACTCGGGGCCGTAGATGATCCGCAGATACTCACGGCCGCGGACCTTGATGCCCGGCTGCACCAGGCGGCCCTTGCCGTCGCGGGCCAGCGCCCCGAGCGGTTTGACGACCATCCCCTCGCCGCCCCGCCCCGTCATCTCCAGCCACCAGTCGACCCCCGACGCGACCGAGGACGCGTCGGCCGTCTCCACGACGAGCCGGCGGGTGACCTGGAGCAGACCGGTGGGGTCGTGCTCCACCAGGCGGTCCAGCCAGACCAACTGCTCGTCGTGCGGCACGGCCGCGAGCGAACGCCCCCGCACGGCAAGGATCTGGAACGGCGCGAGACGCACGCCCTCCAGCCCCTCGGTCGTCCAGCAGTAGCGCCGGTACGCGTCGGTGAACGCGGCCGCGTCGGCGGCCCGTTCGCGCTGTGTGGCCAGCAGGCCGTCGACCGGGATGCCGCGCGCGACCGCCTTCTCGAGGGCGGCCGTGGCGCCCGGGAAGACCGACCCGGCCGCGGCGCCGACCGCCGCGTACTGCGAGCGCAGCAGCCCCGCGGCCTTCAGCGACCAGGGCATCAGCTCCGCGTCGAGCAGCAGCCAGTCCGTGTCCAGCTCGTCCCAGAGCCCCGCCTCGGTCACGGCCGTTCGCAGTCGTCCCAGGATCTCCTCGGTGACGGCAGGGTCGTCGAAGAAGGGCCGGCCGGTACGCGTGTGCAGGGCGCCCGTCGGTCCCTCGACCCCGAACCGCTCGAGCGCGGCCGCGGCGTCGCGGCAGACCAGCGCCACCGCCCGCGAACCCATGTGCTTCTCCTCGCACACGACCTTCTCGACACCGTCCGCGCGGTACTGCGCGAACGCCTCGACGGGGTGCTCCAGAAAGCCCTCCGCCTTCGAGGTGGCGGTCGGTGCCATCGTCGGCGGCAGATAGGCCAGCAGCCGAGGGTCGACGGCGAAGCGGCTCATGACTTCCAGCGCCGCCGCCGCGTTCTCCTCGCGCACACCGATCCGTGCCATGTGCCGCGTCTCCACGACCCGGCGTCCCTGGACGTCGGCGAGATCCAGCGGCCGGCCCTCGCGTCCGCCCGGCGCCTCGGTGAGCAGGGGCCGGACCGGCTCGTACCAGACCTTCTCGGCCGGTACGTCGACCAGTTCGCGCTCGGGCCAGCGCAGCGCCGTCATCTTTCCGCCGAACACCGCCCCGGTGTCGAGGCAGATGGTGTTGTTGATCCATGAGGTGCTGGGGACCGGGGTGTGGCCGTAGACCACAGCGGCCCGTCCCCGGTAGTCCTCGGCCCACGGATAGCGCACGGGCAGCCCGAACTCGTCGGTCTCGCCGGTCGTGTCGCCGTACAGGGCGTGCGAACGGACCCGGCCGGAGGTGCGGCCGTGGTACTTCTCGGGCAGTCCGGCGTGGCAGACGACCAGGTTGCCCCCGTCCAGGACGTAGTGGCTGACCAGACCGTCGATGAACTCCCGTACCCGCGCCCGGAAGGCGTCGTCCTCCTTGTCCAGCTGCTCGATCGTCTCGGCCAGTCCGTGCGTGTGCTGGACGTTGCGTCCCTTGAGGTAGCGGCCGAGCTTGTTCTCGTGGTTTCCGGGCACGCACAGCGCGTTGCCGGAGGCGACCATGGACATCACGCGGCGCAGCACGCCGGGGCTGTCCGGACCGCGGTCGACGAGGTCACCGACGAACACGGCGGTACGCCCCTCGGGGTGCACGCCGTCGCTGTAGCCGAGCGCGGCGAGCAGCGTCTCCAGCTCGGAGCTGCAACCGTGGATGTCGCCGATGATGTCGAACGGCCCCGTCAGGTGGGTGAGGTCGTTGTAGCGCCGCTCCAGGACGACTTCGGCGGCCTCGACCTCTTCCACGCTGCGCAGGATGTGGACCTTGCGGAAGCCCTCGCGCTCCAGGCCGCGCAGGGAGCGGCGCAGTTCGCGACGGTGGCGCGAGATGACGTGGCGGGGCATGCCGGCACGGTCGGGACGTGCGGCATTGCGTTCGGCGCACACGTCCTCCGGAAGGTCGAGGACGATCGCGATGGGCAGCACGTCGTGCTGCCGTGCCAGCTGGACCAGCTGGCGACGGCTCTCGGACTGCACGCTGGTGGCGTCCACGACGGTCAGCCGTCCGGCGGCGAGCCGCTTGCCCGCGATGTAGTGCAGGACGTCGAAGGCGTCGCCGCTGGCGCTCTGGTCGTTCTCGTCGTCGGCGACGAGCCCCCGGCAGAAGTCGGAGGAGATGACCTCGGTGGGCTTGAAGTGCTTGCGGGCGAAGGTGGACTTGCCCGACCCGGTGGCGCCGATGAGGACGACGAGGGACAGGTCGGTGACGGGGAGCACGCGCTTCGCCGGCGCGGCGTTGGTACTGGTCGTGGTCATGCGGCCTTCGCCTCCTTCTCGGTCCCGGTGGTGTCGTTCCCGGCGTCGTTCCCGCTGTCGGTGTCGCGCTTGCTGCCGCTGTCGTTCGTGGTGTCGTTCCCGGTGTCGCTCTTGCTGTCGTTCCTGGTGAACACGGCCATCTGGGTCGGCGGTCCGACCTCGGGGTCGTCGGGCCCGACGGGGACGAACACGACGCTGTAGCCGTCCCGTTCGGCGACGGCGCCCGCCCAGCCGCGGAACTCCTCGCGCGTCCACTCGAAGCGGTGGTCGCCGTGGCGGACATGTCCGGCGGGCAGCGTCTCCCAGCGGACGTTGTACTCGACGTTCGGCGTGGTCACGATCACGGTCTGCGGCCGGGCGGACCCGAACACCGCGTACTCCAGGGCGGGCAGCCTCGGCAGGTCGAGATGTTCGATGACCTCGCTGAGGACGGCCGCGTCGTAGCCGGTCAGCCGCTTGTCGGTATAGGTGAGCGAGCCCTGCGTCAGGCGGACGCGCGCGGCCTGGCGCTCGCCCATGCGGTCCAGCTTCAGCCGCCGCCCGGCGATGGTCAGCGCGCGCACGGATACGTCGACCCCGACGATCTCGGTGAAGCGCACGTCCTTGAGCAGCGCCTGCACCAACTGGCCCTGCCCGCAGCCCAGGTCGAGCACCCGGCTCGCACCGGCCGCACGCAGCGCTTCGAGGATCGCGTCCCGCCGCTGCACGGCGAGCGGCACGGGCCGTTCCTCGGTGTCGGTCGTCTCGTCGACGGCGTTGTCCACGGCCTCGACCTCGAGGTCGTCGGCCTCGGCGAGGCGGACCAGTTCGAGACGTTCCATCGCCTGCCGGGTCAGCCCCCAGCGCCGTGACAGATAGCGGCTGGTGATGAGCTTCTGCTCCGGGTGCTCGGCCAGCCAGCCCTCGCCCGCCCGCAGCAGCTTGTCGACCTCGTCGGGCGCGACCCAGTAGTGCTTGGCGTCGTCGAGCACCGGCAGCAGCACATACAGCTGCCGCAGCGCGTCGGAGAGCCGCAGGTCCCCCTCCAGCACCAGCTGTACGTAGCGCGAGTCACCCCACTCGGGGAACTGCTCGTCCAGTGCCACCGGCCGCGCGTCCACGGAGGTCCAGCCCAGCGGGCCGAACAGCTTGCGCACCAGCTCGGCGCCACCGCGCGCGGGCATGGCGGGCACCTCGATCCGCAGCGGCAGAGGTGCCTCGGCCCGCTCGGGAAGCGCGGCGCACACACCGCGCAGGGCGCTCTTGAACACGGTGGTCATGGCCACCGAGAGCAGCGAGGACGCCGCGTAGGGGCGGTCGTTGACGTACTGCGCGAGCGCCGCGTCGGGAGCGCCGCCACGGCCCTTGCCCTTGCCGCGCCGCACCAGCGCCACCGGATCCACCTCCAGCAGAAGCGCGGCAGTGCACCGCTCGGCGGTCGCCTCCGGGTAGAAGACGTGTGCCGTGCCGTGCGAGGTGGAGAACGTCTGCGCCTTGTCGGGATGCTTGTGCAGCAGAAAGCCGAGGTCGGTCGCGGGACGCTCTGGGGTGCCGGTGGTGCTGATCGTCAGGAACACCCGTCCGAGTATGGCCGCATTCACCGGTCCCGACCAGGGAATTCCTCGTCGGACGGAAGCCGGGCGACGGGGCGGCGGCCGGCCGCGGCGCACCTGCGATTGCTTCGGGCGCCGGGGAGTCCGGACAGGTGATCCGCATGCGTTCCGGCCGCCCCGCGTGCTACTTCAGCACCATGGACGACCTGGTGACAGCGCGGCTCGTACTGCATCCGATGAGCCCCGGCGACGCGGTACGACTGCTGGCGGGCGAGCCGGACGGCAGCACCCGGTGGGCGCCCGGATACCCGACCGACGGGGACATGGCCGGAGCCAGACGCTTCCTGGATGTCTGCGCGAGCACCGGTGATCCCCAGCCGTTCGGCGCCTATGAGATCCGGCTGCGGGAGAACCGAGAGGCGATCGGCGGGGCGGGCTTCCACGGCCCCGCGGACCACAGCGGCAGCGTCACGATCGGATACGGCCTGATCCCGTCCGCACAGGGCAAGGGATACGCGTCCGAGGCCCTCCGCGCTCTGCTGGCCTTCGCCCGCGCACGCGGCATCACCTGCGTGCGGGGTGACACCGACCGCGACAACATCGCGTCCCAACGCGTCCTGACCGCGGCCGGCATGGAGCAGTTCGCGGAAGACGAGCTCCTGAAGTACTACAAGGTCACCTGGCCCGACGCGTCGGCGATCGCCGGACCTCGCGCCTGAGCGCTGTCCGACCGATCGTGTCCGCCTGTGCGACGGCTTACCGGTCACGGCTACCGGCAGGGTTCAGCCGCCGCCACGCGTGAGAGCGGCGACGCGGGCGATCGTGTCGGGACCGACCCGGCAGCAGCCGCCGATCAGGCGGGCGCCCGACGCCGACCAGTCCGACGAGCGGGCGGGATCGTAGGTCGGCCCGCCCCGCCATCGCCGCGCACCGGCATCCCACCGCTCACCGCTGTTGGGGTACACCACGACCGGCTTTCCGGTCACCGCGGCCACCTGCTCGACCGCGGGTCCGGCGTCGTGCGGCTCGCAGCAGTTGATGCCCACCGCGAGCACCTGGTCGTGCCCGGCGGCCGGTTCACATGCGGCTGCCAGCGGCTGTCCGGCCCGGGTCCGGTCACCCGCGATGCTGTACGACAGCCAGACGGGAATCCCGCAGCCGTCCACCGCGCGCAGCAGCGCCTCCGCCTCGTCCAGGTCCGGCACCGTCTCCAGGGCGAGGACGTCGGGCCCCGCTTCGCACAGGGCCTCGATCCTGGGTCGGTGGAAATGCTCCAGCTCCCGCACGGACAGCCCGTACCGCCCGCGGTACTCGCTCCCGTCGGCGAGCATCGCGCCGTACGGCCCCACCGAGGCCGCCACCCACACCTCGCTGTCCGTGGACTCAGCCGCGGCCCGGGCCAGCCGCACGCTGCGGGCGAACAGCTTCGCCGCCTCGGGACGGCCCACGCCCCGGCGGGCGAAGCCCTCGAACGTCGCCTGATAGGAGGCCGTGATGAGGACCTGCGCACCCGCCCGTGCGTACGCGGCGTGGGCTGCCTCGATCTGCCGTGGATCGTCCGCGAGCAGCCTGGCCGACCAGAGGTCGTCGGACAGATCGCACCCCTGGGCCTCCAGCTGGTTGGAGAGGCCACCGTCGAGGACGACGGTGCCTCCGGCGAGGGCGGCGGCGAGCGAACGGGCGGGCTGCACAGGTGTCAGCTCAGCTGGGGCTGGACCTGAGCGGAGATCAGCTCCAGGTGTTCCAGGTCGTGCAGGTCGAGGACCTGGAGGTAGAGCCGGGACGCGCCGATCACCTCGTACCGACCGATCTTGTCGACGACTTCGGCGGGCGAGCCGGCGAGTCCGTTCGCCTTGAGTTCGTCGACGTCCCTGCCGATGGCGGCGGCTCGGCGGGCCACCTCGGCGTCGTCCTTGCCCACGCAGACGACCAGGGCGTTGGAGTACACGAGGTCACCGGGGGCGCGCCCGGCGGCTTCGGCGGCGGCGCGGACCCGGCCGAACTGGCGCTCGCTGTCCTCGATGGAGGCGAAGGGGATGTTGAACTCGTCGGCGTACTGCGCGGCGAGGCGCGGGGTGCGGGTCGCCCCGTGTCCGCCGATCAGCACCGGGACCTTGCCGTGGACCGGCTTGGGCAGCGCGGGCGAATCGGTCAGCTGGTAGTGCCGTCCTGTGTGGGAGAACGTCTTGCCGACCTCCGTCGCCCAGAGCCCGGTGACGATCGCGAGCTGCTCCTCCAGCCGCGCGAACTTCTCCTTGGGGAAGGGGATGCCGTATGCCTTGTGCTCCTCCTCGAACCAGCCGGCGCCCAGGCCGAGCTCGACCCGGCCGCCCGACATCTGGTCGACCTGCGCGACCTGGATGGCCAGCACCCCCGGAAGCCGGAAGGTGCCCGCCGTCATCAGGGTCCCGAGCCGGATACGGCTGGTCTCCCGGGCGAGCCCGGCCAGAGTGATCCATGCGTCGGTGGGCCCGGGCAGCCCGTCGGCGGAGCCCATGGCGACATAGTGGTCGGACCGGAAGAAGGCGTCGAAGCCGAGGTCCTCGGTCGCCTTGGCAACGGTCAGCAGGGTGTCGTAGCTCGCCCCTTGCTGGGGCTCGGTGAAGATTCGAAGATCCATACATCCATCCTGCACCTTCGAGGGTGAGTCAACCCCACCGTCGCGGCCAGGCCCGCCCTGCCACGGTCGGGTGAACACGCCCCGGCGCACAGGACCGGTCACGGCCCACCGGCGCCCGCCCCCGCACCCGGCCCCCGAGCCCGCACCGGCACCGGCACCGCACCCGCACCCGCACCCGCACCCGCACCCGGACCCGCACCCGCACCCTCCTCGGCACCCGAGCCCGCACCACCCCGGCCCACGAGCCCGCGCCGCCCCCGGCGTACGCACCCGAGTCACCTCCGCCACCCGCACCCGCACAGCCCCCAAGCGCCGCACCCGTCACGCTGTACCCGCCGCCGAGTCCACCGCGTCCGGCATGGCCACAGGCCCGGACGTCGCGGGCGTCCCTGCTGCGCCCGACAGCTCCAACGGCCCGGACCTGCCGGGTGGCACCGGCGGCCCCGTCTGCGTCTGCCCGGAAGCGCCACCCGGGCACGGCGGACCGGTCCCGGACGGCTTCGTCAGGCGGTCCGCCGGAGAGTCACTCCGAACGGACGGGGCGGCGGCCGCAGGCCCGGCTCTCCCTCTCACCGCATCAGGCGGTCTCGCCGCTTCTCGCGCCGTCAGCCGGCGCAGCATCCCGCGCACCCGGTCATTCGATTCGTCGGCCGCGTCTATGGCCTCGATGCACTGCCAGTACAGACCCTCTTCGTCGGTACCGCAGGCCACGCCGACCAGGGCGATCCCCACATCGCCCAGCAGCGCGCCGAGCCCGAGCAGCGTCTCCCGCGCGTCGGCCACCCCGGAGAGCTGCGCGGCTCTGATCCCGGCGCTTCGGACTGCCGGGTGGTCCAGGGCCACACCGCCGCCTCCACCGATCTCGCTGAGCCCGCGCGCCTCGCCTCTCACCTCCAGTGGCCCGTGGGCCGCCAGCCTGTCTCCGATCGCCTGGGCGAGGGCCTGGGCCTGCCAGGCCTCCGCCACGATGTCCGGCACTTCCCTGCTCTGCGCCAAGGCATGTCGACTCGCGTCGATGAGCCGCTCCGCGTCCATGAACGCCGCCCCCGTTCGTACGACTTACTGCCCACTCAGTTCATTACCCAGAGTGAAGGCGGTTGAGCCTGAACGCCAGAGGAATTCGGAAATCTGTGGACAGCAAGGCGGTTGTGGATAAGTAGACAACTCCGGAGAGTGACAGAAGCATGATCAACAGGCTTCCGGACCCTCCCATTCCACCTGGAGTTCACTTCACCGGGAAGCGGGCCTCATTGCGGTCGATCTTGTCGGAGAGCGCCGACAGCGCGTCCACACCGAGCACTTCGCAGAACTGGAGCAGGTACGCCAGCACATCGGCGACCTCGTCCCGCACCCGGTGCGCCTTCTCCTCGTCGTCCATCACCCGCGCCGACTCCTCGGGCGTCAACCACTGGAAGATCTCCACCAGTTCGGCCGCCTCGACGCTGAGCGCCACCGCCAGATTCTTCGAGGTGTGGTACGGCTCCCAGCCGCGCGCCTGAGCGAATTCGGCGAGCCTGCGCTGCAACCCGGCCACATCCAGTCCGTCGTGTCTCGTCACGGGACCAGATCTACCACCGTCGCGCCCTCGACCCCGCGCGCGAAGCCCGCGTCGGCGACGGCCCCCACCAGCCGTACATGCCCGCGGGCCGTCATCTCCGCCGCGAGGAGGGCCAGTTCGCGTGCCTGCCGCGGGTCGAGACAGCGGTCGAAGCCGTCCGCGAGGACGGTGAGAGACTGATACGCGGACGGCACCTCGGCCGCCTGGTCCATCGCGAGCACGCCGGGGCCGGTGAGCAGTACCAGCGCGAGTCCCAGATACCTCAACTCGCCCTCCCCGAGCCGCCCCACGGGTGTCGCGTCCCGTCCCTCGCCGCGCCCGAGCAGAGCTCGTACCGTCCCGTCGCCCAGTTCCTCCACGGCCAGATCCGCCACCTCTCCGGCGCATCCCGTACGGGCCGCCGCCGCCAGCCGGGCATGGCGCTTGGCGCACTCGCTGCGCGTGCGGTGCAGCACTTCGGCGAGGTTGTCGCAGCCCCGTCGCAGCCTGCCCTCCCCCGCCGCCACCGGCCGGCGCATGCCGTACGGCTGCGGGTCGCAGGCGAAGACCGAGCGCAGCGCGACCACCACCTGTTCGGCAGCGGCCAGCACGCGTAACTGGCCGTCCGTCTTGCCGGCCACGCGCAGGGGCAGCAGCGCTGTGCCGAGCCGGTCGTCGGGGAGCGGTGCGCGGGTGACGGACACGGACCCGGCGGTGTGCCAGGCCGCCTGGACCGTGGACCGTCCGGGGTCGCGCAGCGCTGTGGTGAGCAGGGTCTGGCGGCCGCAGGTCAACCGCTCGCCGACGATGCGTAGTTCGGGTTCCGCCTGGACGGCGAGGTCGAGCCGTACCGGGCCCGCGGGACCGTCGACCGTGCAGCCGACGCGGAATCCCCGCCGCCCCTGGGCGTCGGGCCCCGCCGACTCCGGCACGCAGGCCGCCGGGTCCGGGAACGCCTCGTCGAGTTCGTCGCCCGCGCCGAGCCGCGCCAGCGCCTCGTACGCCTGCAGGACACTGGACTTGCCGCTGCCGCTCGGTCCGGCGAAGAGCGTGAGCGGGGCGACCGGGAACGTCGCTCCCCGGTGTTTACGGAAGGCGGACAACCGCAGTTCGGTGACGGTCGGGCGAGCACTGGATGCGCCGGCCGGCACGGAATCAGGGCCGGTGAGCGGGCTGCTGGTGGTCATGAACCGGACGGTACGCAGCGCTCGACACGCCGAACCGTTCCGCCTCGGCGACCTTCCTACGAACGGGGGACGGAGCGGCTCAGGGTGTCGGTGGCGGCCGCCAGGCCCTCGACCTCGGTGCCGACGGGGGCCAGCAGAAAGACGTTCCGGTCGACGCGGTGCATGGCACTGCCGAGACCGAAGACGACCCCGCTGCTGAAGTCCAGGATGCGCTTGGCGACATCGGTGTCGGCGCCGGTCAGGTCCAGCAGGACGGGAATCTGCGCGACCAGGTACTCGGCCACCTCGCGCGCGTCGGCGAAGACCTGCACGCGCAGGACGACGAAGCGGCGCTGCTCGACGGCCTCGTAGTCATGGGGAACGGTCCGGTGGTCGACACGCGACGGCCACTCGTTACGGCTGCGCAGGGGGACGACCTGGGCGAGGCCCTCCCACTGCTCGTCGGTGACGTCGTACCTCTCGTACCTACTCATGCTCCCCATCCTGGCGCGCCTCACCCGTTCGGCCCAACAGCGACACGGGTGAGTCGGGCACGGATCGGGCGCCCGGGTCAGCCCTCGGCCGGTGCGGACACGAGGCCGTCGGCGACCAGACCCGCGAACACCGCGTCCGACATGGCCTGCACGGCGGACAACGGGCGGACCATCACGGTGAACTCCTTGATCCGTCCCGACTCGTCGAACTGAAGAAGGTCGAGCCCATGGATCTGCTTGCCGTTGACCGTGGCGCGGAAGACCAGGATCTCGGACGGCCCCTCCTTGCCGTCCGCGGTCTCCCCCGTGCCGTCGAGCCGTCCGACGTAGCGGAACTCCTCGAACGTACGGAACAGGACGTTGCACAGGCCGATCACCATCGGCCTGCCCTCGAAGGGCTTGAACTTCACCGGGCTGTAGAAGCGCACGTCCTCGGTGAACAGATCGTCCAGAGCGGCGAGGTCACGGCTCTCCACGGCTGCGCGGAATCGGTCGGTGGTGCTCGTCATGGTTCCTCCAGGCTTCCCGGGCTGACTCTGCATGGAACGCCATAGTCAGAATAGTGACTAGTCAGTTTCTTGAGTATCACGCGGAGTGCGGGAGACGGAAGGGGTGAACGCGGACTCGACGGCCGCGGCGGTGCCGACCGGACCTCGGCGCCATGCTGCTGGGCACCGCCACCGAGGAGGCGACATCGTTCGCCGCCACCGGCGAGGCGACATCGTTCGCCGCACCCGACCGCTGCGTCGAGGCGGACGGCACCGTCATCGGCACCGCCGTCACCTACGCCTTCCGGCACACCGGACGCCCCCGGAGCTCACGGAGCGGCAGCGGGGGCGGCTGGATGCGGCGTGCTGACCTGGCGGGCAGCCGAGTGGGCGGGCCCTCAGCCCAGCGGCTTCTCCAGAACGGCCTTGCGGTGGCTGAACGTCTCGATCGAGTACCGGCCGTGGTAGTTGCCCATCCCGCTCTCGCCCACTCCGCCGAACGGCAGGTCGGAGACCGTGAGATGCGCGAGCGGCAGACCGAACCCGAGGCCGCCGGAGGACGTCTCCGCGGCGAGCCGCCGGCGGGTGTCGGCCGACTCGGTGAAGGCGTACAGCGCCAGCGGCTTGTCGCGGTCGTTGATGAAGTCGATGGCCTCGTCCAGTCCGGCAACGGTGACGATGGGCAGGACCGGGCCGAAGATCTCCTCCTGCATGACCGGGGCGCCGGGGTCGACATCGGCCAGGACGGTCGGGGCGATGTACTTGCGGTCGCGGTCGGTGGCGCCGCCGAGCACCACGCGTCCGGAGTCCAGCAGGCCGCTGAGCCGGTCGAAGTGGCGTTCGTTGACGATCCGGCCGTACTCGGGCGAGATCGCCGGCTCGGCGCCGTACAGCTGTCGCACGGCCTCGGTCAGGGCGGGTTCCAGGGCGCGGGCCGTTTCCGGATCGGTGAGGACGTAATCGGGTGCGACGCACGTCTGGCCCGCGTTGAGGAACTTGCCGCGCGCCAGACGGGCGGCGACCGTGGCGAGATCGGCATCCCGGTCGACGAACACGGGCGACTTGCCGCCCAGTTCGAGCGTGACCGGTGTGAGGTGCCGGGCCGCGGCCGCCATGACGATGCGGCCGACGGTTCCGTTGCCGGTGTAGAAGATGTGGTCGAAGCGCTCCGCGAGGAGAGCGGTGGTCTCGGGAATCCCGCCTTCGACGACGGCCACCGCGTCGGTGTCGAGGAACCGCGGCAGCAGGCGCGCGAGGACGAGGGAGGTGGCCGGGGCCATCTCGCTGGGCTTGGCCACCACCGCGTTGCCCGCGGCCAGCGCGCCGATCATGGGCGTCAGCAGCAGTTGGACGGGATAGTTCCACGGCGCGATGACAAGGACGACGCCCAGCGGGTCGTACTGGGTCCAGGCCGTCGCCTCACCGATGTGCGCGGGGACGGGCGCGGGCTCCGGGCGCAGCCAGTCGTCGAGGTGCTCCAGGGTGTGGTCGATCTCGCGCACCGTGAAGTCGATCTCGGTACGGAAGGCCTCGGTGGAGCTCTTGCCGAGGTCGGCGTGGAGGGCGTCGGCGAGGTCGGTGCCGTGCTCGGTGAGCATCTCGCGCAGCCGGCGGAGCTGGGCCGTACGCCAGTCGACGGGGGCTGTACGGCCTGCGCGGTACGTGGCCCGCAGACGGGCGACGATGTCGGCGGGCTGCTCGGGGCTGTGCTGGTTCACGGTTCCTCGCTGATGACGTGGGGGCTTCCGGTCGGTCGTTGTAGATACCAACGTTCTGGCGGACGGAGACATTCCGACGCTGGTGTGCGACTTCCCCGTGAGGGCGGGGGTACGGCTTCCCCACGGGAACGGAGGGACCGCTGCGGGGGCGAGGCGGGGTGCGGCCGCTCCCCGGGGGCGGTGGCTGCCCGGCGCAAGGCGGTGGGCGCGCCCTCTCCCGCGCGAGCGGAGGTACGGCGCTGCCGGGTTGAGGCAGGAGCTCGCCGCTCCGGAGAGCGGTTGAGGGGCAGCCCGGCGCGAGGCGGTGACCTCCGCTCCCGCCCGAGCGGAGGTACGGCAGCGGTGGCGACGGGGTACGGATTCGCAGCGCGAGCGGAGATACAGCCGCGCGGAGCGAGCGGCGTGGGAGACGCCGGGGGATGAGGTACGGGCGCATTCCCGCGCGAACGCACGTACCGCTGTGGCCGCGCCGCGGGGTGCGGCTCTCCGGTACGAGCCGGTGGGCAGGTCACCCACCCGAGCGGAGGCGCGGCTCTCCCGCGCGGGCGGAGGTACGGGTCGCCCACCCGAGCGGAGGCGCGGCTCTCCCGCGCGGGCGGAGGTACGGGTCGCCCACCCGAGCGGAGGCGCGGCTCTCCCGCACGAACGGAGGTGCGGTTCTCCGGCGCGCGCGGAGGTTCGACTGCCGGGGCGCGGTGCCGGCGATCGGGGCCCGCGCCCCGCTCAACAGTGAGACGTTCACCTCCGGCCACACCATCGAGACGTGCATCCGGCCGGCCGGAGCCGTTCGAGGGTGACCACGCCTGGATGGGCATCCTCAGCCGGCAGGGCCGCAACGACGACACGCACTTCGTGAACCGGGCACTGACGCCACGGGAGTTCATGGCCTCACAGGCGGGAGCGACCGAGGGGGCCGGACGGTGCGCCGGCCCCTCGACCCGCCCCCCGGCCCGCGTCGCACCGCGTGTCAGGCCCGCGCCTGCGGCACCGTGGCCGAGGGCTGCTCGCCGCCTTCGGGCAGCGGCGCCGCGACCACGGCGCGGACGGGGATGAGCGCGGCCACGACCGCGGCCGCCAGACCCACGCAGCAGCCGATGATCACGGCGACCCGGAATCCGCTCTCCGACGGCAGGGCGTAGCCGCCGAAGTCAGTGGTCATCTGAGCCAGCACCACACCGATGACGGCGGCGGACACGGAACTGCCGATCGACCGCATCAGGGTGTTGAAGCTGTTCGCCGACGCGGTCTCCGACCGCGGCACCGCGCCCATGATGAGGGCGGGCATGGCCCCGTAGGCGAAACCCACCCCGGTGTTGCAGACGATGGTCACCGCGAGCAGTCCCCAGGTGGAGCCCGAGCCGGTCATCGGTACGCACAGGCCGTAGCCGGCGGCGATGACCAGACTGCCGACGGCCAGGGTGACCTTGGGCCCCTTGGCGGCGGAGAGCTTGGCCCCGAGGGGCGACATCGCCATCATCATCAGACCGGCGGGGGCCATCCACAGGCCCATGGCGAGCATGGACTGTCCGAGACCGTAGCCGGTCGCCTCGGGCAACTGGAGCAGCTGCGGGACGACCAGCGACTGCGCGTACATCGCGAACCCGACCAGGACCGAGGCCGCGTTGGTCATCAGGACCTGGGGCCGGGCGGTCACCCGCAGATCGACCAACGGGTCGGCAATCCGCAGCTCCCATCGACCCCAGGCCAGCAGCACGACGACAGTGGCGGCGAACAGGCCGAGGGTGGTGGGGCTCCCCCAGCCCCAGTCGGCGCCCTTCGAGACGGCAAGCAGCAGACAGACCAGCGCGGTGCCGAGCCCGACGGCGCCGAGCCCGTCGAAGCTGCTTGTTCCGGTGACCTGTCGGCCGGCGGGAACGACGACCCGGATCAGGGCCGCGACCGCGAGCGCCAGGGCCGCGACGACCCAGAACAGCACGCGCCAGCTCACGTTCTCGGCGATCGCCGCCGAGAACGGCAGGCCGAGCGCGCCACCCACGCCCATGGACGCGCTCATGATCGCGATGGACGAACCGAGCTTCTCGGCCGGGACCACGTCGCGCAGCAGGCTGATACCGAGCGGCACGACGCCCATGCCCAGCCCCTGGAGACCTCGTCCGGCGATCATCGGGACGACGGAGGAGGACAGGGCGCAGACGACGGAGCCGAGGACGAGCGGGGCCAGCGAGACCAGCAGCATGCGCCGCTTGCCGTACATGTCACCGAGGCGCCCGGCGACGGGGGTGGCCACGGCGGCCGCGAGCAGCGTCGCGGTGATCACCCACGAGGCGTTGGACGCCGAGGTGCCGAGCAGCTTCGGCAGCTCCACGATCAGCGGCACCACCAAGGTCTGCGTGAGCGCGGCCACGATGCCCGCGAAGGCGAGGATGCCGACGACACCGCCGGGGCGGGCTGCGGGCTCGGAACGGTCCACGGGTACTCCTCGTGCTCTGCGGGTCCTGGTGCGGCGCGGTCGGTGCCGTCGATACCGGGCACGCCGATGTGCACCATACAGTCAATATGCATCATGCACATCAAATGCATCATACATACGACCCGTGGTATATCTGAACCCGAGGCGCCCTCTCGCGAGGAGGGTGTGTCAGGACCCGAAGGAAGCCGCGCGTGGACATGCCCCTTGCCCAGATCGAGTTCGAGACCATGCTGCTCGGGCGGTACATGAACCTGCTGTCCCACCGGAGCAACCGCCTACTCGACCGCAGCGCCTACATCCTGCTCAGCCGCATCCAGGCGGAGGGGCCGATGTCGATCAGCCAGCTCAGCGACGCGTTCGGCCTGGACACCTCCACCCTCAACCGGCAGACCGCCGCGATGATGCGCGCCGGGGTCGTCGAGCGCATTCCCGACCCGGAAGGGGGTATCGCCCGCAAGTTCTCCATCACCCCCGAGGGCGAGCGCCAGTTGGAGTCGGACCGCGCCCAGAATCTGGACGGTCTCTCGAAGGTGCTGGCCGACTGGACCCCGAAGGAGGCAGGCCAACTGGCGGCCTGCCTGGACCGTCTGAACCGCGACATCGAGCGCCTCGACGGGCGGCCCTGGCCGCGCACCTGAGGTCGCCGCATCCGGCCTCCGAAGCCTCGACTCCGATGGCCGGAGCCAGGGTTGTGGAGCCCCCGAAGCGCGAGGCGGAAACCGACGGGGCGGCGTACGCCGACGCGTGTCGGAGTACGCCGCCCCGGAGGACGATCTGCCAGGCCGCGGCCCGCAAGCCGCTGTCCCGTACTTGGGGGTCGTACCGCGTGCGTCGGGTCCTACCGCGCACGTCGGGTCCTACTTCGGGTCGCGGTTGAACACCGACTTCGACCACACGTAGCCGAGGACGGCGAGCCCCACGCACCAGACCACGGCCAGCCATCCGTTGTGGCCGATCTCGGTGCCGAGCAGCAGACCGCGGAGCGTCTCGATGGCCGGGGTGAAGGGCTGGTACTCGGCGATGGGCTGGAACCAGCCCGGCATCGCGTCGACCGGGACGAAGGTGCTGGAGATGAGCGGAAGGAAGATCAGCGGCAGGGCGTTGTTGCTCGCCGCCTCGGCGTTCGGGCTGATCAGGCCCATCCCGACCGCGATCCAGGTGAGCGCCGTGGCGAAGAGCACGAGCAGTCCGAGCGCCGCGAGCCACTCCAGAACCGTCGCGTCGGTGGAACGGAAGCCGATGGCCACAGCGACGGCACCGACGAGGACCACGCTGGCGACCGCCTGCAGGACGCTGCCGACGACGTGCCCGATGAGGACGGAGCTGCGGTGGATGGCCATGGTGCGGAAGCGGGCGATGATGCCTTCGGACATGTCGGTGGAGACGGAGACCGCGGTGCCGATCGTGGTGCTGCCGATGGTCATCAGCACAATGCCCGGGACGAGATACGCGATGTACTCGGATCTGTCGGCTCCGCCGCCGCCGATGCCCGCGCTCATCACGTCACCGAAGATGTAGACGAAGAGCAGGAGCAGCATGACCGGGGTGAGCAGCAGGTTCAGGGTCAGCGAGGGATAGCGCCGTGCGTGGAGCAGGTTGCGCCGCAGCATGGTGTTCGAGTCGCGGACGGCGAGAGAGAAGGCGCTCATCGGACGTTCTCCTTGGACTGGTTGGGGACGGCAGTGGGGACGGCAGTGGGGGCGGCGGCGGGGCCGGTCAGGGCGAAGAACACGTCGTCGAGGTCGGGGGTGTGCACGGTCAGTTCGTCCGCCTCGATGCCCGCGGAGTCCAACCAGTCGAGGATGGAACGCAGTTCGCGCTGGCTGCCGTCGCTCGGGATCTGGAGCGACAGCGACTCGTCGTCGCGGGTGACCTCACCCAGGGCGACGGCTGCCGACTGATACGCCGTCGGGTCGGTGAACCGCAGCCGCACATGCCCGCCGGGGATCAGCCGCTTCAGCTCGTCGGCGCTGCCTTCGGCGACGATCTTGCCCCCATTGAGGACGGCGATGCGGTCGGCGAGTTCATCGGCCTCTTCGAGGTACTGGGTGGTGAGGAAGACGGTGACCCCGCCGGAGACCAGCTCGCGGATGAT
>NZ_JBHXSL010000092.1:0-15540 GCF_042714725.1 Streptomyces sp. NPDC058685
AACCTGCGCAAGGCGCAGGTCATCGTCCGCCGCCACTGCCAGGAGCTGGGAGTGAACTACCTGGAAACCAGCCTGATCACGTCCTACCGGCAGGCTCTCGCCAGCCTCCACCGTGCGGGAGCCCCCATCAGGCAGCCTGCACCCGCGTAGTTCGGGCACCGAGGCGACGGGCGCGCGGTCCTCGTTCCGCGCGCCGACGGAGCCCTCCGCCGGTGGCAGCGAGTGACGGCACCGAATGGTGTGTGACCGGGGGTGGGGGTGCGGGAGTTCCTCGGGATGCGGTTGTCGCGTTTGGGTACAGACTGGAAAACGTGGGGCTGACAAGAATGCCGGCGGCCCCGGTGCGATGTGCCTGCTCCGTTGACTGGCACCCGGGTCGCACGATGTGAGGGCCGATGAGTCGCCTTCCCGCGCTGCCCTTTTCGACAGACGGCAGTTGATGTGCCCGGGCGGCGGAATGCCCCGCATCCGGCGGCAATCCGCACCGTGCGAAAGCGCCGATGGAAGGTGATGGATCCATGGACAACCAGACCAAGGTGGCTCTGGCGGCGGCTGTCGCGGGCGGATACGTGCTGGGCCGGACGAAGAAGGGCAAGCTCGCGCTGACGGTGGCGACGTATCTGGCGGGCAGACGATTCGGGCTGGAACCCCGTCAGTTGGCGGCCGAGGCTGTGAGTCGTCTGGGTCAGCTGCCACAGGTCGCCGAGCTTCAGGAGCAATTCAAGGGCGATGTCCTGGAGGCAGGGCGGAAGGCGGTCGCGGCCGTCGCCGATCGCGGTATGAGTTCGCTCGCCGACACTCTCCAGAGCCGCACGAGCGCCCTCGGTGACAAGGCGCCGCTGCCGAAGGAGGACGAGGAGGACGGAGAGCCCGAGGACGAGGAGTGGGACGAGGACGAGGAGCCGGAGGACGAGCTCGAAGAGGAACCGGACGAGGACGAAGAGCCGGACGAAGACGAAGAGCCGGACGAGGACGAAGAGCCGGACGAAGACGAAGAGCCGGACGAGGACGAAGAGCCGGACGAGGACGAAGAGGAACCTGACGAGGACGAGGAGCCGCCTCGCCGTGCGAAGAAGTCGGCTCCGGCCAGGAAGGCCCCAGCCAAGAAGGCCCCGGCCAAGAAGACGGCGGCCAAGAAGACGGCGGCCAAGAAGTCGGCCCCGGCCAAGAAGTCGGCTCCGGCCAAGAAATCCCCGGCCAAGAAGACGGCAGCCAAAAAGACAGCGGCCAAGAAGGCAGCGCCGGCCAAGAAGGCTCCGGCCAAGAAAGCCGCGGCGAAGAAATCCGCCCCGGCCAAGAAGTCATCCTCGCGGTCCGGGCGTCGGAGGTAGGCAGTCATGACAGGAAAGGAAGACGCGCGGTCGGGGACGGAGCAGTCAGGTATGGACCGGCTGCGTGAGGAGCTGTCGGGGTACGCCAATGCTCAGATGGGACGCCTTGCGGACAAGGCGGGCGACAAGCTCAAGGACGTCACGGGGCAGCTGACCGACGTGGCCGAGAACGGCGGGTCATTGCCTGCCATCGGCGCAAGGGTTCTCGGGGGCGAGTCTCCTCTCAAGGCATTCGTGTCCGGGAAGGCGAAGGGCGTCATGGACAAGGTCAAAGGAGCGTTCGGCGGCGGCAAGGGCAAGGGCAAGTCCAGCGGCAAGTCCATGAACATCATCGAAGTGCTCGATGTCGGAGTGCCCCTGCGCACGGCCTACGACTTCTGGACCCAGTACGACCAGTTCGGCAGCTTCACGAAGGGTGTCCAGAGCGTTTCGGCGGGTGATGAGGTGGAGAGCGACTGGAAGGTCAAGATCGCTCTGTCCAACCGCAGCTTCAAGTCGAAGGTTCAGGAGCAGATACCCGACGACCGCATCGCGTGGACGTCCGAGGGCGCCAAGGGGAGCACCAAAGGCGTGGTCAGCTTCCATGAGCTCGCGCCCGCGCTGACGCGGATCGTCCTGGTCGTGGAGTACTACCCGTCGGGCTTCTTCGAGAAGACGGGCAATCTGTGGCGGGCCCAAGGACGCCGTATGCGCCTGGACTTCAAGCACTTCCAGCGTTATGTGTCCCTCACCGACGACGAGCCCGAGGGGTGGCGCGGTGAGATCAGGGACGGCGAAGTGGTCGTGTCCCATGAGGACGCCGTGGCGGAGGAAGAAGAGGCCGAAGGCGGGGAGGACGAGTACGACGAGGACGCCGAGTACGACGAGGAAGCCGAAGACGACGAGGCCGAGGACGAGGAAGGCGACGAGGCCGAGGACGAGGAAGGCGACGAGGACGAGGAGCCGGAGGGCGACGAGGAGTACGACGACGAGGCGGAGGAATGGGAGGACGAGGAGGACGCCGGCGCTCGGTAGAAGGCCGACTCGCCGACGTCCGCTCGCAGTTGCTGCCCGCGCGCCCCACCGAGTGTCCCGGTCGGGCGCGCCTCTGCTGCTTCAACCGACGGCGCTCTACTCGACGCGATCGGTGCGTTCCTGGTCGCCGTCGTCCCCGTCGTCCCCGGGGACGTGGACGTCGTTGATCTTGATGTTGACCTCGACGACCTCCAGTCCGGTCATCTGCTCGACCGTGTCCACGACGTTGTTGCGGACCGCGCGGGACAGGTCGGGTATGGACGCGCCGTAATCGATGAGGATCTGAAGGTCCACGGCTGCCTGCTTCTGGCCGACCTCGACGGACACGCCCTGTCCGGCGCTGGCCGAGGCCCCGGGGATCCGTCCCTTCATCGCGCCGTACGCCCGTGACGCACCGCCGCCCAGTGCGTACACACCCGGTACCTCGCGAGTCGCGAGGCCGGCGATCTTCTGGACGACGACGTCGGCGATGGTGGTGGATCCCAGACTCTGCTCGGAGTTCTGGCCCCGGGAAACCGTCGTGGGGCCGGTGCTCTTGTCGGTGTCACCGGCGGCGAACGTGGAGTGATCGGCAATCTTCATGACGCCCTCCTCGGGCTCCAGACGTACGAGGCGTTTCGCGCTCGTCGTACTGGTAGGACCCGGGCCGGGGCGGAATGTCACGGTGCATCCGGCATCGGTCTCACCGTTCCAGGCGGGGACGGGTGAGGGCGGTGGCGTCGATGTCCGTGACGACCAGGCGCAGCCGGGCGTCCTTCCACCTGGTTCCCTCCAGCACCGCGTGCAGGGCCGTCCCGGCCCGGCTCAGGGCCGTGGGAAGGGGCAGGACGAGGGCGACGAGACGGATCTCGACGACGTCGTCGCCGATGGCAACCGCCGACGCGTCGAGGTTCCACGGCACACGTGAGCCGATGGGGGTGGTGGAGGGCGTGGCGGGACGCAGGCCCGGAAGCCCGGCCACGACAGCCAGGAGGGCACGTGTCAGGTCCGTTCGAGGTGTCACCTCGTACCGGCCCCGTACGGCGCGATGTCGGTGATCGAGACCCCGACGGAGCGCGGGGTCAGCCCCGTTGCATCGGCGACCGCACGCGTGACCTCGCGCTGAACCGCCTGCGCCACGGCCGCCGCCTGGTCCTGCGCCGAGGTGACGAGGTCGACGGAGATGAACAGGACCGGTGGTTCGGCCGCCCTGTCCACCCGTACGCGGACGCCCTCGGTCGGGGCGGGCGCGAGGCCGTTGATCTTCTGCCGGGCCGAGCGGGCCACCTGCGAGGCGATGCCGGTGAGGCCGGGTTCGAGCCTCACCACACCGGCGACGCCGCCCGCGGCATGAGCGGCGACCGCGGCGATCACCGGCTCGGCCAGCACCCACTGGGTGCGCGGAGCTCCGGTCCTGTCGTGGGGGAGAGGGGTTCCCATCGCGAGCACCTGTCCTTGTGCGTCAGCCGGCCTCAGAGACCGGGAGCCTCGTCCCGGTGGCGGGGTGGGTCGTAGAGGTCCTCCACCGTCAGATCCACGTGCACGAGCGACACTCCGACGCGGGCCGAGGCGGCGGCCCGTACGCGCTCACGCACGTCCTCGACGGCGTCCGAGTGGAAGCCGCGGTAGCCGACGGCGATGGTGAGGTGGACCCGCACCGCGCCATCCGTCTCGGTGGCGGTGATCCGGCAGTGCCGGGCGCGGACACCCTCGACGGAATCGGCGGCGGACCGCAACACGGCGGCTACCGCCTGTTCGCTGACCCGCACCTCGCCGGGCTCAGTGCTGGGCAGCCGCAGCATGCGGTGCCGACTCCGCTCAGCCCGGACCGCGGACATGATGCGGGCGGTGAACCCGGACGGCGGCTGGATCTCCTCCGCGACGAGCTCGCCCGTCACCTCCCGCAGCACCGCCAGACTCTCCCGCGCGGCAGCGCAGTACTCGCAACCGGGGTCGTGGCCGTCCGACCCGTCGCCGCCCCTCGGCGAGGGCCGTTCCCACACCGTCTCGATGTCGCGGCCGCACGGGAGTGCGGAGCCCTGCGCGTCGTTCATCTCCATGGAGCCATCACCTCCGCCAGGTGGGCGCGGGCGCGTGCGATGCGTCCGCGTACCGCGGTCCGGGTCGTGCCCGTCGCTCGCGCGATCTCGTCGTAGGAGCGCCCGTGCACCTCCCGCAGCAGCCAGCAGGCCCGCTGCTCCGCGGTCAGTTGCTGAAGGGCGCCGGAGAGCGCGACCAGCTGCTCACCGACCTGTGCCGACCGTTCCGGGGATCCGCCGGCATCGGCCGACGCGCGAGCGTCCAGGTCCGTCACGGCCATGGGCCTGCGTGCCCGGATGATGTTCAGGCACCGGTTGGTCGTCATCCGGTACAGCCAGCCCACGAACGCGGCAGTCTCCCGCAGCCGGCCCAGTCGCCGCCAGGCGGTCAGGAAGACCTCCTGCACGACATCCTCGGCGTCGCCACGACTGGCGAGCATGCGCAGCGCCAGGCGGTACATGGGGCCCTGATAGCGAAGCACGAGCACCTCGAAGGCCCGTACGTCGCCGTCACGGGCGCGCACGACCAGAGTGGCATCGTCCAGATCCGCCTCGTGCGCGCCGGGCACGAGGGGCTGGGAGCCGATATCGGCCATCGATGTCACCTGCAACACCTTCCTGCACCGTCGCCCCCGCGTGCCGGGCACTGGAGAAGACACGACGGCGGCGCTTTCGTCACGGCACTTCACGTCGCGCCGCGCGTCCGTCTGCGCGCAGGTGTCGTCGTGCCGACCGGTGACGACGTCCCTTCTACGGTAGGACCGCCCGGCCCGCCGAGCCACCGCCACGGGTGGACGGGCCGATGGCCCGCCTCGCCGTGCTGGGGGAAACCCCTCCAGCTCAGGACGGAGGCCTGCCACAGGCCGGTGACCATCCCCGCTCCTGGCGTGGAGGGCATGACATCCACACGCGAGGGATCGGCACCGGCGTGCTCCTCTTCTCGCAGTACGCACCGGCGTGCTCCTCCTCTCGCAGTACATCGAGACGACGTACGCCACGAGGCTTCCGGCGGCGGACTCGTCCGGCTCGGGCGCCTGCGTCTCGACCGGGTCGCGAACGTCGCCGAGTTCACGGACGCCCTGGCCCGCGTGGTCGCGGGCGGCACGGCACCGGACCCCGAGGCGGTCACCCAACCGGCGGGCGCGGGCAGCCGGCCGCGGGAACTCGCTCCCTGACGGACCGTGAACTGGCCCTGCTCCGCCTGATGGCCGAGGACAGAACCACGCCGGCATCGCCCGGACACTCGCGGTCCCGGCCGGAATCGGAGAAACATGTGGCCAGCATCTTCGGGAAGTTGGGCCCGCCGCCCTCGGAGGACGACAACCGGCCGGTACCGGTGGTGCTGCGCCTTCTGCGTGCGTGAGCGGGGTTCGTGAGCGGGGCGGCCCGATCGGGAGCGGTCGGGCACGTGGCGCCCAGGCCGGGCACCGACGGTCTGCCCGGCGAAGGGCCCCCGGGCAGACCGTCGGTGCCGATCGCGGCCCGGGGCGAGCGCGGTCCACGCCACGCGTACGTCGGGCGCCCGAGGGCGGGGGCGCCGCCTTCCCTTGGGTAGGGTGCCGTGCGACAGCGGCGTTTTGTGTAGGGGGCATGCGTGATGAGTGGTCAGCAGCACGACCGGGGGAAGGCCGAGGTCTTCCAGCCACTCTCGGGAGACGACCCGGCGACCATCGCCGGATACCGGCTGACCGCGAAACTCGGTGCCGGAGGCATGGGCAAGGTCTACCTGTCGTACACGCCCGGCGGACGGCCGGTGGCCATCAAGGTGATCCGTCCGGAGTTCGGCGAGGACCCTGAGTTCCGCCGCCGTTTCGCGCAGGAGGTGAAGTCCGCGCAGCGTGTGCAGGGTCTGTTCACCGCTCCCGTGATCGACGCGGACACCAACGGGCCGCAGCCCTGGCTGGCGACGGCGTACGTCCCGGGTCCCTCGCTCGCCGACGCGGTCGCCCGGCACGGGGCGCTCCCGGTCGAGGCGGTGCTGCTGCTCGTCGCGGGCATCGCCGAGGCCCTGCACGTCATCCACGGCGCCGGCATCGTGCACCGCGACCTCAAGCCGTCCAACGTGCTGCTCGCGGCCGACGGACCGCGCGTCATCGACTTCGGCATCGCCTACGCGGCCGACGCCACGTCGCTCACCGGCAGTGGCGTCACCATCGGCACACCGTCGTTCATGGCCCCCGAACAGGCCGCGGGGCAGCGGGTCACGGCAGCGACCGACATCTTCGCGCTCGGCCAGGTCGCCGCGTACGCGGCGACGGGTAGCCCGGCCTTCGGTGAGGGCACCTCGCACGGTGTGCTGTACCGGATCGTCCATGAGGAGCCGGATCTCAGCGAAGTGCCCGACCGGTTGAGGGAACTCGTCACGCGCTGCCTGGCCAAGGACCCCGCGGCCAGGCCGTCGATCGCCGACATCATCGGACTCTGCCAGTCGGCGAACGCGGAGACGGTACTGCGGCGGCCCGAGGACTGGCTCCCGGCGGCAGTCAGCGCCGACATCACCGGACGTGCGGCGGCGCTGGCCCCGGCCCAGACACCTCCGCCGCCCTCCACCACCCCCTCGGCGGCGTACTCGCCCACCACCCCGGTGACGCACGGCACCCCGCCCCCTGGCTACGGGCCGCCCGGCGCGCACGGCCCCTCCCCGCAGTACCCGGCTCCGCAGCACCACCAGCCCTCCCATCCCGCCCCTTCACACGCGCACGCCTATGCCCCGACCCACGTCCCGACGCACCCCAACCCGCGCCCGTACCCGGCCCCGTACGTCGATCCCCATGCCCGGCGCGCCACCGGCGGTGGCGGCAGACGCGCGGCGCTCATCGCGCTGGCGGCCCTGCTGGTCTTCGGTATCGGGGGCGGGACGGCGTACCTGGCGATGAAGGACGACGGGAAGTCGCAGGGCAGCGGTTCGTCCGAGGGCGGTTCGTCCTCGGACACCGGAAAGGGCACCGGCGACAAGGAGGAGTCCGCCCCCGGACCGGACCCGGCGCCGGCCCCGCCGAAGCCCGTCGACTACCCGGGCATCAACCTCACGGCCGGCTTCCATCTGACGCTGAGCGACGACGACGTCCGGCCGAAGGAGGGCGAGGACGGCGGGTACGAGCTCTCCTACGACACGGGCGGATACCTCGACGCGGAGAGCAGCGAGGGCAACCTGGTCCTGCTCGACCCGGGCCAGCAGGGGTCCCTCGAAACGTGCCGCAAGGACACGCGGTTCACCAAGAACGTCTATGTGGACAAGCTGTCGAAGGGACGGCAGGTCTGCATCACGACCGGTACGGGTCATCTGGGGCTGCTGACGGTGAAGGGCTTCTCGGCCGAGGATTCACCGAGCAAGTACCTGACCCTGGATCTGACGGTGTGGCGGAACGCGGCGAGCGGGTCCTCGGGCAGCTGAGGACGCGGCTGAAGACGCGGACGGGGGCCGGCGGGTTTCCCGCGGCCCCCGTCCGGAGCGGGCTCGTCGACGGCTCGTCCTCCTGAGCGGGCCGGTCGACCGGCCGTGATCGTGAGCGGCCTGTTGTGCGGCCTCTCGTTCCGAGCGCGACCGTCAGTGCTTGGGGTGGAAGTCCCCGGGCGGGGCCTCGCCCTGCTGCCGGCTGGTGCGGCGGCGCAGCTCAGTGGCCTTCTCCCGCAGGCGTCGGCGCACATGGGGGTCGGAGGACTGTTCCGCGGCCTGTTCCATCTTCTGCGCCTGCTGCTTCATGTCCTCGGCGGAGCCGTGTGACGGCTTTTCCGGGCTCATGGTCACTCCTTCGTGACGGAGATGCGGTCCCCCCATCAGCGAATCAGTGCCCAGGAGCGGGCGCACGTCGAACGGCTACCCCCTGTCACATCCGGCGGGCGCCCGGTGAGTGCGGTGTGCCCGGGTGGCCCTGCCCACTGCTCCGCCGGTGACATCAGGCCGTGGGGCCGTCCGGCGACCGGTTCCCCTCCAGCCAGGTCCCGATCACCGCGATGTCCCCGATCTTCGAGACGGGCACCCGCCGCGGATCGTCCTCCAGGACCACGAGGTCGGCGCGTTTGCCGGCGGTGATGCTGCCCGCGCTGTCCTCCCAGTGGCAGGCGTACGCGCCGTTCGAGGTGTAGGCCCGCAGCGCCTCGTCGACACCGATGCTCTCGTCCGGGCCGACCGGCCGGCCCGACTCGGATGCTCGCTCCACCATGAACTGGATGGCACGCAGGGGCGCGCCGTCGGCGACGGGACGGTCCGAACTCCCCACCAGGCGAACGCCGTTGTCGAGGAAGCCCCGGCCCCGGTAGAGCCACGGCGCCCGCTCGCCGCCCATGATCTCCGCGTAGTCGTCGCCGAAGTACCGCAGGAAGCTGGGCTGGACGACGGCGGTGGCCCCCACGGCGGCGAAGCGGGCCAGCTGGTCCGGGCGGACGAGGCCGGCGTGTTCGACGCGGTGCCGGGCCTGCGGGCGGTGGTGAAGGCGCTGGGCCTTCTCGAGGGCGCCCAGGGCGACATCGACCGCGCGGTCCCCGATGGCGTGCACGGCGAGCTGCCAGCCTGCGAGGTGGCCCTGGACGATGGTGTCCTCGAGCTGCTCGGCGGGCATCTGGAGCTGACCCGCCGACTGCGTACCGTGATAGGGCTCGGTGAGCGCGGCGGTGCGGGCCATCATGCCGCCGTCGGTGAAGACCTTGAGGGCGCCGAGCGACAGGTGCCCGTCCCCGAAGCCGGTGCGCAGACCGAGGCCGAAGGCGCGCGACGTCAAGTCCTCCCGCGCGGCCTCGACGGGCTTCAGGGCGTCCGCGGCCACCATGAGCTGGAGCCGGATCGGCAATCGCCCTTTCTCGTGGGCGAGTTGGTAGGCGGCGGCTTCGACGGGGCTGTGGGCGAACAGTTCGCTGCCGATGCCGGCCTCGGCACACGCCGTCACTCCCTCGCTCCGGCACGTCCACGCGGCGGTCTCGATCGCGTCGACGAGTTCGGCCAGGGAATGGGGCGGCCGCAGTCGCAGGGCCGCGCCCATGGCCTCCTCGGCCAGGAAACCGTTCGTGTGCGGCACACTCGCCGGAAGCAGGTCCAGGATCGCGGTGTTGACCAGGCACGCGTGTCCGGAGATGTGCCCGAGGCACACCTTGCGCCCCTGGCTCACGGCGTCCAGTTCCGCGGCGCCCAGGGGGCGGTCGAGGGTGCGTTGGTCGTAGCCTCCCAGGTCGACCCAGCTGCCGGGCGGTGCGTCGGCGACGGCCCGTGCGACGACCGCGAGGATGTCGTCGACGCGGGTGCTGGGGGCGATGTCGGGTGTCCGCGCCTTCAGTCCGGTCCAGGCGAGGTGCACATGGCTGTCGATGAAGCCCGGGAGCACCGTCGCCCCGTCGAGGTCCACCACCCGCCGGGCGGGAAGTGCGGCCACCTCCTCGTCCAGGCCCACGATGCGTCCCCGCCAGATGCCGATCTCTCGTGCGGCGGGGCGTGCCGGGTCCATCGTGATGACACGTGCGTTGGTCAACCTGGTGCAGAGCACAAGCTGATCCTTTCCTGTGAACGGGTCGTCATCCCACTCCGGAATATGCTTAGGTGAGGCTAACCTAAGAAGGTGTTGCGAGTGGAAGAGCGACGAGTCGACCCCGCGAACCGGCTGGAGTCGTGGGCCGATGGTGTGGTGGCGGACCTCGACGCACAAGAGGACGTCGACAGGGCCCTGCTCCACGCGCTGGGCGCGAGACCGAGTCTGCGCGAGGAGACCGCCGCGCGGATGGCCGACGCCGTACGGGCTGCCGCTCTCGGGCTGGGTCCGCCGGGGTGTGCGGTGGCGGCCGGTGTCTCCGAACGGCTGCTGGCCGCCTGGCAGGAGCACGACCCGACGTTCGCGGCCGCGATGGCTGCCGCGACGACGATGGCCCGGGCCCGCGGATCGGTCCCGGGTGCGACGCCCCTCACCCCGACCGCGCTGCGGGTCCTGTTGACGGCCATGCGCGGCGGCGCTCTGCACGGCCCGGCCGCCGCACTCGTCGGGATGTCGGGGCGCGCGTTCTACCGGCTGCGCAGGGAGCGTCCGGAGGTCGGTGCGCTGGTGGCCGCCGCCCGGCGGGCGAGGCCGAAGAAGGCCGACCGGCGCAAGGGGCCGAAGTACGAGCAGCGGTACCGGCTGGTGCGGATCGGCGACCCCGACGGTGCGGGGCGTACGGCTCAAGTGCCCCCGGGATCGGCGCACTCGGGCCCGGCCTGAGGCCGGTCGCCCACGCTGTCGCGCCGCTGGATCACGCTACCGCCTCGATCGCGACGAGGGGTGGCTCATCAGGTCGTAGTTAGTCTAGCCTTACCTAAGTTCTCGTGCTCGGTCCATGGGCACTGCCAAGCAGGTCCGGAGGAGTGCGGTGGGGGCAACAGACCTGTCGGGGCGGGATGTTCTGCGGAGCTCTGTCACAGGGCAGCGCCGCGACGTGGCTCTCGGCTCGCTGCTCGGCGCGGGGCACCAGGCCGGGGAGGCCCTGGTCCCCGTGCTCATCGGTGTCGTGATCGACCGGGGCGTCGCCAGGAGTGACACCGGAGGGCTGCTGCTGGGCCTCGCGGCACTGGCCGTCGTCTACGTCGGGCTCTCGTTCAGCTTCCGATTCGGCGCGCGCGCCGGTGAACGGGCGGCGGAGACCGCGGCCCACCGCCTCAGGACCCGGCTCGTCGGCCGGATCCTGGCCCCGGAGGGCGGCGCGGACAGCGGACGGCTCCCCGGAGAGCTGACGAACATCGCGACCGAGGACGCCAAGCGGGTCGGCGCCGTCAACATGGCAGTGATCGTCGCCGTCGCGGCACTGACCGGACTCCTCGTCAGCGCGGTGGTCCTGGTACGCATCTCGGTCCTGCTCGGACTCGTGGTGCTCCTCGGCACGCCCCTGCTGCTGTGGCTCGGTCACCTGCTGAGCAAACCGCTGGAGCGCCGGAGCGAGGCCGAACAGGAACGAGCGGCACAGGCGTCCGGTATCGCCGCGGACCTGGTGGCCGGGCTGCGGGTGCTCAAGGGCATCGGCGCCGAATCCGCCGCCGTCGCGCGCTACCGGCAGACCAGCAGCGAGTCCCTGTCCGCCACTCTCCGGGCCGCACGGGCGCGCGCATGGCAGAACGGCATCGTGCTCGCGCTCACCGGTGTGTTCATCGCCCTCGTCGCCCTCGTCGGCGGACGCCTCGCGACGCAGGGGGACATCAGCCTCGGCGAACTGGTCTCGGCGGTCGGCCTCGCGCTGTTCCTGCTCGGACCGCTCTCGGAATTCTCCTGGATCAACTCCGAGCTGGCGCAGGGCCGTGCCTCCGCCACGCGCATCGCCGGAGTGCTCGGCGCGGACAGCGCGGTGCTCCCCGGCGTGGACCGACTGCCGCAGCCCGTCCGCGGCGCGGTCCGCCTGCGCGGTGTCTCGTACGGCACGCTCCAGGACCTCGATCTCGACATCGCACCCGGCGACATCGTCGGCGTGGTCGCCACCGACCCCGCCGACGCGACCGCGCTGTTGCTCTGCCTGGCCCGGCGCTCCGACCCCGACAGCGGCTCGGTCGAACTGGACGGCGTACCGCTGACCACCCTCGACCCCGCGGACGTCCGGACCGCGATCCTCGTCGCGGAACACGACGCGGACCTCTTCGAAGGCACGCTCACCGGCAACGTCCGTGCCGCGGCGCCGCCCGAGCGGGACATCGGTCCGGCGCTCGCCGCGTCGGGCGCCGACGAGGTCGCCGGGACGCTGCCCCAGGGCGGCGACACGATCGTGACCGAACGCGGGCGCTCGCTGTCCGGCGGACAGCGCCAACGTGTCGCGCTCGCCCGCGCCCTGGCCGCCGACACACCCGTCCTGGTGGTGCACGACCCGGCGACGGCGGTCGACGCGGTCACCGAGGCCAGGATCGCGGCCGGTCTCCGGGACATCCGCCGCGATCGCACCACCGTCCTGGTGACCACGAGTCCGGCGCTGTTGTCCGTGACCGACCGGGTCGTCCTCATCGAGGACGGCCGGGTGGCGGGCTGCGCCGCCCACGCCGAACTCGTCCGTGACCGCATCTCCTACCGTTCGGCAGTCCTCTCATGACACAACGGCAGACCGGCCCGCAGGCCGACGGGCAGGCCTCCACATCGCCCGGGGCGAAGACGGAAAGCGGGCAGGCCCGCACGTCGCCCGAGGCGGACACGCGAGACGCGCAGACCTCCAGGCTCACCGACGCGAACCCGAAGCGACAGACCGTGCAGGAGAACGCCGGCAGCGGCGAGTCCGTCCGGCAGCTTCTGCCGACGGCGACCGCGGCACGGACCCGCGCCGCTGTCGGCGAACTCGTGCGCCCCCACCGGCTCCTCGCGCTGTGCGGATTCGTCGTCATGGTCGGCGCGACCGCCGTCGGACTGCTGATCCAGCCGCTGCTCGGGCGCGTCGTCGACCTGGCGGCGGACCACCGGCCGCCGGACGCCATCACCACGATCGTGGTGCTGCTCGCCGCCGTCGCGGTCGTCCAGGGCCTCACCACCGGCCTTGGCCTCTCGCTGATCTCCCGGCTCGGTGAAACCGTCCTGGCCCGACTGCGCGAGCGGTTCGTCGAACGGGCTCTCGGTCTGCCCCTGGAGCAGGTGGAGAAGGCGGGCTCCGGCGACCTGACCGTACGGGTCACCGCCGATGTGTCCCTGATCGCCGACGCCGTGCGCAACGCCCTGCCGGAGCTGGCCCGTTCACTGCTCGCGATCGTCCTGACCCTCGGCGCGCTCGCGGTGCTCGACTGGAGATTCCTGGTCGCCGCGCTGCTCGCCGTCCCCGTCCAGGTGTACACGGCACGCTGGTACGTCCGCAGGGCCGTACCGCTCTACGCGGAGCAGCGCATCGCCACCGGCGCCCAGCAGCAACAACTGCTCGACACCATCGGCGGCAGCACGACCGTGAAGGCGTTCCGGCTGGAGGCGGAGCACAGCGAACGCGCTGCCGGGCGCTCGTGGTCCGTCGTCCGGCTCACCATGCGCGGCGTCCAGCTCGTGCTGGGCTTCTACAGCCGTCTGCACGTGGGCGAGTACATCGGGCTCGCCGCCGTCCTCGTCACCGGCTTCTGGCTGGTGCGCGACGGATCCGCGTCCCTCGGCACGGCGACCGCCGCCGCGCTGTACTTCCACAGCCTCTTCACCCCCATCAACTCCGCACTCGTCCTCATCGACGACGCCCTGTCGGCCGCCGCGGGCCTCGCCCGGCTCGTCGGCGTGGCCGATCAGCCGCTCCCCGAGCAGCCCGCGCGCCCCGCGACCCCGCGCGACGCGTCCATCACCGTCACCGGCCTCTGCCATGCGTACGAGACGGGGCATCCCGTGCTGCACGATGTCGACCTGACGCTGCGGCCCGGGGAGCGCGTCGCCCTCGTCGGGGCGAGCGGGGCGGGCAAGACCACCCTGGCCAAGATCATCGCGGGTGTGCACCGGCCCTCGGCCGGCACCGTGCGGCTCGGCGGCGCCGCGCTCCACGAACTCGGCCCGGCCGTCACCCGCCGTACCGTCGCCCTGATCACTCAGGAGACCCACGTCTTCGCCGGGACGCTCAGCGACGACCTCCGGCTGGCCAAGCCCGGGGCGAGCGACGGCGAACTGCGCAGCGCACTGGACCGGGTCGACGCACTGGGCTGGGCCGAAGCGCTTCCCGACGGACTCGCCACGGTGGTGGGCGAGGGCGGGCACCGGCTGAGCAGCGCACAGACACAGGCGCTCGCCCTCGCCCGGCTGATCCTCGCGGATCCGCCCGTCGCGATCCTCGACGAGGCGACCGCCGAGGCAGGCAGCACCGGAGCCCGCGCCCTGGAGAAGGCCGTCGCGCGCGCTGTCGACGGTCGTACGGCTCTGATCGTGGCGCACCGTCTCACCCAGGCGGCGACCGCCGATCGCATCGTCGTCATGGACGGCGGACGCATCGTCGAGACCGGCACCCACGAGGAACTCCGCCGTACACAAGGACGCTACGCCGCCCTGTGGGAGGCGTGGTCGGACAGCCGCGACCGCGGCGTCTGAGGAAACACAGCCCCCCACACCCTCACCGCTCCACAGGAACCCGAACCGAAGGACACCGATGGCCCGCTCCCTCAGAGCTCCCCGGCTCGCCGCCGCGCTCGCCTCCGTTCTGCTGCTCTTCGGAACCGCCACCGCCTGCGGGGGCGACTCCGACTCGGACACGTCCACGTCGACCGGCAAGGACGCGTCGGCCGACAAGGCCTTCCCCGTGACGATCCCGCACAAGTACGGGAAGACCACGATCACGTCCGAGCCCCAGCGGATCGTCACGGTCGGACTCACCGACCAGGACGCCCTGCTGGCGCTGGGCAAGGTGCCGGTCGGCACCACCGAGTGGCTGGGCGGCTACAAGGGCGCCATCGGCCCCTGGGCCACGGACAAGCTGGCCGGAGCCGCCGCGCCGACGGTGCTGAAGGACACCGGCACCGGCCCGCAGGTGGAGAAGATCGCGGCCCTGAAGCCCGACCTGATCCTCGCCCTGTACGGCGGCCTCACCAAGGAGCAGTACACGTCCCTGTCGAAGTTCGCCCCGGTCGTCGCGCAGCCGAAGGAGTACAACGACTTCGGCATCCCGTGGCAGGAACTGACGAAGCGGGTCGGCACCGCGGTCGGCAAGCCTGCCGAGGCCACGAAGGCCGTCGCCGACGTCGAGGCGAAGTTGGCCGCGGCCGCGGCGCAGCACCCCGAGTTCAAGGGCGCCACCGGTGTGATGGCGACGCCGTACGAGGGCACGTTCGTCTTCGGCAGCCAGGACGCGCGCTCGCGCCTGCTCACCAATCTCGGGCTGACGCTGCCGACCGGCCTGGACAAGGCGATCGGCGACAAGTTCGGCGCGAACATCAGCAAGGAGCGCATGGACCTGCTGGACCAGAAGGCCGTCGTGTGGATCGTCGGCGACGTCGCCAAGGACACCGCGAAGCTCCACAAGGACGCCTCGTACGGCGACCTGAACGTGGTGAAGGAGGGCCGTGAGGTCTACATTCCGGAGACCAGCGACTACGGCAACGCGACGTCCTTCGTCTCCGTCCTGAGCCTGCCCTACGTCATGGACCGCCTGGTCCCGCAGCTGGCGGCCGCGGTCGACGGCAAGCCCGCCACCAAGGTGGAGCAGCCCGCTTCCTGACCACACGTCCGACCGGTCCGTAGGTGAAGGAGCCGGGGCGCGCGATAAAACGCCCCCCCGCACCCGTCTTGTCTCACCAGATTGAACCCCCC
>NZ_JBHXSL010000093.1:0-14973 GCF_042714725.1 Streptomyces sp. NPDC058685
TGTTTCAACTCCGCCTCACCCCCCCGCTTATCCCGGTGGGGATTCTCCGGGGCGTTCTCGCGTCTTCCGGTCAGAGCTCGCTGATGAGCTGCGCCGCGATCTCCATTCCCGACGAGTAACCCGCTTCGTGCGAACCGATCTGGTCCACGCCGTGGCGCTTGGCGTGGAAATAGGAGCCGCACAGCTTCACCCGCGTCCCCTCGTTCACGTTGTAGATGTCCTTCTGCATCTCGCGGACATCGACGTCGATGATCGGGTGCGTGTAGGGGAATTCCGCGATGACCGTCTCCGGGTCCACCTCGCCCGGGTAGTCCAGCGTGACGAAGTAGTCCTTCTCCGCGGTGAATCCGTGCAGCTTGTTCATGTAGTAGGCGACATACGTCCTCGGCCGGCCGTCCACCTCGACCTTGCCGTAGTTCCAGGCCTCCCAGCGGTCCCGGTCGGCCGGGACCACCGACGGGTCCGTGTGCAGGATGACCGTCGAGCCGTTGTACGCGACCTTGGAGAGCACCTCCGTCTGGCGCTCGGTCGGGTTGTCCAGCAGAGCCAGCGCCTCGTCGGCGTGTGCGCCGATCACCACGTAGTCGAAACGCTCGCTGCCGCGCGCCGTCGTGACCACCGCGCCCTCGTCGTCCTGGTGGATCGCGGTGACCGGCTCGCCCGTGCGGATCTCCGGGCCGATCGCGGCGATCGCCTTGCGTACGTAGGAGATCGAACCGCCGCCCACCGTCCGCCAGTCCACCTCGCGGCCGCCGAGGCCCCCCTCGTCGTGGCCCATGAAGAACGCGATCGCGGTGCTGGCGGGCATCTCCCAGATCAGTTCGGCGGGGATCGACCAGACCGCCGAGCAGAGCAGGATCACGTACGAGTGGCGGAACGCCTGGCTGTAGCCGCCGCGGTCGAGGTACTCGCCGAGCGGGATGTCGGCCTTCTTGCGCACGAAGTCCTTGCGGCCCTCGGTGTGGAAGCGCCGCGCCTCCCGCCAGATGGTCAGGAACTCCTCGGAGTAGCGCTCGGACACCTCCTCCTCGCTCATGTCGAGCTCCTTGGTGCCGTACTCCAGACCGGTGTCCCGGTCGAAGAAGTTGAAGGCCCCTCGGTGCTCGACCGCGTCGACGCCCAGCTCCTCGAAGAACTCGCAGAGGTTCGTGTAGGCGGGCCGGTTGAAGACGACGAACGCGGTGTCGATGCCGAGGGTCCTGCCGTTCTCCTCCACCTCGACGGTGTTGGCGTGACCGCCGAGGCGGTCCTCCCGCTCGAAGACGGTGATCCGGGCGCGGTTGCGCAGGTGGTAGGCGGCGGAGAGGCCGGCGACACCGGCTCCGACGATGGCGACGCGCGGACTGGTGGGCTGCGACATGGAGATGTCCTTCAGGGTCGGTCTCATACGCATGAGATGTCGGAGAGCGAGAGGTCGGAGAGGTCGGTGCGGCGCAGGGCCCCGGGGCGCCCGTCCTCGGTGGCGACGGCCACCACGTGTCCGGGACCCGGGTAGAGCAGGTCGAACCACCACCGGGAGTCGGCGCCCGCCGGCTGCTGCGGGTCGTGCACGGCGATACGGCCGTCGGCGCGGGGGCCGAAGGAGAACCCCCCGAGGCTCCGGGACAGCCCGGTGCCCAGGGCCTTGAGATAGGCCTCCTTCAGCACCCACAGCTCACCGGCGAGCGCGCCGCGCACACCTGCCGGCGAGGCGGCGAGCGCGGCGCGTTCGGCCGGGGCGAGCCGGCGGCCCAGCTGTGTCACCAGCTCGGCCGGCGAGGGGGTGGGACCGACGTCGACACCGCACCCGCGGCCCTGGGTGACGACACAGGCGATCAGTCCCTCGGTGTGCGAGAGGTTGAACCGCACGCCCTCCGGGTCGGGTTCGGCCTCGGGCCGCCCGTGCTCGCCGAGCCGGAAGCGCCACCGGTCCACCGGCCGGCCGGTCCGGGCGCTGAGCGCGTAGCGGCACAGCAGCCGCGCCCCGAGGTACCGGCGCCGCGCACCGTCGGTGAGCCGCCGGCCGAGCGCGGCCCGTTCCGCCTCCGTGAGCAGCCGGGTGCCGCCGAGGGCGGTGGCGAAGTCGTCCACCGCGCGCTCGGGCAGCAGCCACAGGAACGTCGGGTCGGGTTGCATCGGCGGGGCTCCCGGCCGCTCAGAGGCGGGCGGCGGAGAGATCACCGGCGCGCTTGGCGAGCTGGAACTGCCAGTGCGAGAACAGCCGGTCCTCCCGGTGGAGCCGCCGCAGCACCTCCATCACCTCATCGATGACGGACTGGTCCGTGATCGATTCGTGCGGGTAGAGGTGCCGGCGCAGCCGTTCCATCTGGAGCAGCAGGAGGGCGCCGCTCGGCAGCGGGCTCTCCATCGCCCCGTGCGAGTGGACGAAGGTGAGCACGCACGCCGCAGTGGCGTGCAACAGGCAGTACTCCTTGGACAGTTCGAACAGCTCGGCCGAGTGTCCGTAGGCCCGCCCGAGGTCGGCCTTGAGCGCGGTGGCGCTGTCGGCCAGCGGGCCCGCCCGGTCGAGCAGTTCCTCGGCCACGTCGGCCGCGCGCTCCAGCCGGTCCCTCTCCGTGCCCTCGGCCTGCTCCGCCAGGGCCCGCAGCCGGCGCAGACCGTCGGGCGCGGCCAGCACGGCGTCGTCCATCCCGCGGCTGAACAGCTCCTGCTTCCAGGGCTCGTACACGGGCAGTTCACGGTCCATGCCGAAGAGGGTCCCGGCGCGCACCGCCGCGGCGTTGCGGATCTCGGGCGATGCCTCGCGGGCCGTGGTCAGCAGTCCGTCCAGTTGCTGGCCCAGGTTGCGGAGGTTCACCACGGTGTTCCCGTCGGCGATGTTGGCGACGAGCAGATCGCGCAGCATCTTCTGGTACGGGCCGTAGTGCGGGTGGTCGCGCAGGAAGAACCGGGCCCCGAGCACCGTGTTGAGCTGGGACATGGTTCTCTCCAGCAGCGTCGGCACCAGGTACTTGACGGCCGACGACCATACGCTGAGCTGCTCGGGCGCGGCCTGGAGGCAGCGCACCGCGCCCAGGCTCATCGCGTCGGCGATCATCAGGTCCGCGAGCGTCTCGGTCAGCTGACGGCGGCTGTAGGGGACGTCGCTGACCTTGCCGCCGAAGATCACCCGCTCCTCGGTGAAGTCGAGGGTCAGCCGCAGACCGGTGTCGACGGCCGACAGCGGCAGGCTGCCGATCACACAGCGCGCCACCTGGGTTGCCTTGAGGGAGATCTCCAGGCCCTGGCCCTCGGCGCCGACCAGCGCGGAGTCGGGGACGAAAGCGCGCCGCAGGCGCAGCCCGCTGAGGTCGAGCGCGCGCAGGGCGTGCAGCTTCTCGACGGGCAGTTCCTCGACGGTGTCCGGGGCGAGCTCCCACTTGTCGACGAGGAAGATGGAGTACGCCGCGGGGCCGTTGCGCTTGCCGGTACGGGCGTGCACGACCATCGTGTCGGCGACGGTGGCGTTGCCGATCAGCCACTTCTCGCCGGTGATCTCCCAGCCGCCGTCGACCTTCTCGGCGAACATCTCGTTGGCGACCAGGTCGCTGCCGTGTTCGCGCTCCGACAGTCCCCAGGACAGGCCGCCGCCCCGCTTCATCCGCTCGATGGCCGTGCGCTTCTGCTCCTCGGTGCCCGCGATCCACAGCGGCATGAAGGCGAGGTTGGTGATCACCAGGGAGGTGGCGGTGGCCGCGTCGCGGCGGGCCACCAGACGCATCAGGTTGTACCCGGTCTCCACATTGCCCGCGCGGCCGCCCTGTTCGGCGGGCATCGAGTACTCGTGGACGCTCCAGCGGCGCAGCTGGCTGACGAAGCTGTAGGGGTACTCCTGGTTCTCGTCGTGGTCCAGCACCCGGTTGAAGGACATCCGGCTGCCGTCGTCGAACGGGTCGCCGAGGTACTTCTCGAGCTCTGCGGCCAGTGCGGTGAGATCGGCCTTGGACATGAGGACTCCTATCGGGTCGGTGCCAGCCGCACGGGCAGGGCGGTGAACAGCTGGTCGGTCTCCCGCAGCGCGGCGACGGCGTCGAGCGCCGGTGTCAGAACGGCCCCGTGCCGGCGGGGGTCGACACCGTCGGCACGGGCGAGGAGGTAGCCGAGCGTCGCGCCCAGCCAGCCGGCGGAGCCGGGGGTCGTGCCGTACAGGGGCCGGTCGCGGTTGGCGTGCCACAGGTGGACGCAGGACGCGGCGGCGTGCAGCCAGGCGTACCGTTCGGCGGCGTCCACCAGGGCGTTGGGGTCGGCGCCGCGCTGCTGCGCGGCGCGTGTCAGCTCCCCGAGCCCGGACACGGCCTGCGCCAACTGCCGCAACAGGGCGCCTGTCTGCTCGTCCTCGACGATCTCGGCCACCGCCACCGCGGCATCCGGCAGTCCGGCGAGGACCGGGTCGGCGCCCCGGGCGAACATGTCGAGCCGGGCCGTCTCGTAGGCCGGGAGATCCGCGCCCAGGGTGTAGACCGCGGCCAGCGCCTCGGGATCCGGTGCGGCTCCGCCCTCGGTGAGGGTGGGCAACTGCCCCGCGTACGAGCGCAGATTGGACAGCGTGCTGGAGTCGATCACGCGCACCACGCCGGAGTCCCGCTGGAGCTTCTGGAAGAGTCCGGCGCCGCGTTCGCCCTCGCGCAGGACGGAGCGGGTCGCGAGCACCGCGCCGCAGCGGCGGATCAGCTCGTCGCAGGACTCGGCCACGACGTGCTTGGCGGCCGGCGCCCAGACGCTGAACACCTCGGGCAGGACATGGACGCCGCGTGCCGCGGTCAGCGCCACGACGTCCGCCGCCAGCAGCGCGGCCGCGGCGACCGCCAGATCACGCCGGGGGTGCGGCGACTCGGTGAGGACCGCGCGGCCGACCTTGCGGACGGAGGCGAAGTCCAGCGCCAGGCGTACGGCGCTGTCGGCGATGCCGAGACTGCCGGCCATGCTCATCAGCCGTACGGCCTGCTGCGCCTTGACCGCGGCCTCCAGGCCCTCGCCCAGCCGGCCGACGAGCGCGCCGTCCGGCACGCGCAGCCCGGTGAAGCGCATCCGGGCGAGGTCGATGCCCCGCATCCCGCCGGTGCGTACGGCGGGAACGCGCTCCAACTGCCCCTCGGGTACGTCCGCCAGATCCAGCAGCACCGCCGAGAAGGCGGCGGGGCCGCGGCCGCCGGTGCGGGCGACCACATAGACCGCCTCGCAGCGCATGCCGAGGCCGACCATCCACTTCTCGCCGTCCAGCACCCCGTCGGACAGGCTGACGTCGCCGGACAGCAGATCACTGCCGTGTTCGGCCTCGGTGAGCGCGAAGGCCACCGCGCCGCCGCGGCACAGGATGTCCGCGGCCCGGCGCTGCTGCTCGGGGGTGCCGTGCAGCTGGAGGCAGGTCGCGGCGATGATGCTGAACATCGTGCCGGGCATGATGTTGACGTCCCGGCGGGCCGCGGAGCGCACCAGGGTGAGGCTGCGGTCGAAGGACTCGAACGTGCCGCCCCAGTCCTTCGGCAGGTAGTTCAGATGGAACCCGGCGCCGACGAGCGCGTCGCACAGCGCGGTGGGGAACTCGTCCCGCTCGTCGCGTGCGACGGCCGCCGTGAAGCCGTGCGGGTTGGTGTCGTCCCCGGGGTCGCCGAGCAGCTCCTCCAGCTGCTCGGGAGTCAGCGGGCTCATCGCATGCCCGCCGGGGAGTCGTGGGCCGGGGTCTCCAGCGGGACCGGGCGGTAGTCGCCGGCCGTGGCGGGGATGTGCACCCCGGAGCTGCGCAGCTGGGCCAGCCGGGTGTGGAACGCGGCGCCGAGCATCAGGTGGTGGGCGACGTCGGCGACCCGGCGGTTTCCCGGTGTCTTCAGATAGCTGCCGGTCACCCAGTCGTTGAAGCTGCCCATCGCCGGGCCGCACCAGATCTGGTAGTCCATCGCCCGGTCCGTGTCACCGGTGACCGCCCACCGCGAGGACATGCCCAGGTACCAGCGGAAGACGAGCGCCATCCGGCGCTTGGGGTTGCCGGCCGCGCGGGCGAGCTGCTCGGGGTCGCGCCGCTCGAAGTAGCCCACGCACTCCTGCCACACGTCCTCCAACGGGCGCCGGAAGACCTGCTGTTCGAGCTTGGCGCGGTCGGCGGCGGGGATGGACTCGATGCCGTCGTGGGCCTGGTAGAGCTGGTAGAGCTTCTTGGCCCGCATCGGGAAGAGGGTGCCCTTCTTCAGCACCTGGAGGTCCACGCCCATCTCGAACATGTCCGCCGCGGGCGCCATCTCGCAGTCGGCGATGCCCGCCTCGGCGAGCATCGCCTTGGAGGCCGTGGACGCACCGGACTCCAGGCAGGACTGGTTCACCGAACCGGTCACGACATAGGCCGCGCCCATCGCGAAGGCGGCCGCCACCGCGACGGGGGTGCCGAGGCCGCCGCCGGCCCCGACGCGGATCGGCACGGCGTACCGGTGCTCCCGCTGGACCGTGTCGCGCAGCCGCAGGATCGTCGGCAGCAGCGCGGGCAGCGGCCGGCGGTCGGTGTGACCGCCCGAGTCGGCCTCCACCGTGACGTCGTCGGCCAGCGGCACATGGTGGGCGAGCGCGGCCTGATCGTGGGTGATCAGCCCCTGGTCCAGCAGGGCGCTGACGAGGGTGGCCGGGGCGGGGCGCATGAACCGCTCGGCCGTCTCGGACCGGGAGATCTTGGCGATCAGCCGGTTGGCGGCGACGACCGTGCCGTCCGCCTCGCGGTACAGGCCCGCGAGCCGGTAGCGCACCACGTGCGGGGTGAGGTCCATGTAGGCGGACGCCTCCACGCACCGCACCCCGTGCCGCAGGAACAGTTCGACGGCCTCCCGCTCCAGACGGTCCTCACTGGGGCTGTGGATGAGGTTGACCGCGTAGGGCAGTCCCGGGATCTCCGCGGCGAACCGGCCGAGCGCCTTCTCGATCGTGCCGGGCAGCAGTCCGGCCGCGCCGTAGGAGGCGAGGAAGCCCTCCCGGGCGAGGGCGACGACCATGTCGGCCGACGCGATGCCGCCGGCCATGGCGCCGGCCATGTACGGCTGGTGCACACCGTGCGCGGCGAGGAAGGCGGCCGACCCCAGCCGCTGCGGCGGCAGCGGCTGGGCGGCGGCGAGCAGCGGCAGCCCGTCGGAGCCGGAGGTCACGGCGCCGCCGGAGACGGCACCGATCCCTTCCGGGGTGACGACGATGAAACAGGGCTGGTCGAGATCGGCCAGGGCGTTGTAGATACCCGCCGGGTCCGTGCTGGGGTACCGCTCTCCGGACCACCGGAGAGGGGTGTCGCGAATACTCATGGGGAAACGAAGCTCCTTGGGCTGAGCGCGGGTGCGGGCCGTCAGGCCCCGACGGGACGGACCTCGATGGCCACGTCGGTGAGTTCGTAGATGCGCAGGCCCGGCTTCGACAGATCCGCGTCGGCGATGACCAGCAGACGGTCCGCCTCGCGCCGGACCTCCTTGATGTGCACGTCGAACCGGAGCTCCTTGTCGTGCCGCAGGATCTGGCCGCGGTACTTCCAGGCCGTCTCCACGTCGGTGGCCATCGCGAAGCGCGGCTGCTCCATGCCCTCGGCGAGGTTCTGCTCGATGACGAACAGCCGCATGGCCTGGAGGATCGCCTCGACGCCCAGCGATCCGGGCATCACCGGGTCGCGGTGGAAGTGGCAGTCGAAGTACCACTCGTCGGGCCGGATCGCGCGGTGGCCGTGCAGATAGCCCTGGCCGTGCCGGCCTCCGTCGGTGACGAGGTCGACCCGGTCCACGAGCGCGAACTGCCCGCCCGGCAGGTGCAGATGGCCCCCGGTGGGGTCGCTGAACGCCGGTGCGCCCTCGGGCAGTTCGATACGGCGGACCCGCGAGGGGTCCGGCTTCTCGGTCTCGATCCAGGGCGCGACGTACGTGCCGTTGTCGAGTCCGACCTGGTTGGCGAGGGCCGCGTCGCTGAAGTAGCCGAACAGCGACTCTCCGACGTAGAACACCTCGCCGTCGGCGGAGAGTTCGTAGCTGAAGTTCTGGAGCACCGCACCGGAGACCGCGCTCGTCATCAGCAGCTTGGAGTGGTGACGGATGGTCTTGCCCCGCAGGTCGATGTCCTTGACCAGGGTCGCCCTGCCGTCGAGGTTGCGGATCGCGTACTGCTCCTCGGGGCGTTCGAGCGTGGCGCCGAGGTAGTACCCGAGGAAGATCGCGGCCTGGAGCGAGGTCTCCATGTAGACCGCGTTCGGCATGTGCGGGTAGGAGTTCTGCTCGTAGTACCAGGCGTCCGCCGGGGAGTCGTACTCGGTCACCATCTCCGAGCCGGGGCTGCGCAGATCGCCTCGGGTGCCCTTGAGGGACATCACCCGGTCGACGAACTGGAAGTCGCCGTTGGGGATGTAGGGCGCGCGGCTGTTGCGGTAGACCTCGAACTCCGGCCCCATCGCGATGTCCAGATGCCCCTTGGCGGCGTGCGCCAGGTGCATCTCGTTGATCATGGCGGCTTCGCCGTTCCTGTTGCGGCGGCCGAGGAACTGCGGGATGCCGCCCGCCTCGGGACGGTAGGGCGAGCCGTCCTTCTCGCGGACCTGGAGGCCGAGGCCCTTCATCCGGATGACCGGCTTGTCGCCCAGGTAGATGAGGACGTCGGCGATGACCGTGGCGCGCGGCAGGAGCGTGAGCTCCATGACCTCGACCTCGTAGCGGATCTCCTCGTGGGCCTGGGTGATCTGGCCGCGGACCTGCACCTCGATCGGCACGTCGGTCACGCACTGGAAGCGCGCGTCCGGCAGCGTCAGATGCATGCCCTGGTGCATCAGATAGATCTGGAGCAGCTGCACCGCGCCCTCGGCGACCAGCGAGCCGGCCAGGACGTGGTCGTCGGGGAAGTGGCAGGTGAAGTACCAGGCGTCCGGCGTGAGCCGCTTGGTCGCGCTGAGCGTGCCGAGACCGCGCGGACCGCCCTTGCGGTCGATGGTGACCTCGTCGACCATGCGCAGCTTGGCGTCGGGGAGCCGGATCGCGGGGTTGATCCCGGGGTCCTGGGCGTGGTCCGGGCCGAAGACGTCGCCGGGCCGACCCTGGGCCAGCACCTCCAGGTCCTCGGGGGTCAGGTGGTTCTTCTCGGTGTACGCGAGGGGCTTGAAGTACCCCCGGGGCAGTGCCGCGCGCGCCGCCTTCTCCTTGTCGGTCATGACGACGCCGAGCGGGGTGTCGAGCTCCTGCTTGCTGAAGAACCCGGCGCAGGCGTCGTGGAGTTCGAGGATCAGCTCCCCGTCGGCGTAGCACTGGTAGCTGAAGAAGAAGAGCGTGGTGTCGCCCTGGTGCACGAAGCGGTCGATGGAGATGTCGTAGCGCAGCGTCTGGCCGACCTGGGGCAGGTTGCCGCGGAAGATCAGCGTGCTGTCGAGGAGCCGGTAGACGCGCTCGCCCTTGTTGCGGAAGTCGATGCCGAGGTAGCTGACGAGCAGCAGGTCGCACTGGCCGGCCTCGACGGTCACGGCCGGCGGGACGCCTCCGTCGACGGCGTACCAGGCGTCCTCGGGGACGTCGTACTCCGTGGTGATGGTCGCGGGCTTGAACTCCCCCGTAGTGCCGCTGAGTTCGGTGACACGGGTGACGAAGTGGTACGGCGGTGCGGGCAGCCGCACCCGCTTGGCGTAGCCGTCGATGACGCCGAACTCGGGGCCGAAGACCTTGGCGACGGAACCGACGGCGAACTCCAGGAGATCCGCCTCGTCCCAGATCACGCCCTCCTTGACCTCGCGCTCCTCGGCGGCGGCCGGTATCCCGGCCGTCGCGGCGACCGGTGCCGGGGCGGAGGCGGGAGGGGCGGGCGGCAGGGCCGCGGGCTCGGTCCGGGGAGCGGGTGCGACCGCCGGCGGGGTGGCCGCACGAGGCACGGCGGCCGGGGCCGCCGGCGCACCGGCCCCGTCGAGCAGCGCCTCCACCCGGGAGAGCGTGGCCCCCTGGAGGATGCGCTGGGTCTCCATCACCACCGAGTGGGTGGCGACCATCTGCTGCCGGATCTCACGGACCAGGTCGGCGGCGGGAGTCGGCGACTCGGTGGTCGCGGTGGACGGCGCGGCCGTCGTCGCGGCCGTGGCGCCGGACGGCGGGACGCTGACGACGGGGGCGGGCGCGGCGGGCGCGGGCACGGCTTCGGCGGCCGGCAGGGCGGCCTCCGTCTCCCCTGGCGCGGGTGCCCAGGGAAGGAAGGAGATCGGGGTGCCGTCGAAGGCGATGACCTCCGCGTCAGCGAGAGTCGGATCGGCAGGCATGACGGGGTCCTCCGGCGGTACGGACGGAACGGGGGCGGACGGTACGGCGGGATGCGGCGCACCGGGCCCGGCGGGAGCGCCGGGGGCGGTCGCGGCGGTGGGCGGGACGGAGTGCGCGGCACCGGAGTGCGTGGTGCCGGCCGTGGCCGCCGGAGTGCCGGGCGCGGAGAGGGCGGCCGGGGCCGTGGAGGTGCTCACGGACGCGGTGGCGGCGAGGGGCGAGCCGGCGGCCGGCGTCACGGCACCGGGATGCGCGCCGGCGGTCGACGCGACGGGAACCGGCGCGGTGTGCGCGGCGGTCGAGGGGACCCGATGCACGGCAGCGGCAGCGGCTTCGGCGGACGCGGGTGCCGCGCCGGGCGCGGTGGCCGCGATCCCGCGGGCGACACGGGCCGGGACCGGGTCGCCGCCGCCCACCCGGAAGCGGGTCGAACGGGCCGAGCGGGCCGGCGTGTCCGCGGTGCCCAGCAGGGGCGTCAGATCCAGCTCCAGGCCGTTGCCGACGAGCCGGGCCACCAGCTGTGCCACCGACTTCGTCGCCGGCACACCGCGGCGGTCCACCGACACCGAGACGTGCTCGGCGTCGCCGAGTGTGTCGCGGACCCACCGCGAACAGGTCGAGCCGGGGCCGACCTCGATGAAGTAGCGGAAGCCCCGGTCGTGCGCGTCGCGCACCAGACGGGCGAAGTCGATCGTGGAGCGCAGCGTCCAGGCGATGCGCCGGGCGATCTCCGCCCGGTCCAGCGCGGGCAGTGCCTCGTAGTCGTAGGCGCTGACCAGCTCCAGGTCGCCGAACGAGCCCGTCGGGTAGTCGTTCAGCCCCGCCAGACCGTCCAGTTCCGCGTCCACGACCGGGCAGTGCATGACCACGTTGACCGGCGAGCGGGCGGCCGGGCAGCCGAGTTCCTTCACCAGCGCGCGGCACTGGACCGGGTCACCGGCGATGACCAGTTCGGCCGGGGTGTTGATGTGGGTGAGGTGGACGCGGTCGTACCGGGGCAGCACCGCGCGTACCGAGTCCGCGTCGGTGAGCAGCACATGGCTGGCCCACAGCGACTCGTCCGCGGCGTCGTCGGGCACGTCCCACAGCTCGCGGACGGTACGCCGCGGGCCGCAGAGCCGGTCCTGGAAGATCGGTGTGTTGCTGATCAGGTCGTCGCGTCGGCCGCCGAGCTGCCAGCCGCCGGTGGCGAACAGCATGCTCGACTCGCCGAGGCTGTAGCCGAACGCGCCGTGCGCCGTGACGCCGAGGAGGTCGCGAACCAGATCGGTGTGCAGGATCGCGAAGTTGGTGCCGGTGGCGAGCATGAACGGCACGTCGTCGCCGAGCCCCGCCTCCAGCGCCATCAGCTCGCGCCGCCCCACGGCGACCTTGCTGCGCGGGTAGAGCGAGGTGGCGCGCAACTGCCGCTCGGGCTCGTCCGCCTGCTCCTCGAACCGGTCGAGCAGGCTCGGGAAGGCCCGGAAGAAGTCCTGGCCGAGGCCCGGATAGGAGTTGAACGCGCCCGGGTAGACCAGCGCGACCCTGCCGTCCGGTCCGATGGGCCGCGCGGTGAAGTAGCTGCCGGCCGGTGTGGCCCACTCCCCTCCCTTGGCGTGCACATCGGCCAGGTCCCTCACCGCGAGCTCCAGTTGGGCCCGCAGCTCGGCGCGGTCCCGTCCGACGAGCACCGCACGCAGCTTCCTGCCCGGCAGCTCCCGGGCAGCCTCGCGGGCGAGGGCGTACGGGTCGGCGACGGCCAGCAGTTCCAGATGGTGCTCGATCGTGGCGTGCAGCGCGTCGAACGAGTCGGCCGACAGCGCCAGGACGACGGGTCCGCCGGCCCGCTGCCAGTCGGACCGCGTGACCGAGCCTCGGGTGGCGCCGGCGGAGAGCACGAGGTGTCCGTGCGCGCCGGAGGCCCCGATGAAGCTGACGGCCGCATACCTGCGGGCGCCCTTGGTCCGCCGCATCCAGGGCCGGGAGGCGTCCGGGACGTAGAGCGCGGAAGCGGTGAAGTCCTCGGCCAGATCGCCGGCCGGGCGGGTCCAGCCGCGGGTGCCCGGCAGATAGCCGTGGTGCAGACACAGCACGGACCGGATGAGCCCGGCCATGGTGGCGGCGCAGCCGGCGTCGCCGATCTGGGCCTTGGCACTGCCGAGGGCCACCTCGGCGCCGGCGGCCGGGTAGACGGCGGCCAGCGCGGCGATCTCGGCACGGTCCTGGAGTTCGGTGCCGCCCGCGTGGGCCTCCAGATAGCCGATGTCGCCGGCCGTGACGCCGGCGGCGGTCAGTGCTTCGCCGGCCGCTGCCGCGAGGGTCGCTGCGTCCGCCTCGGGCACCGCGCCGTCCACGGGCACGGCGTGCCGGATGGCGACGGCGTCCAGACGCGCGTACGCGGGCCGCTCCCGCTCACCGGGCCGGGTGACGACGACCGCACCCGCCCCCTCGCCGACACGGCGGCCGCGGACGCCTTCGCCGAAGGTCAGTCCGGCCTCGGCGACGACATCGGGACGCAGCAGCAGGTTCTCCGCCGAGCCCGCGAGATCGACCGCTCCGACGAGCACAGCCTCGATGGTGGGGTCGAGCAGCAGCAGCCGCGCGACCTCCAGGGCCTCGGCGGTCCCCGAACCGTCGGAGGAGACGGTGAAGGAGGGACCGGTCAGGTTCCACAGCGAGGAGATACGGCTCGCCATGACGTTGCCGATGAAGCTGAGGACCTCGTTGGCGACGATGGGGTCGACCACCGCGTCCCGGCCCACCGCGCTCAGCGCGGCGAGCTGCTCCTCGTCGACGGGCACCCCGGCCCGTGCGAACTCCTCGCGGACGAAGGCGCCGAGGGTGCGGCGGGTGAGCCGCAGATGGGTCATGGGCTCGATCTCCATGCCCACGACCACCGCGATCCGGCGGGCCTCGGGCGCGCTGCTGCCCTTGGGCACGTCGCGGCTGTAGCCGGCGTCCCGCAGGGCCTCGTCGGCCACCTTGGTCGCCAGCGCGTGCTGGAGGTTGTACGTCCGCAGGTCGGCCGGCGGGATCTTGAGGTCGACCGGGTCGATGCCGAGGCCGTCGACGAACGCACCGCTCGGCAGCGCGTCGGGCGAGACACCGGTGGCGTCCTCCAGGGAGCCGCCGCGGGTCTGGTCCAACCCGCGCCAGCGGCGCTCGGGCAGCGGGACCAGAGCGTCGCCGCCGTCGTGGACGGCACGCTCGAAGGCGTCGAGGGAGTCCAGGGAGCCGAAGTGGGCGCCGAGTCCGACGATGTCGAGCGCGGGCACGGCCGCGGCGTCGTCCGTCTCGGTCTCCGCGGCAGCCGTGGCCGGCTCGGACAGCACCACGTGTGCGTTGGTGCCGCCGAAGCCGAACGCGGAGACCGCTGCCCGTCGCGGCCCGTCACCGCTCGGCCATTCCCGGCCGGTGCGGACGAGGGTCGCGTCGCCGACACGGCCGTCCTTGGAGGTGACGGGCCGCTCCACACCGATCGTCGGCGGGATGTGGCCGTCGCCCATCGCCAGGACGACCTTGAGCATGCTGCTCAGTCCGGCGACGGTGAGCAGATGGCCGATGTTGCCCTTCACGGACCCGATCAGCGGCACCCGGCCGGCGTTGCCGAAGAACGCGGCGACGGACTCGGCCTCGGTGGCGTCACCGATGGGGGTGCCGGTGGCGTGGCACTCCAGGTAGTCGACGGTCGCCGGGTCGACCCCGGCCTGGGCGTACGCCAGCTCGTACGACTGGAGTTGACCGCCGCCCTGCGGTACCAGCAGATGGCGTCCGCTGCCGTCGTTGGTCAGGCCGATGCCGTCCACGACGGCGTGGATGCGGTCGCCGTCGCGCAGCGCGTCCGCCAGCCGCTTGACGGCGACCATGCCGGCGCCCTGGCCGGTGAGGATGCCCCCGGACCGGTCGTCGAAGGGCTGGCTGAACCCGTCACGGGGGTAGGCCTGGAGATCGGAGAACGACAGGTGGATCAGGGTCGGGTCGGGCGCGCAGACGCCGCCCGCCAGCACCAGATCGGCCTGGCCGGCGGCGAGGTGGTCGCAGGCCAGCTTGAGTGCGTACAGCGCGGAGGAGCAGGCGGCGTCCAGGGCGTAGCGGGGACCGCCGAGGCCGAGCGCGCTGGCCGCCACCGACGCCGGTGAGCCGCTGACGCGCAGGTCCTCGGGCCGCAGGCCGGCGTGGTCGATGCGCCGGTCCTTGTCGGCGAGGGCGCCGAGTGCCGGGTGCCCGGCACGGCGCAGCCCCTCCAGGACGGCCTCCTGGACCAGCGGGACGCTGACCCCGGCGGAAGCCGGCGTGGGGAAGGAGTAGTTGCCGAGGACGAGTCCGGTGCGCCCGAGGATCTCGGGGCGCTCCAGGTGACCGCTGTCCCGCAGTGCCTCCCTGGCCACGTGCAGGGACCAGTGGAAGATCCGGTCGAGCCCGGAGAGGTGACCGGCGTCGAGCAGGTAGCCGGACGGGTCGAAGGCGAAGTCGGTGATGAAGCCGCCGCGCGTGCAGTAGATGCCGTGCTGCGGGTCGGTGTCCCTGGCGTCGAGGGCGGGTCCGAAGACCTGCTCGCCCCCTTCCCGGCGGCTGTCCGCCCCGGCGCGGAGGTTCTGCCGGAACTCGGCAGGTGTCTCCGCTCCCGGGAACAGGCAGGAGAGGCCAACGATGGCGTACTTGCTCATGAGAGCTTTCGGGTCCCTTCTGAGGGGCGGGGCCGGGCCGCGCCGGCCCGGGGGTTGGCGGGGGGGGCGGCCCCCAAGGGGTGGGTGGGGGGGGAAGGGGAGAAAAGGCTGGTGTA
>NZ_JBHXSL010000094.1:0-14535 GCF_042714725.1 Streptomyces sp. NPDC058685
GTGCCCGGCCGGGCACGGACCGCGGGAAACGCCTGAGGCGTCCTCGTACTGGGCGTCCTCGGGCGACTTCGACGACACAGCGAGGTCCCGTAGCCGTCGTCGCAGACCCGACAAGATCACCCGGACAGCGCCGCCTAGGCGGCGGTGTCGTAGGTGTAGTGCGGGGTGTGGTCCAGCATGTCCGCCGGGGTCACGTCGTTCCACGGGCGCATGGTGTCCCGCAGGTCGACGACGTTGGGGGTGCCGGCGGCCGGGAGGTACGGCGAGTCCGGGTGGAGGGCCTGCCAGTCCGCCCAGAGCTTGTCGATGAAGGCGTGGTGCAGCCAGAACACCGGGTCGTTCGGCGAGACGCCGGTCCCCATCTGACCGCCGACCCAGACATGGACGCGGTTGTGCAGATTGACGCCCCGCCAGCCCTCCAGGTGGTTGCGGAAGCTGTTGGACGCGCTGTTCCACGGCGGCGCGTCGTAGACCGGCATGGCGAGCACGGAGTCGACCTCGGCACGGGTCGGCAGCTGCCGGACACCGACACCCAGGTCACGGCGCAGATAGCCACGGCCGTCCACCCGGATGCTGACCGGCCAGCGGCCGCCGGCGAAGGCGAACGGACCGTCCATCACCTGGCCGTCCCTGCTGCGGCCGGTGCCGCCGAGGAAGTCGGCCGCCCACAGCGACGAGGCGGTGGTGCGGTCCGCGGTCCAGTCCCAGTAGGGCAGGGCCACCGAGGGATCGACGGACTGAAGGGCCTGCTCGAACTGTATGAGGAATCGTCGGTGCCACGGCAGGAAGGACGGCGAACGGTGCCCCACACGGTCGCCGGTGTCGGTGTCGCCCATGATGAAGGCGTTGTGGGTGGTGACGAAGGTGTCGTACCGGCCGCTGCGCTTGAGCTCCAGCACGGCGTTGGTGAAAGAGCGCTTCTCGTCGGCGGAGAGGATCGCCTGGTTCTTGCGTACGGTCATGGCGGGTCTCCTGGATCAGACGATGTCGAGGGGCACGAGGTCGGCGCCCTGGAGTTCGGCGACGGCGGCGCGGGCCACGGCGAGCGGGGTCGGGTGCGTCTCGTAGTGGTTGACGACGCTGATCCAGGTGCCGTCGGCGTTGCTCATCACGTGCAGTTCCTCACCGTCGATGTGCACGCGGTAGCCGCCGTGACCCTCGTGGCCCCCCTGGCCGGAGTGAGCCTGGTGAGCGCCGTGGCCCCCGTGGCCACCATGGCCCCCGTGCGCGGGTGCGCCCTGGATACGGCGTCCCAGGTAGACCTCGTCGAAGGCTGCGGGGCCGTCGGCCGGGCGCTTGGCCCGGCCGCCGGCCGGGTGCGCTCCGGTGCCGGACGAGGCCCGGGCCGCGCCGGTTATCGCGAGGCCGGCGGCCGCGCCCGTGGCGGCGGTCAGGGCCTGGCGGCGGGTGATTCTGGACATGGGTGTCCCCCCAGATATGGCTGTGCTGTGTCGGACGGCGGCCCGTTGGTCAGGCGGACCGCCGTTGCCATGACTACAGGGCCGGATGCCGTGGACCGAAGTCGACGGGGGACGGTTGGCCACCATGTGGACATGTCCTGATTCGAAGTGCAGAGTTGAACAGTATTGATCTTGTTCCGCAGCAGCCGTCCCTTCGGAGGGGAGGCGAATATTCCGCTGTGAACATGCCATTCTTATGAAGAATTTGCGGCACAGGAGGGGAAGTTGTGCCGGTCCTCACATCTGAAACATGTCCGGAACATATGCCTGGACGGAGTCGCTGCTCCTCAGCCGAACACGACGGACCAGGGCCTCGGCCCCTCTTCCCCGGGCGCCTCCCCGCCCGCCGAACAGCCCTCGCCGTGCAGCGCGGTCGCCATGTCCCGCGACAGAACACCGGCCGCGATCTCCCCGAAGACGCGCGCCGCCGCGTGCGGCGACCGCCTCGGCCGTACGGCACAGATCCGCTGCGCGAGGGGCCGGCCCGCCAGCGGCCGCCAGGCCACCCTCGGCTCCTTGCGCGCCACCGGCCCCTGATCGAAGGCCACTCCGCAACCCGCGGTCACCAGCCCGATGAGGAACTCCGGGTTGCGGGCGTGCCGGACGCGGCCGGGTACGAAGCCCGCGGTCCGGCAGATGTCGAGCGTCCGGTCGTACCAACCGGGCGCCGACGCCCGCGGAAACAGCACCAGATCCTGGCCCGCGAGATCCGCGAGCCCCACTTCGGGAAGCCGGGTGAGCGGCGAGGTGCGCGGCAGCACCACCCCCAACTCGACCCGGACCTCAGGGCCCGTCAGCAGCTCGGTGGCGTCGACCGGCCGGTGCACAAGCCCCGCGTCCAGTCCGCCGGAGGCCAGCAGCCGGAGCTGCTCGTCCGTCGTCACCTCCTGGAGGTCGACCCGTACGCCGGGCAGCCGCTCGGCACACTCGGCGAGCAGCGCACCGAGTGCCGCGGCCGGGGTGTCCGGAGGCACACCGGCACGCAGCGCACCGAGACCACCGTCGCGGGCCCGTCGGACGAGGGCTCTCGTACGCTCTTCCCGCGCCAGCAAGTCCCGTGCCTCATCGAGCAGTACGGCACCGGACGGTGTGAGCCGCACCTGCCGGTGAGTACGGTCGAAGAGGTCCGCACCGAGCTCGTCCTCCAGCCGCCGGATCGACCGGCTGAGCGGCGGCTGGGCCATGCCGAGCAGCTCGGCGGCCCGCCCGAAGTGCAGCTCCTCGGCGACGACGACGAAAATACGCAGGTGGCGCAAGAGATCCACACCACGACCCTAGTGCGTGTTCGCAGCGTCTCGTCCGGTTCGCGGCGCCCTGCGCGCGGGCGGCGATACTTTGCGGACACTCCCGAGGCGAATGAGAGGCCGGATGCCGATCGAGGAGAGACTGCGCTCCGTGTTCAGCGACGCGGGAGCGCAAGGCCGGCTCCACGCGCGATCCATCGACGAGGACGAGGGCCCCGTGGACACGGCCGGAGCCGGGTGCGACGCGGACGAACCGGTCGTCCTCGCTTCGGTGTTCAAGGTGCTGCTGGTGCTGGAGTTCGCGCGGCAGTCCGTGGCCGGGCACCTCGATCCCCGTGAGCGGATACGGATCACCGCCGAGCACCGGCTCGGTGGCTGGGGCACCGCGGGCTGCCTGGACGACGTGGAACTGTCCCTGCGGGATCTCGCGCACTTCGCGATGTCGGTCAGCGACAACACGGCGGCGGACCTGCTGCTCGACCGGGTCGGCCGGGACACCCCCGGACTGCTGGCCAAGGAGCTCGGCCTGGTGGAGACCCGCATCGTGGGCGGGCCTCGACAGGTGCTGGAATCGATGCTCGCGGATGTGGGAGCGCGTGACGAGCGGGAGTTCGCCGCCGTCTTCCCCACCCTGCCCGCCGACGAGGTGCACCGGCTCGCCGCTCTCGACCCGCGGCGCACGAACTCCAGCACACCGCGCGAGATGACCCGGCTGCTGCGGATGATCTGGCGCGACACGGCCGGACCACCCCAAGCGTGCGCGCAGGTACGCAGGTTGATGTCACGTCAGGTGTTCCGGCATCGGCTGGCGGCGGGCTTCGGCGACGGCGTAGGCGTGTCGGCGAAGACCGGCACGCTGCCCGGGCTGCACAACGAGGTGGGCGTGGCGGAGTATCCGGACGGCCGGCGGTACGCGGTCGCGGTGTTCGCCCGTACCCCGGGCCTCGCGGCGAACAGCACCGGCACCGACGTGGCGATCGGCACCGCCGCGCGCACCGCGGTGGATTTCCTGCGCTCTACGGCCTCTTCGCGCCCGTCCTGACCTGGCCTCATGCATCAACGGGTATGGAAGGCGGGCATTCCCGGTCTTGGACGGGCGGAGCGAGGTGCTGATCTTCTGCGCCGTATGAGCGAATCCATGAGTGACCGAGAGACCGGCTCGCGGCGTGAGGTCGTCCGGCGGACGCTGCTGCGGGGCGCGGCCCTGGGTGCGGCCGCACCGCTGCTCTCCACCACCGGCGCCGGCGCGACGGGACCGGGCAGAGCGTCGGCGACCGGGGCCGTCTCCGCTGCGCAGGCGGGCGCGGCCGCGCTCCGGTGGCTGGGCACCTCCGGCTGGCGTATCGGCATCGGAGCCCGGACCGTCCTGTTCGACCCGTACATCACTCGCTTCGGCACGGGGCTGTTCGGCCCCAAGGGCAGTTTCGACGCGAAGACGAAACTGACGACGGACCACGCGCTCGTCGACCGGCACGCCGGCCGGCCGGAGGTGATCCTGGTCAGCCACACGCACTGGGACCACATCAACGACGTCCCCCATATCGCGAAGTCCACGGGCGCTCGGGTCATCGGCACCGAGACGACATACCACACGCTACGGGCGCTCGGTGTCGACGCGGCGCAGATCAGCGTGGTCAAGGGAGGCGAGGTGCTGGCCTTCGACGGCTACAGCGTTGAGGTCGTGTCCAGCCGTCACAGCCGTAATGCCTCGTACTCCTACTTCGCCCCCGGCACCCTCAACGCCCCGCCCCACCGCGCTCCGCGGACAATCTCCGACCTGCCGGAGGGCGACACCCTCGCCTTCCAGATGACGGTGGACGGCGGCCCCTCGCTCTTCCTCATGGGCGCGAGTGACATCGACGAGCGGTCGGCACAGGGCCTGCGGCCGGACGTGCTGATGGCCGCGACGCCCGCCTCCACGTCGACGTACCGCTATCTGCCCCGGTTGCTGGACGCTCTCGGCCATCCGGCGACGGTCGTGCCCGTGCACTGGGACAACTTCGAGAAGCCGCTCGCCTCCCCGCCTCAGCGTGACCCGTCCATCGACCTGGACGCCTTCGTCGCCGAGGTCCGGCGGCTCAGTCCCGGGTCGAGAGTGGTCGTCCCCGACTATGTGACGGATTTCGGGGGCGACATGCGGGCCCTGCCGCCCACGGGCCGATCCGCACCCCGGCAGGCGTTCTAGCGCCGGACCTTGCGGTTCGCGCGCAGCCACTCCTTGTTCATGGCGGCGATGGACGGCAGCGGAATGCCCTTGGGGCAGGCTGTCGCGCACTCCCCCGTGAGGGTGCAGCCTCCGAAACCCTCCTCGTCCATCGTCGCCACCATGTCCAGCACCCGGGTCTCGCGCTCGGGTGCGCCCTGCGGCAGCACATTGAGGTGGTTGATCTTCGCGGAGGTGAAGAGCATCGCCGAGCCGTTCGGGCAGGCGGCGACGCAGGCGCCGCAGCCGATGCACTCGGCGTGCTCGAAGGCGAAGTCGGCGTCCGGCTTGGGCACCGGCGTTGCATGCGCCTCAGGTGCGGCGCCGGTGGGCGCGGTGATGTATCCGCCGGCCTGGATGATGCGGTCGAAGGCCGAGCGGTCCACCACCAGGTCCTTGACGACGGGGAAGGCGGAGGCGCGCCACGGCTCGACGTCGATGGTGTCGCCGTCCCGGAACGAGCGCATGTGGAGCTGGCAGGTGGTGGTGCGTTCCGGCCCGTGGGCGTCGCCGTTGATGACCAGGGAGCAGGCGCCGCAGATGCCCTCGCGGCAGTCGTGGTCGAAGGCGACCGGGTCCTCACCGCGCAGGATGAGCTCTTCGTTGAGGGTGTCGAGCATCTCCAGGAACGACATGTCCGGGGAGATGCCGTCGACCTCGTAGGTGGCCATGGCGCCGGGTGCGTCGGCGCTGTGCTGACGCCACACGCGCAGGTTGAGCTTCATGCGTAGCTCCGCTGGGTGGGGTGAACGTAGTCGAAGACGAGGTCTTCCTTGTGCAGGACGGGCGCCCGGCCGGTGCCGTTGAACTCCCAGGCCGCGGCGTACGCGTAGGTGTCGTCCCTGCGCTCCGCCTCGCCGTCGGCGGTCTGGGACTCCTCGCGGAAGTGACCGCCGCAGGACTCGGCGCGGTGGAGGGCGTCGAGGCACATCAGCTCGGCGAGCTCCAGGTAGTCGACGATGCGGTTGGCCTTCTCCAGCGACTGGTTGAACTCTTCTCCGGTACCGGGCACCTTGATGCGGCGCCAGAACTCCTCACGGATCTGCGGGATGCGGTCGAGCGCCTTGCGCAGCCCTTCGTCGGTGCGGGCCATGCCGCAGAACTCCCACATCAGCTCACCGAGTTCACGGTGGAAGGAGTCGGGGGTGCGGTCGCCGTCCACGGAGAGCAGCAGGTTCAGCCGGTCCTCGGTCTCCGCGAGTACCTCGGCGACCGCGGGATGCGACGCGTCCGGCGTACCGTCCAGGGGTGTGCGTGCCAGATAGTCGTTGATGGTGGACGGCAGGACGAAGTAGCCGTCGGCGAGGCCCTGCATCAGCGCGGACGCGCCGAGCCGGTTGGCGCCGTGGTCGGAGAAGTTGGCCTCGCCGATGGCGAACAGCCCCGGCACGGTGGTCTGCAGGTCGTAGTCGACCCACAGTCCGCCCATCGTGTAGTGCACGGCGGGGTAGATCCGCATGGGGACCTCGTAGGGGTTCTCCGCGGTGATCCGCTCGTACATCTCGAAGAGGTTGCCGTACTTCTCCTCGACCTTCGCCCGGCCCATCCGGCCGATGGCGTCGGCGAAGTCGAGGTAGACGCCCTGGCCGCCGGGGCCGACGCCGCGGCCCTCGTCGCAGACGTTCTTCGCGGCCCGCGAGGCGATGTCGCGCGGTACGAGGTTGCCGAAGGCCGGGTAGATCCGCTCCAGGTAGTAGTCCCGCTCGTCCTCGGGGATCTCGTTCGCCGGCCGGTCGTCACCGCGTGCCTTCGGGACCCAGATCCGGCCGTCGTTGCGCAGCGACTCGCTCATCAGCGTCAGCTTGGACTGGTGGTCGCCGGTGCGCGGGATGCAGGTGGGATGGATCTGGGTGAAGCAGGGGTTGGCGAACAGGGCGCCGCGCCGGTGGGCACGCCACACCGCGGTGGCGTTGGAGTTCATGGCGTTCGTCGACAGGTAGAAGACGTTGCCGTAGCCGCCGGTGGCGAGGACCACCGCGTCGGCGAAGTGGCTGGTGATCTCGCCTGTGATCAGATCCCGGGCCACGATGCCGCGGGCCCGTCCGTCGATGACGATCAGGTCGAGCATCTCGGTGCGGGCGTGCAGGTTCACCGTGCCCGCGGCGATCTGCCGGGACAGGGCCTGGTACGCGCCGAGCAGCAGTTGCTGGCCGGTCTGGCCGCGGGCGTAGAAGGTACGGGAGACCTGGACGCCGCCGAAGGAACGGGTGTCCAGCAGTCCGCCGTACTCCCGGGCGAACGGGACGCCCTGGGCCACGCACTGGTCGATGATCTCCACGGAGATCTGCGCGAGCCGGTGCACGTTGGACTCGCGCGCCCGGAAGTCGCCGCCCTTGACCGTGTCGTAGAAGAGGCGGTGGATCGAGTCGCCGTCGTTGCGGTAGTTCTTGGCCGCGTTGATGCCGCCCTGGGCGGCGATGGAGTGAGCCCGGCGGGGCGAGTCCTGGTAGCAGAACTGCTCGACGTGGTAGCCCTGTTCGCCGAGTGTCGCACCGGCGGCTCCGCCGGCGAGGCCGGTGCCGACGACGATGACGGTGTGCTTGCGGCGGTTGGCGGGGTTGACCAGCCTGGCCTCGAAACGGCGGCGGTCCCAGCGCTCGGCGATGGGCCCTTCGGGTGCCTTGGTGTCGGCGATCGGATCGCCGGTCGTGAAGGCGGCGTAGTCGATGGAGTTCATGGTCAGTTCACCACTCCGGTCATGACGCCGACGGGTACGGCGATGAAGCCCGCGGTCAGCACCAGTGCGAGCCCGCCTGCGAGGGTCTTGAGTGCGCGGTCCCGGGCGGCGTTGCCGACGCCGAGCGTCTGGGCCGCACTCCAGAAGCCGTGCCTGATGTGCAGGCCCACGGCCAGCATCGCGACGATGTAGATGACGTTGCCGTACCAGGTGGAGAAGGTGGCGACGACGTTCTCGTAGGGATGGCCGGGCTGTGCGTGTTCGTTGACCGTGAGGGTGGTCAGGTCGAGAAGGTGCCAGACGATGAACAGCGCGACGATGATGCCGCCCCAGCGCATGGTGCGGGTGGCGTAGCTCGCGCGCTTGCGCCGGTGGACGTAGCGGTCCGGCCGGGCCTTGATGTCGCGCCTGCTGAGCTGGTACGCGGAGACCGCGTGCGCGACCACGGCGGCGACGAGCAGGAGACGGACACCCCACAGCGCCCACTCGTAGTGGAGGAAGGGCTCTCCCAGCGTACGGAGCCAGTGCGCGTAGCCGTTGAACTCGCCGGGCCCGAAGAAGACCTTGAGGTTGCCGAGGACGTGGGCGACGAGATACCCGAGCATGATCAGGCCGCTCACGGCCATGACCGTCTTCTTGCCGATCGTCGATCCCCAGAAGGTGCGCGGGGGCGACGGTTTTCGGTCCGTCCGCGTTGCCAGAGCCATGGGAGGAAACTACGACCGGAGACGTCCAGAGGTCCAAGACATGATTCTGCTGATCTCCATAGGCATCGCCTATCATGTGCCTATGCAGTTCCAGCAGCTTCTCTATTTCGTCGCGGTCGCCGAGACCCGGCACTTCACCCACGCCGCCGAGCGCGTGCATGTCTCCCAGCCCTCGCTCTCCCAGCAGATCCGGGCGCTGGAGAAGGAGCTGGGCGCGACCCTGTTCAGCCGCGCCCGCGGGAACATCGCGCTCACCGAGGCCGGAGAGGCGCTGCTGCCGCTCGCCCGGCGCATCCTCGCTGACGCCGACACCGCGCGGCACGAGGTGCAGGAACTGGTCCAGCTACGGCGCGGCCGGGTGCGGCTGGGAGCCACTCCGAGTCTGTGCACGGGCCTCCTCCCGGACGTCCTGCGCGTCTTCCACGACCGGCATCCGGGCATCGAGCTGCTGATCGAGGAGGGCGGCTCGCACGATCTCGTACGCGAGCTGGCACGCGGCACCCTCGATCTGGCACTGATCGTGCTGCCGCTGCCGCCGGCCTCCCCCGTCCTGACCACCGTGGAACTGCTGCGGGAGGACCTGGTGGTGGTGTCGGCTGCCACGGCGAAGCCGCCGCGCAGCCCCGTGCGCATCGCCGATCTGCGCGATCAGCCGCTGGTGATGTTCCGGCACGGCTACGACCTGCGGGAGCTCACCGTGGCCGCCTGCCGCGCGGAGGGCTTCGAGCCGGCCTTCACGGTCGAGGGCGGCGAGATGGACGCCGTGCTGGGTTTCGTACGGGCGGGTCTCGGCGTCGCCGTGGTGCCGAGCATGGTGGCCGGCCGCGCGGGCCCGGACCTGCGGGTCACCCCGCTGGCCTCGCCCGGCCTGCGCCGCACCATCGCACTGGCCCACCGCAGCGACGTGGCACCACCGCGCGCGGCCCGCGAGCTCCAGAAGGTGCTGTTCGGCTCACGGGCGGCGGTGCTCTGACGGGCGGGTCCGAGGGTGCGCTCGAAGCACCGGCGGCACTCGGTGGCCCCGCGCCCCACTACACCGCGTCGGCCATCGACAGCGCGTGCAGCTTGTCCGGCGGCCCCGGCCTGGCGTAGTACCAGCCCTGGGCCGTGTCGCATCCGAGCTCCCGCAGCTGTTCCGCCTGTGCCCCGGTCTCCACGCCCTCCACCGTGACAGCCAGCTCCAGACTGTGCGCCAGGGTGACGATGCCCTCGACGATCTTCAGGTCGACCGGGTCGGCCGGATGGCGCTGCATCCCCTGGGTGAAGGAGCGGTCGAGCTTGAGGACACTGACCGGCAGCCGGCGCAGATTGGCGAGGTTGGAGTAGCCCGTGCCGAAGTCGTCCAGCGCTATGTCGACGCCCATCTCGGCGAGTTGGCGCAGCGGCTTCAGCAGATCCTCGTTCGCGCCGATGAGCGCGGACTCGGTGACCTCCAGGCACAGCGCGCCCGGCTCCAGCCCGGAGCGTTCCAGGACATCGACGGTGTCGGCGACCAGACCCGGGTGGTGGAGCTGGGTCGGCGACAGATTGACGTTGATCCGCAGCGGGCCACCGTCGCTGTGCCGCTCCTGCCAGTACCTCGCCTGGCGTACGGCCTCCTGGAGCACCCAGCGGCCGAGCGGCACGATGAGGCCGGTGTGTTCGGCGAGCGGGATGAACTGGTCGGGGCCGAGGACGCCGTGCTGCGGGTGGCACCAGCGCACGAGCGCCTCGGCGCCGTGCACCGTGCCGTCGCCGAGATGCACCAGCGGCTGGTACTCGATGAAGAACTCGCCGCGCTCCAGCGCCGCGGGCAGCGCGGTCGTCAGCCCGTGCCGGGTGATCGCGCGGGCGTCCGCCTCCGGATCGGCGAGCTCGAAGCGGTTGCCGCCCGCCGACTTGGCCCGGTACATCGTGATGTCGGCGCTGCGGAGCACCTCGGCGGTGGTCCGCTCGCCGGCGGGTCCCTCGACGATGCCGATGCTGCCGCGGACCGTGAACTCCCGGCCGTCGACGCGGATCGGCGAGCCGAGGACGGCGAGGATGCGGGCCGCGAGTTCGTCGACCTGGCTCTCGGTGTCCGGCCCCGTCGTCAGCGCGACGAACTCGTCGCCGCCGAGCCGGGCCACCATCTCGCCCGGCGCGGTGGCGCAGCTCTGCAGCCGGTCGGCCACCTCCACCAGCAGCCGGTCGCCGGCCGCGTGGCCGAGGCTGTCGTTGATGGCCTTGAAGCCGTCGAGGTCGAGATAGCACAGCCCGAAGCGGGAGCCCTCCCCCGCCGCGAGTGCCTTCTCCAGCCGTTCGAAGAAGAGCGTCCGGTTCGGCAGGCCGGTGAGGGCGTCGTGCGTGGCCTCGTAGCGCAGCCGCAGGTTGAGCAGCCGCCGCTCCGTGGTGTCCTCCATCAGCGCGAGCTGGTACTGCGGGCGGCCCTCGGGGTCGCGCAGCAGAGAGACCGTCAGATTGGTCCACAGGACGGTGCCGTCGTTGCGGTAGAAGGGCTTCTCGACGTGGAAGTGCTCACGCTCGCCCTTCACCAACTCCCGGTGCAGCTGCCAGACATGGGGCCGGTCCTCGGGGTGCGACCAGTCGGTGACCTTCTTGCCGCGCACATGGTTCTCGAGACCGCCGAACATGCGCAGCAGGGTCCCGTTCACCTCGAGGATGTTGCCTTCGAGGTCGGCGATGCCGATGCCGATCGCCGCGCCTTCGAAGACCGCGCGGAACCGGGTCTCGGTGGCGTGCAGCGCCTCGACCGCGTCCGTGCGCGCCTGGAGCGAGGAGCGCGCGATGGCCTCCTGCTCGGCGAGTGTGCGCTCGCGAAGGCCCTGCGCGAATCCGGCGGCCAGCGCGTGCTGGAGCCGGGCGCAGCGTGCGCGGCTCTCCTCGGCCGTCTGCTCGGTCTCGCCGCTGCCGCAGTAGAGCACCAGATAGGAGTCGATGACGCCGAGGGTGCGGCTGAGCGCTTCGGGGTCGGTGCAGTGGGCGTCGACGAGGGCGACGCCGATCCGCTGAGCTGCCTGCGGATCGAAGGTGCGGCCGTGCAGCGACTCGCTCAACTGCCGTGCGAGGGGCAGCAGATGCTGCTCGACCTCGATACGGGTCAGCGAAGTCGCCGTCACGGGGAAGACGGCTCGGCTCCATATCGTCGCGAACCTGCGGAGTCTGTCCTCGAGACCGTCCGGGTCCGCCGCGGAACCCGCCGCCTGCGACGGTGCCATCACGCCCTGCGCCCCACCCCGGCGAAGCCGGAATAGGCGTATGGGTCCTCCTGCTCGGCGGGGGCGTCGGGGCGCCAGAGGGGCATGGACACCAGACCGGGCTCGACCATCTCGTACCCCTCGAAGAATCGCGCGATTTCCTCGCGCGAACGCATGACCAGCGGATTGCGAATGTCCCGGTAGACGTCGACGGCGCCGACCGCCCGCTCCTCGGGCACCGGGACTCCGTCGTACGAGGCGTGAGTGAGGATGAGCAGGCTGCCGGGTGCCAGTGCCTCCCGCAGTTCCGTCACCGCGGCGATCGGATCGTCCGCGTCCTCGATGAAGTGGAGCACGGCGACCAGCAGGAGCGCTACCGGCTGCCGCAGATCGAGCAGCGAGGAGACCTCGGAACTGTCCAGGATCTGCCGCGGCTTGCGCAGATCGGCGGAGACCACGGTGGCCCGGGTGTTCCCCTCGAGCACGGCCCGGCCGTGGGCGACGGCGACCGGGTCGTGGTCGACGTAGACCACGTGTGCCTCGTCGGAGGCCTTCTGCGCCACTTCGTGCACGTTGCCGAACGTCGGAATGCCCGAGCCGATGTCGAGGAACTGCGTGACGCCCTCGTTCACCGCGTGGCGCACGGCCCGCCGCATGAACGCCCGGTTCGCCTGCATGATCTTCGGCAGCCCCGGAAGGAACTCCATCGCCTTGCGGGCGGCCTCCCGGTCGACCTCGAAATTGTGCGAACCGCCCAGGTAGTAGTCGTAAATGCGGGACACGCTCGGCACCGAAATGTCGATGCCCTGCGGGGCCCAGGCGGGACGCTCCATCGATGTCTCCAACAAGTCGCCACGGGGGAAGTCGGCCATGTCCATGGCCAGTTGTTCGAGCCGAGGCTACTGATCGCCCGCCAAGAGGGCGAGCCCAAACGGAAATTCGCGGTCCGTTCTTGGTCACACACAACAACGCGACGACAACCGGCCCGCCATCACGCGAGGGGCGTGAGACGGGCCGGCTGAGGCCGGAGGCGCTGCGTGGGGACTACTTGGGCGCTCCGACCGGCTTGCCCTCGGGGCTCACCACGTACCAGGTACCGCCGACACCCTGTCCGTTGGTGTCTCCGGGCTTGGCGTCACCCGCGAAGGTGTAGATCGGCCAGCAGTCGATCGTCTGCTGCTTGATGCCGTCGGGACGGTCGAAGGTGACGAAGCCCTTCTTCAGGATTCCCTTGGTGTCGTTCTTGGAGACGGGGGCGACAACCGGCCACTTCTTGAGGCATGCGCCCGTGCAGGCCGTCTTCATCGGCCAGGCGCTGTCCTTCATGAACCGGTAGACCGTCATACCGTTCTTGTCGACGACGATCTCACCGAGCTTGGCGTCCTTGCGGGTGGACAGTCCCGCCAGGTCGGCGGGCTGGCCGCCGGCCTCGGCGCCGCCGTCGCCGTAGTCCGCGCCGCCACCGGAGCCGGCCGCCGCGCCGCCGCCCGCCTTCTTGCCGTCGGGGGCGGAGGCGTACCAGGTGCCGCCGACGCCCTGGCCCTTGGCGTCGCCCGCCTTGGTGTCCTTGGCGTAGCGGTACATCGGCCAGCCGCCGATGGTGAGCTGCTTGGAGCCGTCGGACCGGGTGACCTCACCGATCAGCGCGGCGTCGATCCCGGGAGCGGCAGAGGCGCCGCCGGCCGCCACGACGGGCCAGGTCTTGGCGCACTCACCCTCGCAGCTGGACTTCGGCGGGGAGGCGGTGTCCTTGTCGAAGCGGTAGAGCGTGAGACCGGCGCTGTCCGTGACGACCTTGCCGAGTTGCTTGCTGTCCCAGACGGCGAGCTGGCCGGCCGGCTTGGCCGCCGCTCCCTGAGCGTTCGCACCGGCGCCGGAACCGTAGTCGGATCCGTATCCGCCGCTTCCGGGCTGCTGGCCTGCCGGGTTGGCCGCACCGACGGCCTGGCCGTTGGGCGTCTGCGTACCCTGTTCCTGACCGCACGCCGTCGTCAGCGCGAGTACGGCCGCCGCAGTCACCGCGAGCGAGGCGTTACGCCAGGTGTTCATGTCCACTCCTGTTGTCCTCTGAGCCTGTGCGACGCCTGGGTGCGCCGTTCATGGCTCTAGGTACGGACAGGGAGCCGCTCAGTGTTCAACGAGGCTGGGAAAATCTTCCGGAGCGCCGATGTGGACGTCCCTGTTCCGCCGACGGCAGGCAACGGCAGGCAGACGTCCGCGCGGAATGGCTCGATCTCATCCGCCCCACCCGCTTCGCCTGTCACACCGTGGAGCCCCGCACGGCGGCCGCGCGGAACGGGACCTCCATTCCCATCCGGCACCGGCCGGGACCGCGCGACACGCCCACATGTCCTCCAGCCGGGGGAACGAATAACCCATTTGCCGGACAGCGATCGCGTCCCGCACCCCTCACTCCTAGCGTTTCGCTCATCGAGGGGCATTCCCTGCCTTTTGTGGAAATCGGTTCCGCGCCTGCTCCTCGGGGACCGGAGGAATCACCATGCGCGCGATACGTGCCGCAACAGCCGCTCTGCTGGGAGCGGCTTCTCTTGCCCTGGCCGCCCCCTTCGCGGTGGCGGACGACGACGCCAAGCAGACCTCGCCGCTTTTCACCGTCAGCCCCTCGACGGTTTCCGCGGGCGGGCGTGTCAATCTGTCCGCCAGCGGCTGCAACACCACGGCCTATGCCTCGTCCGGCGTCTTCGACGCCGTGACCATTCAGCCCGGCACCTCCGCCTCCGCCGTGGTGGACTCCGACGCCAGGCCGGGCGCCCAGTACTCCGTCCAGTTCAACTGCGGCAACGACCGGGGCACCTTCAACCTCACGATCGCGGGCGGCCGCTCCACGCCGACGACCGGCTCCACCGTCACCACGACGCCCCAGGGCGTCCAGGGCGGGCTCGGCGGCAGCGTCGGAGGCCTGGACCGCGGCGAGATCGCCGCGGGCGCCGGACTCGTCCTGGCCGCCGCCACCGCTACCGTCTTCGTGCTCCGCAGGCGGGTGGCCGACCGCCGGCACTGACCGGCACGCCACTCCCCCCACTGACAACGCCCGTCGCCCCGAGTCC
>NZ_JBHXSL010000095.1:0-14519 GCF_042714725.1 Streptomyces sp. NPDC058685
TCGCGGCTCAGTTCGAAGCGGTCGATGGCCTTGATGAGACCGATCGTGCCGACCTGGATGATGTCGTCCATCTCGCCGTTGCCGCGACTGCGGAAGCGGTTGGCCGCGAACCGCACCAGCGAGAGGTTCATCTCGATCAGGGTGTTGCGCGCGTACTGGTATTCGTGCGTGCCCTCTTCGAGGGTCTGCAGCCGGTCGAAGAAGACCTTGGACAGGCTCTTCGCATCCTTCGGCGCGACCTTGCCGGCATCCTCGACCCACGGCAGGTCCCCCACCCACTGCGGAGCCCCGGCCGTCGCCTCTGCCGAGTCCGACAGGCTGCGGTGCGTGGACGGTATGGCGCTCGGCATGTCAGGTCCCTCCCCTGAAGACGGTGTGACGAAGGGGCGTGTGCCCCCGATCCGCCCGCTCACACACCCGATCCCGAGGAGATGGAGGCGAAACCCGAAGGCGCCCCCATCCCTCACGGGTGGGTACCGGGCCAGTATCCCCCACGGTTGCGCGCCGGGGACCGGGAGGGACGGTCCTCGTGGACCGGGAACCGGAAAGCCGGCCCGTCCGGGGATCGGCCGCGGATCAGATCAACGGGACCAGGACGGAGATCCGCTTTCCCCCGCCGTCATGGCGCGTGATGGCCACGTCCCGCGCGATCCGGCTGATCACACGCCAGCCGTGTCCCCCGATTCTGAACCGGCCATGAGAGTCGGTGCGTTCCTGGACGGTCGGTATCTCGTCGCTGTGATCGCTCACGCTCACACGGACACCTTCTTTCGTCAGCTCCGCCTCGAAGTCCGCGACGCCGCCACCGTGAAGAAGAGCATTCGTCACCAATTCCGAGGTCACCAGCAACGCATCCGTCAGGGTGTGATCGTCGCGTTCGGAATCGGGCCGGCAGAATCGCTCGTGCAGCAGGAACTCCACTTCCCTGCGCGCTTCGGCGGGACCTTGCGGAACCGGGTGCACCGGTCCCGTCAGTTCATCAGCAGACACGCTCCAGCACTCCTTGGGCATCGTCCTGGTGGGGCCCTGGACCCCGAAGGACAAGGGCCCGTCGCACAGCGGGGTGCGACGGGCCCGACAGTGTGTGCAGACCTCAGTGGCCGAACGCGTCCTTGGTCTTCTCCTTGGCCTGGCGGGCGTCGCCCTTCGCCTGTTCGGCGCGGCCTTCCGCCGTCATCCGCTCGTTGCCCACGGTGCGCCCGACCGCTTCCTTGGCCTTGCCCTTGGTCTGTTCCATCTTGGCCTTGGCCTTCTGGTTCTCAGCCACAGCTGTTCACTTCCAAGTCCGCTAGACAACAGGTCCTGACAGTCGCGTCACCGCTCACACGTCCCGTAAACCCGTGAGCTTCGTGGAAAAGGCGGACGGCATGTTCGGTTGCCGCGGGGGCATGCGGCGGACCGGGGGGCTGGAAAGAGGGTTCCTCGATCACGGGCACCCGCCGGCATCCTCGTGGCCCCGACCGGACCGGTCGGGGTCCCTTGCTGGATACCGTCCCGGCGTCGCCGTCCTCCGACGCGACGCCCCTCTTGCACCGGAGCAGTGAATCGATGACGAGCACACAGGACCAGCCGCGGATACGTCCCGCGAGATCCGGCGAGGCTTTCGCCGCCGAGGCGTCCACGCCCGAGCAGCGCATCCAGCGTCTGCGGCGGCGGCTGGAGCGCCTGATCGGCATCGCCGCCACCGAGGGCAACGGCCTCGTCCCGCTCCGCAACGGGGACGAGATCTTCGCGGCCATGCTGGAGAGCATCAGGTCGGCTCAGCACACCGTGGACATGATGACCTTCGTGTACTGGCGGGGGGACATCGCCAAGGAGTTCGCCGAGGCCCTGGCCGAGCGGGCACGCGCGGGTGTGCGGGTGCGGCTGCTGCTGGACGGCTTCGGCTGCCGGCTGATCGAGAAGGATCAGCTGACGATGATGGAGCGGGACGGCGTGCAGGTGGCCTGGTTCCGCAAGCCGCTGTACCTGTCGCCGCTCAAGCAGAACCACCGCTGCCACCGCAAGGCGCTCATCGTCGACGAGACGACGGCCTTCACCGGCGGTGTGGGCATCGCCGAGGAGTGGTGCGGGGACGCCCGCAACGAGAACGAGTGGCGTGACACGCACGTCCGGCTCCAGGGCGCTGCGGTGGACGGCATCGCCGCCGCTTTCGCGCAGAACTGGGCCGAGTGCCACGACGAACTCTTCGACAAACGCGACCGGTTCGTCGAGCACGAGCGGCAGGGCTCCGCGATCGTGCAGGTGGTGCGCGGCTCGGCCAGCTTCGGCTGGCAGGACATGCAGACGCTCATGCGGGTCATGCTGGAATCGGCCGAGGAGCGCTTCCGGCTGACCACCGCGTACTTCTCGCCGGACGCCTACTTCATCGATCTGCTGTGCGCGGCGGCGCGGCGGGGCGTGGAGGTGGAGATCCTGCTGCCGGGCCCGTACACCGACAAGCGCGTCTGCCAGCTGGCCGGGCAGCACTACTACGACGAGCTGCTCGCCTGCGGCGTGAAGATCTTCCAGTACCAGCCGACGATGCTGCACGCGAAGGTGATCACGGTCGACGGCGTGGCCTCGCTCATCGGGTCCACCAACTTCAACCGCCGGTCGCTCGAACACGACGAGGAAGTCATGCTGGCCGTCCTCGACGAGGAGTTCACCACGACCCTGGACGGTCATTTCGACGAGGACGCCGCGCGGAGCGAGCCGATCAAGGGCGGCCGCTGGAAGCGGCGGTCGGTGCTCCAGCGCGCCCGGGAGGCCGCGGTGCAGCCCATCCGCCGCTATCTGTGAGCAGAGCCCGCACAGGTGGGTGCGGAGTCGGGGCACGAGGAACCGGTGGTAGCCACTCCGTCACCCGGGGTGTTTACTCGCCGGGGCATTGGTAACACGCAGTGACACACGCAAGCCGTGGAGACCTCGTCGAAAGGCAGGAACCATGTCCGTGAGCATCCTGGCGATTCTGGGACTGGTAACAGCGATCATCGCGGTACTCCTGCTCGCGCGGCCGGTGAAGCTGTACAGCACGGCCACGCTCACGCGCCGCTTCGGACCCGAGTACGACCGGGTGGTCGCGCTGGCGGGCGGGGATGTGCGGGCGGCCGAGCGCGAACTTGCCGACCGGCTGCGGCGCTTCGGCGGTCTCTGCCCCTTCTCGCTCACCGACACCACCCGGCGGCAGTATCTGAGTCGCTGGTCGGGGCTCCAGGAGCAGTTCGTCGACGCGCCCGGAGCCGCGGCGGCGCGGGCCAACCAGCTGCTGAGCCGGCTCGCCTCCGACCGGGGCCTGACGGCCGAGTCGCGCGAGCGCCAGCTCGACGTCCTGTCGGTGCACTTCCCGCGGCACGTCGACGGTGCCCGCCTGCTGCACGCCGCCGCGCAGCAGGCCGCGGCCGGCGTCACCGACGCCGACGCGATGCGCCGAGCCATGGTCGCCGGCCGGGCGCATCTCGAGGAGCTCCTCTCCGACCAGGGTCCTCGGGTGCCGTCCGGCAGCGCGGCGGGCCGTCGGGCGGGTGGCCGTCACCCGCTGCGGCTGCCGTCGCAGCGCACCGCCCACTCCACCTACCGCTGAACCCGTCCCGGCCGGCGCCCTGACCCGGCCGGGTGCCCCACGGCGCCCGGACCCGTTTACTGGTGTGTACCGGCAGGGCGTTTCCATCCCTCCACGGCTGCGAGACAGGTGACGTTTGTGAGTGACGCACACGACCGGGACGACCAGCACAGCCTCCTCGACGGCCTGATGGTGGACGAGAGCAGGCCCGAGCATCCGGTTCTGCTGGACGAGCAGGGCCGCCCCATCAAGACCTGGCGCGAGAACTACCCCTACGACCGCAAGGTGCCGCGTGCCGAGTACGAGCGGCGCAAGCGGCTGCTCCAGATCGAGATGCTGAAGCTCCAGCGGTGGGTCAAGGACACCGGCCAGCGGCTCGTCGTCATCTGCGAGGGGCGTGACGCGGCCGGCAAGGGCGGCACGATCCAGCGCTTCACGGAGCGGCTGAATCCGCGTGGCGCGCGCGTGGTGGCGCTGGAGAAGCCGACGGAGCGCGAAGCGGGCCAGTGGTACTTCCAGCGCTATGTGGCGCATCTGCCCGCGGCCGGCGAGATCGTCTTCTTCGACCGCTCCTGGTACAACCGGGCCGGTGTCGAACGGGTCATGGGCTTCTGCTCCACGGAGCAGTACGAGCTGTTCCTGCACGAGTGCCCGCGCTTCGAGCAGATGCTGGTGGACGACGGCATCGTGCTGGTGAAGTTCTGGTTCTCGGTGTCCAAGGCCGAGCAGCGCACGCGTTTCGCGATCCGGCAGATCGACCCGGTACGGCAGTGGAAGCTCTCCCCCACCGACCTCGCGTCACTGGACCTGTGGGACGAATACACCGCCGCCAAGGTCGACATGTTCCGGGCCACGGATACCAGCCATGCCCCGTGGACCGTGGTGAAGAGCAACGACAAGCGGCGCGGGCGGCTGGAGGCGATGCGCAGCCTGCTCTCCCAGCTGGACTACACGAGCAAGGACAAGGAGACGGTCGGCCGTCCCGATCCCTTGATCGTCGGCCCGGCGGACACCCTGCTGGAGCCCGGCGAGGAGAGCACCGCGCTGTCCCCCACCCCTCTGGCCAGCCACACCGAGGGGCCGGGCGAGCATCCGGGGAAGCCGGACCGGCAGGACGCGTACCGGCCGGAGCGCCCGGGCAGGTGAGGCGAAGGGCTCGTCAGCGGGCCGGACCGCTGACGACCTGTCGGGCACATCTCCCGGTCCCTGGACGGGGCGAGGCGAGGCGGACGAAAATGAGCCTCCGCCGGATCCAGCCGTTTTTCCGAGGAGGCCCACCCGCCGTGACCACCAACGACCAGGAGTTCGGCTCCTACGGGGAACGGCTGGCCCAGAAGCAGTTCGGCACCGCCGAGCGGGCGGCCGACTTCTACGACCGTCAGATGCACGACGTTCTCACGCCTGCCATGCGGGAGTTCATCGGCGACCAGACCATGGTGTTCCTGTCCACGGCGGACGCCGGCGGTGCCTGTGACGCGACGTTCCGCGGCGGGCCGCCCGGGTTCGTCACCGTGCTGGACGACCGCACGCTGACCTACCCCGAGTACCGCGGCAACGGCGTCCTGGCCGGCGTGGGCAACCTCGTCGAGAATCCCCATCTCGGCCTGCTGTTCGTCGACTTCACCCGGCATCACATCGGTCTGCACGTCAACGGCGCGGCAGAACTGCGCACCGACGAGGAGCAGCGCGCCGCGCACCCCGGCCTGCCGCGGGACGCGGCTCCGGGACGGCAGGCGCAGTTGTGGGTGCACGTGACGGTCCACGAGGCGTACGTCCACTGCTCCAAGTACATTCCGCACCTGGAGCCGGCGCCGAGGCCCCGCACCACCGAGATGGGCCGCCCCAAGGACGCGGAGTACTTCCTGCGGCGTGAGGCGGCCCAGCCGGCCGCGGCGGGCGTGGCGGGCGCAGCCACGGCGGGTGCTGTCCCGCAGCCGCGTGGACTGCGGCGGCTCTGGCGCCGCTGACGGACTCGGCCGCTGAGGTGCTCCAGCGCCGACACGGCGGGCCGCCGACACGTTGCCCGGCTCGCTCGCCGGGCGGCTGACATGCTGGGCGGGTGAAGCCACCCACTCCCGGCGCATGGCTGCGCGCCGGAATCAGCCGCGACGGCGGACCGCTGCTGGAGAACGAGCACGTGGTCTGGCTCCAGGCCGGCGACCGGTACGCCGACAGCCGGGGTTTCGCCGGTGTCACCGTCCACGAGGACGGTCTGGTCCGCTTCCATCACGACGTCGGGGAACCGGGCGAGGACGTGGGGCGGCTGGAGCGTGCGGCCGGCGGCGACATGACCGAATCGGGCACGAACCCGGACGGCAGCACGTTCCACGAGGTCTGGACCCCCCTGCCCGGCAGCCAAGGGCCGTGCGGCGCCTGGCGGTTGGGCCCGGTGCAGGTCGTCCGCGTGGGCAGGTACGTGGTGCACGTCGACGAGCACGGCGGCAGCTTCTTCACGTTGCCGGACGAGCAGGGCGGCGGCTTCTTCGCGTCGCCGGACGAGCAGGGCGGCAGCTTCTTCCCGTTGCCGGACGACGACCGCGGGTGAGTGCCCGCCGCGGCTACAGCTCGGTCCCTCCCCACGCGCCGACCGCCAACTCGTCGCCCACGGACATCGTGCCCGGCCGCAGTACCGCGAACTTGGCACCGAAGGCGACGCCGCCCTCCCTCGCGCGGCGGTAGGCCGCCAGCGAGCGGAGTGGCTCCGGCCCGTCCCGTTCGCCGGTCCGCTGGTCGACCACGGTGACGGCGCAACGAATGGCGAGTTTGGCGTAGCCCAGTTCCGCCGTTCCGAGAGTGAGCCGCCGGGCGCGGTCCTCGGTGTGCGGCTCGTCCCAGCCGCCGACGACGATGTTGGGGCGGAAGCGGTCCATCGGCATCGGCGCGGCGCCCCGCTCGGCGAGCTTCGCGTTCAGCAGGTCGAGGCTCGAGAGGGACAGCAGGTGGACGGCGCAACTGTCGGCGTAGCCGGAGGTGCCGGGGGTGCGGCCGTCGGTCACCCGGCGGTGCTCGGGCGGCACGCGGACGAGCCTGCTCGGTGCGGCGAGGACGGTGGAGAGCCAGTCGGCGGCGACCTCGCCCTGGTCGATCCCGAGGAACGCGGCCCCGAACAGATCGACATCCCTGCGTGGTCCGGTGGTGTCGACGGGGATCGCGACCGGCTCGTGCCCGGGCGCCTCCAGGGTGAGCCCGAGCCCGCCGTCGACGATCGTCGGGACGATCAGCGCGAGCCGCGGGTCCCGGCGCTGGGTGCGGTACACCCCCTGCTCACCGACCACCATGAAACTGCGGTCGTGTGCGAGTCCCGCGGGTGTCAGCACCCCCTCGCGCACCGCGCTGCCCGCACACCCTTTGACGGGGTAGTACGCCAACTCCACCACTCGTGCCACATGCGCCCCCTGGTGTCTCCGCACTCGGCTCGACCGTACCCCTGCCGCCTCGTCAACCGGCGTACCAGCCCGCCGACTTGGTCCAGACCTATTGACGAAAGGTCTGGACCACAAGACGCTGAACTCCTCCGGCAACAATCCGGCACGAAGGGAGCACGGCATGATCGGACGGAAGTTACGTCTGCTGGGCGTCGGTCTCGCGATGGCGGGCGTCGTACAGCTGCTGGTCGCCGCGGCACCGAGCGCGCCGCCCGCGCCGGGTGAGCCGCGGGCCGTCACCTGCGCGCTGAAGGCCAAGCCCTCGGGCAAGGTGCTCCAGGGGTACTGGGAGAACTGGGACGGCGCCTCGAACGGTGTCCATCCGCCCTTCGGATGGACACCGATCACCGACGCCCGCATCCGCGAGCACGGCTACAACGTCCTCAACGCGGCCTTCCCCGTGATCCGTTCGGACGGCACCGTCCTGTGGGAGGACGGGATGGACTCCACCGTGAAGGTCGCCACCCCCGCCGAGATGTGCCAGGCCAAGGCGTCCGGCCAGACGATCCTGCTGTCCATCGGCGGCGCGACGGCCGGTATCGACCTCAGCTCCCGTGCCGTCGCCGACCGGTTCATCCAGACCGTGGTGCCGATCCTCCAGGCGTACAACTTCGACGGCATCGACATCGACATCGAGACCGGTCTCGTCGGCAGCGGGAACATCAACCAGCTGTCGGCCTCACAGGCCAACCTCGTCCACATCATCGACGGTGTGCTCGCCCGGATGCCGGCCGGCTTCGGTCTGACGATGGCACCCGAGACCGCCTACGTCACGGGCGGCAGCGTGGCCTACGGCTCGATCTGGGGCGCGTACCTGCCGATCGTGAAGAAGTACGCCGACAACGGCCGGCTGTGGTGGCTCAACATGCAGTACTACAACGGCAGCATGTACGGCTGTTCCGGCGACTCCTACTCCGCCGGGACGGTCCAGGGCTTCACCGCGCAGACCAACTGTCTCAACAAGGGTCTGGTCGTCCAGGGCACCACGATCCGGGTGCCGTACGACAAGCAGGTCCCGGGTCTGCCGGCCCAGCCCGGCGCCGGCGGCGGCCACATGGCGCCGAACCTGGTCGCGCAGGCCTGGAACACGTACGGCGGCGGCCTCAAGGGTCTGATGACCTGGTCCGTCAACTGGGACGGGTCGAAGAACTGGACGTTCGGCAACAACGTCAAGGCGCTACAGGGCCGTTGACACGGCGAGCGGCCCGAGCCAGGGGTCCGCACCACGACGGTGCGGACCCCTGGTCCACAGAAGGGCTGCCGGTGCTAGATCAGGCCCTGGGCCAGCATCGCGTCCGCCACCCGTTCGAATCCGGCGATGTTGGCACCTGCCACGTAGTCGCCGGGAACGCCGTAGCGCTCCGCCGTCTCGTGGGCGACCTGGTGGATGTCCCGCATGATGACGGTGAGTTCCTCCTCCACGCGCATCGCGGTCCACACGTCGCGAGACGCGTTCTGCCGCATCTCCAGGGCGCTGACCGCGACACCTCCGGCATTCGCGGCCTTGCCCGGGCCGAACGCCACACCCGCGTCCTGGAGGATGCGCACGGCCTCCGGGGTGGTGGGCATGTTGGCGCCCTCGGAGACGGCCTTGACCCCGTTGCGCACGAGGGAGAGCGCGTCGTCGGCGTGCAGTTCGTTCTGGGTGGCCGACGGGAAGGCGATGTCGCAGGGCACGTCCCACACCCGGCCGCCGGGGAGGAAGCGCGCGGAGGCGCCGCGACGCTTGGCGTACTCGCTGATCCGGGCGCGCTCCACCTCCTTGATCTGCCGCAGGAGTTCGAGGTCGATGCCCTTCTCGTCCACTACACAGCCCTCGGAGTCGGAGCAGGTCACGGGGTGGGCGCCGCTGCGCGTCAGCTTCTCGATGGTGTGGATGGCGACGTTGCCGGAACCGGAGACCACGGCCGCCTGGCCCTGGAGCTCCTCGCCGCGCAGCCGCAGCATCTCGGCGGCGAACAGCACGCTGCCGTACCCGGTCGCCTCGGTGCGCATCGCCGAGCCGCCCCAGCCCTGCCCCTTGCCGGTGAGGACGCCGGCGTCCCAGCGGTTGGTGATCCGGCGGTACTGGCCGAACAGATAGCCGATCTCCCGGCCGCCGACGCCGATGTCACCCGCGGGGACGTCGGTGTGCTCGCCGATGTGCCGCTGGAGCTCGGTCATGAACGACTGACAGAAGCGCATGACTTCGGCGTCCGAGCGGCCGCGCGGGTCGAAGTCGCTGCCGCCCTTGCCACCCCCGATGCCGAGCCCGGTGAGCGCGTTCTTGAAGACCTGTTCGAAGCCGAGGAACTTCACCACACCCAGGTTCACCGAGGGGTGGAAACGCAGACCCCCCTTGTAGGGGCCCAGCGCGCTGTTGAACTCGACCCGGAAGCCGCGGTTGACCTGAACCTCACCGCGGTCGTCCTGCCAGGGCACGCGGAAGATGATCTGCCGTTCGGGTTCGCAGAGGCGCTCGACGAGCCCCGGTTCCGCGTACTCGGGCCGGGCGGCGAGTACGGGCGCCAGGGTGTCCAGCACTTCCGTCGCCGCCTGATGAAATTCGGGCTGTGCCGGATTGCGGCGCTCGAGATCGGTGCGCAGCGCTGCCAGTCGCGCCTTCGAAGAAGACAGGGTCACAGCATGTCCCTCCTGCCCGGCCGGCGTATGACGGACCGACCGTGGCGGTGACGGTCCAGGTGTCGTTGCCAGTCAGCAGTACGGCCGTGCGGGGCCGGACGTTCATCGGCCGGAAGTCTGCCACGCCCGGCCCGCCGGGGTGCGGGTGCCGCGCAGGCGGCGCGCCGGTCAGCGGAAGATCGCCATGCCCGCACGTCCGGCACGGCCTCCGCGGTCCAGTCCCGGACCTCGCCGGCAGGGAGTCCTGTTCGGGCGCCATCTTCCTTTCGAGGGCGGGGTGGCCGCACGGGCACGGTGGGCCCATCGACGGTGCGCGACTCCGCTGTCGGTGCGGCAGTTGAGGCCAGTGATGCGGGGGCGTCAGGAGGACGGGCTGCTGCCCGGGGCCGCGTCCCGCAGACGCACGACCTCACCGCCGAGCTCGGTGCGCAGCGTGTCCAGCAGCTCCGGCTTCCCGCCGACGGCCCATCGCGGCCCGACCAGATAGGTCCCGCCGTACATCCGGGCGCTGTCCAGCCAGATCGTCTTGAACTTCTCCTCGGGGAAGGTGGTGACCGTCCAACTCCCCTGCGCCGTCGTGCACACGCCTTCGCGGAGCTCCTTGGCCTGAATGCGGACCTCGGGAGTGCAGCCGGTGAGCGCGCCGATCTTCTCGACGTTCGCGGGAGCCGGCGCAGGCGCGGGCGCGGGTGCGGGTGCGTCGGAGCGGGGCTGCTGTTTCGCCGCGGTCCGCTCCTCCGCCGCCTGCCTCGCCGCCGCCTTCTCGTCCGTCGCGCCGTCCTGCTCGGCGGAGCAGCCGGCGAGCGGCAGTACGAGCAGGCCGGTGAGCAACACGGCGGCCCGCCGGCTCCGGGTCGCGTATCCCATGCTGAAGGTCCCTTCGGGCGTGCGGGGGCGTACGGGAAGGGATACGTACGACGCGTGCGGCCCGCTCAGCGGGAGCCGTGAGACCTCGATCCGGCGGGGCTTTGTACGCCCCTGTCCGTTCAGGCGGGCTGCTGTGGGTCCGGTTCGGCGACGCCCAGCCGCTGCGCCCACTCCAGGGCGCTCGGCAGCCGCGACTCCCACGGCAGCGGGCTCGGATCGGAGGTCGAGTCCATCAGGTCCCTGAGGGCTTCGGCGTTCACCGTGCGGGCCGCGACCCGGGCCGTGAAGCGCTCGGTCGCCTCACGGTCCCGGTAGCCCGCGTCCGCGAAGCTGTCGGCGAGGGACCTGTCGTCGAAGAGTCCGGCGTAGCCGTCGCAGGAGGCGGCCAGACCGTCGTCCTCGACGAAGTCGGGGTAGGGGGCCCGGCCCCAGCGGCTCCCTTCCCACCAGTACAGATAACCCAGTTCATAGCCGTCGTTCAGATCACGGAGCCTGCCGTGGGGCAGCCAGGGGGGAGCGCCCGCCAGCAGGTCGACGGGCTTGTCACCCCTGTACGTGGTGTCGCTGCAGTCGACATCCTGGCCGAAGAAGACCGCGTTGCCGTCCGGCAGCAGCTCCAGATTCCACCCGCCATTGGAATGCGAACACTCCAACGCGCGCTCCCCCAGGCGGAATGCGGGACGGGCCGTTCTGGTGACGGCGATCAGCACGAGGACGACAGCGCGTTCCCACATGCGCTCGGGCCTGCCCAGGAGGGCTGGTATTTCCGTCTCGTTGGTCATCTTCCGTTTCCCGTGTCGTGGCCACCTACTGACTCACCATTCAGCTGGTATAGAACCATACGGCGGTGCGCAAGGGCGCCGCCGGCGAATGCGCGCGCCCCGGCCGCGGCATCTTCGCCGCCGCCGGGGCTTTCACCGAGACCCTCGGGGGGCGTCAGGCGATCGCGTGCACCAGCTGGCTGTCCAGTTCGTAGCGCGCCCCGACGACGGCCAGTTCACCGCTCGCGATCTTCGCCGCCAGGTCGGGTTCCGCCGCGAGCCGGCGGCGCACCAGGGCGACCTGACGGTTGATCGTCGAGTCGACACGCGCGTCGCCATGCTGGCCGCGGTCTATCGCCGGGCGTATCTGGTCGGCCAGATACTGGATGTGCGCGGGGAGTTCCTCCCCCGTCTCGTCGGCGTGGACCGCCGCCTTGACCGCGCCGCAGGACTGGTGCCCCAGCACGAGGACCAACGGTATGGCGAGTTCCAGTACACCGTACGCGACGCTGCCGAGCACCGCCTCGTCCAGCACCTCGCCCGCCGACCGTACGGTCAGCAGATCGCCGAGGCCCTGATCGAAGACCAGCTCCGGAGGTACACGCGAGTCGACGCAGCCCAGCACGACCGCGAAGGGGTTCTGTCCGGATACCAGGGCATGGCGAACGGCCCTGGTTTCGTGGGGGTGGTGCTGACGGAAAGCGCGCCAGCGGTGGTTGCCCGCGGAGAGCTCTGCGAGCGCCTCGGCGGGGGTGGCCGGGCGGGTGCCGGTCCGCGGTGCCGCTGTGGCGGGCGTCGCGTGGAGCGCGAGGCCGCCGACCGCGGTCGCACCGCCGGCGACCGCGGCGCGCAGCAGCGCGCGGCGTCCGGCGCCGACCCGGGAAAGGCCGGCACCGGTCCGCGGAAGGCCTGTTCCGGCCTGGGGAAGGTTTTTCGCATTCACGGCTCGAACGTATCCGCCGCGATCGACACTCCGTTCCCATTTACTGATCGTTTACCGATCGGGAATGACCACGATGGCTCGAATGCAAGGGCCAACGGAAAAGGGGAGGTTGAGTACTCGTGTCACACCCGTGCGTGCGCGGTGATGTCCGCTCCGAACTGCTCGATCATTTCGGTCGTCACCGTCGGACGGCACTGGGAGATCGCCGTCAGATAGTCCTCGGTCCCCGCACCGAGGTCGCGCCGGTCGAGCGGGTCGCCGCCGATCGTCTCCAGGTCCCGCTCGAACGCGCTCTGGGCCGCGATCCGCGCCGCGTGCTCGATGTCGGCGGGCGTGAACAGTTCACTGGCCGCGACCAGGACAGGGACCTCGACGTCGGGGCGGCCGTCCGTGAAGCGGGACCAGATGGCGGCACGGGCCGCCGCGTCCGGCGTGCCGATCGGGATGAGGTAGTCGAACCTGCCGGGCCGCAGGAAGGCCGGGTCCAGTGAGCGTACGGAGTTGGTGGCGCACACCAGGAGACGCTCGTCGCCCTCCCGGAAACCCGGGATGAGCTTGAGCAGTTCATTGGTCACACCGTGCATCCCGCCCACCTGCACCGCGTCGCCGCGCACGGGGGCGATCTCCTCGACCTCGTCGATGAAGACCAGCACCCGCTCCAGCTCTGCGATCCGGGCGAAGGCACTGCGCAGCGCGGCCGCGAGATTGCCCTCGTCCGCGAGCCGGGACGGCAGCAGTTCGACGAAGGGCCACCCGAGCCGTGCAGCGACGGCACGGGCGAACGTGGTCTTTCCCGTCCCCGGCGGACCGAACAACGCGACCGCGCGCGGCGGTCGGACCCCGTGCCGGGCGGCGCGCTCGGGCTCCGCCAGCGGCAGCACCACCCGCCGCTCGATCAGGTCCTTCTCGGCCTCCATGCCGGCGACCCTGGTCCACAGATCGCTCGGCAGGAACCGGCCGCCGAGGTCCTCCAGCAGATTGGCGGCCGGGCCGTGCAACGGCTCGACCTTCTCGAAGTAGGCGACGGCGGGCTGCCGTGTGTATCCGGCGTTCAGCAGGCCTTCGCCGAGCAGTTCCTCCTCGGGCAGCACATAGGCGATACGTCCCACGCGGGCCGCGATCAGACGCCGCTCCAGTTCCACGAGGAGCGCGCTCGCAAGGCCCCGGCCGCGCCAGGCGGAGGAGATGGCGATACGCATCACCCAGGCACGCTCGCCCGCCACGGTGGCGAGCGCCGCGCCGATCGGTACGCCCTGGTGCACGGCGACGACCGCGGGCTGGCGCGAGGTGAGCGCGCCGATGCACTCGGCGAGTGAGAACACCGACTCCTGGCCGAGTTCGGCCGTGGTGTCGATCAGGTGGACCACCGCCGCGAGATCGCTCTCGCGGTAGTCGCGGATGAGCCAGTTCACCGGTACCGCCCCTCGTTGGTGCTGTTCCGGCGAGGCTAGGGGCGGTGTACCGCTGCGGGCCTGCGCCGTTGTGCACAAGGCCGGCGGGGCGAACGCGACGTTCCGTCGGTAGCCAGAGGCCCGGGGGCCGGGGGCCGGCGTCGGCCGCCGGCCTCCCGCTCCTGTTCCTGCTCCTGTTCCTGCTCCTGCTCCTGCTCAGCCGGACGTCTCCGCGCCCGTGGTCCGGTGGACGATGTTGGACTGCTGTCCGTAGCGCAGGGGCCGGACGCGGATCGCCGCCTTCTTCTCCTGCGGCAGGGTGATCAGCCCGGCGGACTCGATGTCCGCGTCGAGGACCGCGGCGACCCGGTACTCGCGTTCGCCGGCGGGCCGTATCTCGATCAGATAGCCCACTTCGTCCCGGGCGTGGTCCTGCCAGGTGAGCCTCACACCGTTGGCGTGCATGACGGTCGCCTTCAGCCCGGTCGGCGCCGCCGCCCTGTCCGGGCCTCTCGTGACGGGATGCCGGGCCGCTCCGGCCCCTTCGTCACCGGGGAGCTTCCGGGGCTCGGCCCACCCGTGGTCCTTCTGCTGGTCCCGCTCGTCGAACCCGCCCGGCGGCAACGCGATGTCGACCGCGTCCGACGCGGGCCCGTAGTACGGCCGGAGCCGGTAGTAGAAGGGGGTCATCGGGATGAGATCGGGGTGGGTGTACGTGCGCCGGCCGGGCGGTGCGAACTGCAGGACGGTGTACGGCCCCTGCCGCTCGGTGGCGAACTCGACGACGTGCCCCGCCGCCCCCGGGTCCCGGCCTTTCCAGCGCAGGGTGATGTCGGTCGGCGAGTCGAGCGTGGCCGCCAGCGTCACCCCGGCCGTGGCTTCCGGTGTCCCGGCGGCGGGCCCGTCCGCCCGCGCGCCCGCGGAGGCGTCCGCCGTCCTGTCCGTGCAGTTGCCGGGAGTCCGCAGCAG
>NZ_JBHXSL010000096.1:0-14253 GCF_042714725.1 Streptomyces sp. NPDC058685
GGGGGGAGCGGTGGGGGGGCGCGGAGGTGGGGGGCCGCCGCGACGGGTCGATCGGGGCGCGGCAGCCCCCCGCGGCGACACCCTCGTCACCCGTCCGTTCAGTCGCCGTCCCGGCTGATCGGCATCGGGTTGGCCGCCAGACTCTTGGACTTCGGCCGGCCCGGTGGGGTCAGGAACAGGGCTATGAACGCGGCGAACAGCGAGATCGAACCGGCGAGGGTGAACGCCCCGCTGTGACCCCAGTTGCTCACCACGACGGCTCCCATGCCGGATCCCATCAGCCCGGACACCAGCTTGGAGCTGTAGACCAGCCCGTAGTTGGAGGCGTTGTTGTTCTCGCCGAAGTAGTCCGCCGTCATCGCCGCGAACATCGGGAAGATGGCGCCTCCGCCGAACCCGGAGATGCTGGAGAAGATCAGGAACAGCGGAAGGTTCTCGATGTTGGCGGACCAGAGGATCCCGTACTGCGACAGTCCGAGAACGATACAGACGAAGATCAGACACCGCTTGCGGCCGTAGCGGTCGGACAGCCAGCCGATCACCCCTCGGCCGGTGCCGTTGACGATGGCCTTCAGCGACATGGCCGTGGCGACGATTCCGCCGGCGAAGCCGGCCTCCTTGCCGATGTCGACCTGGAACGCGATGCCGAAGATGTTCACGCCCGAGGTGCACAGCAGGCAGAACCACATCAGCGCGACCCGCCCGGTCTGCCAGGCCTCCTTCGGCGTGTACTGCCGTACGGCGGGCGGGTTCATCGCCAGGGCGCGGCGGGCCCGGGGGTCGTCCGGCGGCCGCAGCGGGTCGACGTCGGCAGGCCACCAGTTCTTCGGCGGGTCCTGGAAGAAGTAGCCGGCCACGGCCACCATCGCGGCCAGGAAGAGACCGACCGAGACGAGCACCCAGCGGAAGTTCGTCAGATCCATGTAGCCGGTGAAGAGGAAGACGAACGGCACGGAACCATAGGCGAAACCGCCGTTGACGAAGCCGGTCTTGCCCCCCTTGCGCTCCGGATACCACTTGCCGACCATGTTCACGCAGGTCGCGTAGACCATGCCGGCGCCCATACCGCTGAACATGCCGAACCCGATGTACGCGACGATCACATGCGGCGCGTACGCGAGGGACAGATACCCCAGCAATGTGCCGACTGCGCCGAACATCATCGCCCAGCGCGCGGGCAGTCTGCCGCTCTCCCTGAGCTTTCCGGCGGGGAAGGCCACCGCCGCCTGGAAGAACACCCACACACCGAGCATCCAGAAGATGTGCCCGCTGTTCCAGCTGTGTGCGATGTGCAGTGTGTCCTCGGCCGACGCGAACGCGTACTCGGCCGAGCTGATGCCCATCATGCCGACCCACGGCAGGATGACCATCCACTTGCGCTTACGGCCCATGATGTCGATATCGGTCTCGCCGAGGCGGTACACGCGGCCGTTGCGGTCCGTCACCTCCCTGAAGGCGACGGGTGTCGAGATGTCGGTGGTAGTCATGTCGGTTTTCACCCCTTGCGTCGAAAGAGCTGGCCAGCGCCCCCTGTCCAATACCTTTCGCACTCGCTCGGGAGAGGTCAGCTCATCGGCCGCCCCCCAACAGACCGGCCGCACGGGCCCACCGGTACTTCGCACCGAGTGCCGCCACCGGCTTCTCGGTGGTGTAGGGGTACGCCACGACACCCCGCTCGAAGAGGTACTGGCACGCCTCCTCGACCTCGACGTCACCGGCGAGCGATGCCACGACCGGCTTCTCGATGCCCCGGGCGCGGAACTCCTCGACCACCCGCGCCGTGAGTTCGGCGAACACCATCGGCGGTGTGACGATGGTGTGCCAGTAGCCGAGGACGAGCGCGTGGATCCGCGGATCCTCGAGCCCCAGCCGGATGGTCGCCTCGTACGTCGAGGGCGGCTCGCCGCCCGTGATGTCGATCGGGTTCCCGGCCGCGCCGAACGGCGGGATGAACGCCTTGAAGGCCGCGTCCAGATCGTCCGGGATCTCCATCAGCCGCAGGCCGTTGTCGACGATGGCGTCGGAGAGCAGCACACCCGAACCGCCGGCACCGGTGATGATCACGACGTTGTCGCCGGTCGGAGTCGGCAGCACCGGCAGCGCCCGCGCGTACTCCAGCATCTCGTTCAGCCCGGGAGCCCGGATCACCCCGGACTGCCGCAGGATGTCGTCGTACACCGCGTCGTCGCCCGCGAGGGCGCCCGTGTGCGAGCCGGCCGCCTTCGCGCCCGCCGCCGTACGGCCTGCCTTGAGGACCACGACCGGCTTCTTCGGCACGGTCGCCCGCGCCGCCTCGACGAAGGCCCGGCCGTCCTTGAGGTCCTCCAGGTGCATGGCGATGCAGTCGGTGTTGGGGTCCTCGCCGAACCAGGTGAGCAGATCGTCCTCGTCGAGGTCGGACTTGTTGCCGAGCCCGACGATCGCGGACACACCGGTCTTCGTGGTCCGGGCGAAGCCCAGGATCGCCATGCCGATACCGCCGGACTGGGAGGTCAGCGCCACCCCGCCCTTGACGTCGTACGGCGTGCAGAACGTGGCGCAGAGGTCCTGCCAGGTGGAGTAGTAGCCGTAGATGTTGGGGCCCAGCAGGCGGATGCCGTGCCGTTCGGCGATCTCCACGATCTCGGCCTGGAGCTCGTGTTCACCGGTCTCGGCGAACCCGGAAGGGATCAGCACGGCATTCGGGATGCCCTTGCGTCCGACCTCTTCGAGCGCGGACGCGACGAACTTCGCGGGGATCGCGAATATCGCCACATCGGGCTCACCCGGCACGTCCATCACGCTCTTGTACGCCTTGCGGCCCTGGATGTCATCGGCCTTGGGGTTCACCGGATGGATCTCGCCCGAGAAACCGCCGTCGATCAGATTCCGCATGACCGAATTGCCGATCTTGCCCTGCTCGTTGGACGCACCGATCACCGTCACCGACTGCGGCTTCATCAGCCGCCGCATCGACGTCAGGATCTCCTCGCGGCTGTATGTGCGGCGCTTCACCGGCTGTTCGTCGGCGAGGATCACGCGGATGTCCGCGGCCACGGCCCCGTCCGGCGTCGCGATCACCGGGTTGAGGTCGACCTCGGCGATCTCCGGGAAGTCGCTCACCAGTTGGGACACCCGGCGGATCTGCTCCGCCAGCGCCCACCGGTCCACCGCGGGCGCACCGCGCACCCCCCGCAGGATCTCGGCCGCGCGGATCGAGTCCAGCATCGACGTCGCCTCGTCCGCCGTCACCGGCGCCAGCCGGAACGTGACGTCCTTCAGAACCTCGACCAGCACGCCGCCGAGCCCGAAGGCGACGACCTTGCCGAACGTCGGGTCGGTGACCGCGCCGACGATGACCTCCTGGCCCGGCGGCAGCATCTGCTGCACCTGCACACCGTCGATGCGTGCGTCCGGCGCGTACGCCTTGGCGTTCTCCACGATCTTGCGGAAGGCCGCGCGCACTTCGGCCGCGCCCCGCACACCGACGATGACCCCGCCGGCATCCGTCTTGTGCAGGATGTCGGGGGAGACGATCTTCAGGACCACCTTGCCGCCGAGCCGGTCCGCGTACAGCACCGCCTCGTCCACGTCCCGCGCCAGCGCCTCGCCCGGCACGGCGATCCCGTACGCGTCGGCGACCGTCTTGCCCTCCGGAGCCGTGAGCGCGCCGCGCCCCTCGGCCCGTACGGTCTCGAGCAGTGCCCGGACCGCTTCCTTGCCCTCGTCGTGAGCCGTCGTCACTACTAGATCACTCCACTCGTCTTCAGCAGCCGCAGCTCCTCGTCGCCGAGGCCCAGCTCGCCGACGTACACCTCTTCGTTGTGCTCGCCGAGCAGCGGCGAGGTGACCACGTCCACCGGGGAGTCCGACAGCTTGAGCGGACTGCCGACCGTGGTGAACGAACCGCGCTGCGGGTGCGCCACCTCGACGACCATCTCGTTCGCGACCAGCGACGCGTCCTCGATGATTTCCCTGGTGGAAAGAATCGGACCGCAGGGGATGTTGTGGGCGTTCAGCCGCTCCAGCACCTCCCACTTCGGAAGCGTCGAGGACCACTCCTCGATCAGCTGGAACATCTTCGACAGCTTCGGCAGTCGCGCCTCCGGCGTCGACCACTCCGGGTCCTCGGCCAGTTCCGGCCGGCCGATCAGCTCCGACATCGGCCGCCAGCCCACCGGCTGGACGATGACGTACACATAGTCGTTCGGGCCGCCGGGCGCGCACTTGACCGCCCAGCCGGGCTGTCCGCCGCCCGACGCGTTGCCGCTGCGCGGCACCTCGTCGGCCTCGGCCGTGTCCTGGGCGTTCGGGTACTCCGCGAGCGGACCGTGTGCGAGCCGCTGCTGGTCCCGCAGCTTCACCCGGCACAGGTTCAGCACGGCGTGCTGCATCGCGACGTTGACCCGCTGCCCGCGGCCGGTGGACTCGCGCTGGAACAGCGCGGCGAGGATGCCGGCGACCGCGTGGACGCCGGTGCCCGAGTCGCCGATCTGCGCGCCGGTCGCCAGCGGCGGACCTTCTTCGAAGCCGGTGGTCGACATGGAGCCGCCCATGGCCTGCGCCACGACCTCGTACGCCTTGAAGTTGGTGTACGGCCCGTCGCCGAAGCCCTTGATGGAGGCGTAGACGATCCGCGGGTTGATCTCCCGGATCCTGTCCCAGGTGAACCCCATCCGGTCCACCGCTCCGGGGCCGAAGTTCTCCACCATCACATCGCTGCGCCGGATGAGCTCGGTGAGGATCTCCTTGCCGCGCTCCGTCTTGGTGTTGAGCGTGATGCTCCGCTTGTTGCAGTTGAGCATCGTGAAGTAGAGCGAGTCGACGTCCGGCAGGTCGCGGAGCTGCTTGCGGGTGATGTCGCCGCTCGGCGCCTCCAGCTTCACCACGTCGGCGCCGAGCCAGCCCAGCAGCTGGGTGGCCGAGGGACCGGACTGGACATGTGTCATGTCGAGGACGCGCACGCCCTCAAGAGCCTTGGTCATGAGGGGGCTCCTCTACTTGTACATGGTCTGGTTCATGGTTCCGGGGGCGTACGCGTCGGGGTCGACCCAGACATTGATCAGCGACGGCAGCCCGGACTCGCGGGCACGGCGCAGCGCCGGCGCGATGTCGGCCGGGTCGCGGACCTCTTCGCCGTAACCGCCCAGCATCTGGGCGAACTTGTCGTAGTGGACGTCGCCGAGGGTGTTGCCGACCCGCTCGCGCTCCAGTCCGTACTTCTGCGCCTGGCCGTAACGGATCTGGTTCATCGAGGAGTTGTTGCCGACGATCCCGACGAAGGGCAGGTTGTAGCGGACGAGCGTCTCGAAGTCCCAGCCGGTGAGCGAGAACGCGCCGTCGCCGAACAGCGCCACGACCTCCTTGTCGGGCCGCGCCTTCTTGGCGGCGAGTACGAAGGGGACACCGACGCCGAGCGTGCCGAGCGGTCCCGGGTCCATCCAGTGGCCGGGCGACTTGGGCTGCACGACCTGCCCGGAGAAGGTGACGATGTCGCCGCCGTCGCCGATGTAGATGGAGTCCTCGGTGAGAAAGTCGTTGATCTCGCTCACCAGGCGGTACGGGTGGATGGGGGAGGCGTCCGACGTCAGTTGCGGCAGCCGCTTCTCGAGCGCCGACTGTTCGGCCGCGCGCAGCTCCTCCAGCCATGCCTTGCGCTTGACCGCGCCGCCGTTGAGCCGTCCCGTGACCGAATCGGTGACGGACTTCAGGATCTGTCCCGCGTCGCCCACGATGCCGAGGTCGATGTCCCGGTTCTTGCCGACGGTGCGGTAGTCCAGGTCGATCTGCACGACCGTCGCGTTCGGCGAGAGCCGCTTGCCGTATCCCATGCGGAAGTCGAAGGGCGTGCCGACGATGACGATGACATCGGCGTTGGAGAACGCGTACCGCCGTGACAGCTGGAAGTGGTGCGGGTCCCCGGGCGGCAGTGTGCCGCGGCCGGCGCCGTTCATGTAGGCGGGCACATTGAGAGTGCGGACGAGCTCGACGGCCGCGTCGGTGGCGCGAGTCGTCCACACCTGGCTGCCCAGGAGGATCGCCGGCTTCTCCGCGTGCACCAGCAGATCGGCGAGCTTCTCCACCGCCTCGGGGTCACCGGCCTGGCGCGTCGAGGCCCGGTACTGCCCGGCCTTGGGCACCCGGGCCTTCTCCACCGGCACCTGGGCGTCCAGCACATCGCGCGGTATCTCCAGGAAGGAGGGGCCCGGCGCTCCGTGGAAGCACTCGCGGAAGGCCATCGAGACCATGTCGGCCGCACGCGCCGTGTCCGGCACGGTCGCGGCGAACTTGGTGATCGGCGTCATCATGTCGACGTGCGGCAGGTCCTGGAGCGAGCCCATCTTGTGCTGGGTGTGCGCCCCCTGACCGCCGATGAGCAGCATGGGGGACTCGGCGCGGAAGGCGTTGGCGACGCCGGTGACCGCGTCGGTGGTGCCGGGGCCGGCCGTCACCACGGCGCAGCCGGGCTTGCCCGTGATGCGGGCGTACCCGTCGGCGGCGTGCGCGGCCACCTGTTCATGGCGTACGTCGACGACTTCGATGCCCTCGTCGACACAGCCGTCGTAGATGTCGATGATGTGGCCGCCGCACAGCGTGTAGATGACCTCGACGCCCTCGGCCTTGAGGGCCTTGGCGACCAGATGACCACCTGAGATGAGTTCCGGGTTGGTGCCGCTGTTGTCATCGGGCATGGCGAAGTCCTGTCCCTTCGTAGGGGAGTCGGTCGGCGTCCCAGTACATTGCATACAGTCGACGAATACTGTATGAAGCTTGTTATCCCGCATCCGGTGGGTGGTGTCCAGGGGGCGTGCGGCACTTTCACTCGTGAAATCGATGCAGTAGGGGTTGGCATGGATCTGTACGAGCACCAAGCAAGGGATCTCTTCGCGGACTACGGCATCCCGGTGCCGGATGCCGAAACGGCGGACACGGCGCGCGAGGCACGAGAGGCCGCCGAACGGCTCGGCGGACGGGTCGTGGTGAAGGCCCAGGTGAAGACCGGCGGCCGCGGCAAGGCCGGCGGAGTCAAGCTCGCCGCCGACGCGGCGGCGGCGGAGGTGACGGCCCGCCAGATCCTCGGCATGGACATCAAGGGCCACACCGTCCGCACGGTGATGCTGGCCCAACCCGTCGACATCGACGCCGAGTTCTACGTCTCCTACGTCCTCGACCGCGCGGCCGGCACCTTCCTCGCCATCGCGTCCGCCGAAGGCGGCATGGACATCGAGGAGGTCGCCGCCACCCGGCCGGAGGCCGTCGCCCGTATCCCTGTCGACCCCGAACGCGGAGTCACCGCGGCCAAGGCCGCCGAGATCGCCTCGGCCGCCGGACTGCCTCCCGAGACCGCACCCGTCCTGACGAGTCTGTGGCAGGTCCTCGTCCGCGAGGACGCCCTTCTCGTCGAGGTCAACCCCCTCGTACGGACCACCGACAACACGATCCTCGCCCTCGACGGCAAGGTCACCCTGGATGACAACGCCCGCTTCCGGCAGGCTCGTTGGGGTGGCTCCGAAGACGATCCGCACGGTGACCCGCTGGAGGCCGCCGCGGCGGCCAAGGGCCTCAACTACGTCAAACTCGACGGCGAGGTCGGCATCATCGGCAACGGCGCGGGCCTCGTCATGTCCACCCTCGACGTCGTCGCCGGCTGCGGCGCCCGTCCCGCCAACTTCCTCGACATCGGCGGCGGCGCCTCCGCCCAGGTCATGGCCGACGGCCTGTCCGTCATCCTGTCCGACCGGGCCGTGAGCAGCGTCCTGGTCAATGTCTTCGGCGGTATCACCGCCTGCGACGCCGTCGCCGACGGCATCGTCCAGGCGCTGGAGACGGTGACCCTCACCAAGCCGCTCGTCGTACGGCTCGACGGCAACAACGCCGCCCGCGGCCGCGCCATCCTCGACGACCGGGCCCATCCCCTCGTCCAGCAGGCCACCACCATGGACGACGCCGCCCAGCAGGCGGCCGACCTCGCCAACGCGCACTGAGAGGACACGACATGACCATCTTCCTCACCAAGGAGAGCAAGGTCCTCGTCCAGGGCATGACCGGATCCGAGGGGATGAAGCACACCCGGCGCATGCTGGCGTCCGGCACCGACATCGTCGCCGGCGTCAACCCGCGCAAGGCCGGCACCGTCGTCGACTTCGACGACCGAGCCGTGCCCGTGCACGGGACCGTGCGCCAGGCCGTCGAGGCCACCGGCGCCGATGTCAGTGTCGTGTTCGTGCCGCCGCCGTTCGCCAAGGCGGCCGTGATCGAGGCAGCCGACGCCGGGATCGCCCTCGTGGTGGTCATCACCGAAGGCATCCCCGTCCACGACTCGGTCGCCTTCCACGCCTACGCCAGGCAGCGCGGCACGCGCGTGGTCGGCCCCAACTGCCCCGGACTCATCAGCCCCGGACAGTCCAACGCCGGCATCATCCCCGCCGACATCGCCACGGAGCCCGGCCGCATCGGACTCGTCTCCAAGTCCGGCACCCTCACCTACCAACTCATGTACGAACTGCGGGACATCGGCTTCTCCTCCGCGGTCGGCATCGGCGGCGACCCCGTCGTCGGCACCACCCACATCGACTGCCTGGCCGCCTTCGAGAACGACCCGGACACCGAACTGATCGTGCTCATCGGGGAGATCGGCGGGGACGCGGAGGAGCGGGCCGCCGCGTACATCGCCGAGCACGTCACCAAGCCCGTCGTCGGCTACATCGCCGGCTTCACAGCGCCGGAGGGCAAGACGATGGGGCATGCGGGCGCCATCGTCTCCGGCTCCACCGGCACCGCGCTCGCCAAGAAGCAGGCACTCGAAGCCGCCGGCGTACGCGTCGGAGCCACCCCGACCGAGACCTCACGGCTCGTCATCGACCGCCTCGCACAGTCTCGTTGAGGACGTCGCCGACGGCCCGGTCTGCCGCGGTCGTCGACGCCCAGGTCACCGAGGCCGCGTGTGTGCCACCGCACGCGGCCGCCTGCCCGGCACCTCCCGCCTCCTACCGAGCGGAGACCACCCTCATGGCACCCACCCTCACCGCACCCACTCCCGCCCCCGCGCTCACCCTGAAGCCCGGTACCGCCTGGCAGGACGCCTGGCAGCGCTGCCTGACCACCGCCCCCGAGGCCTTCCGGCACGACCGGGTGCTGAACCTCTGGGCCGCCGGCTGGAAGCACGACGGCAACCCGCTGCCCGCCACCAGCCCGGTGGACGGCAGTCCGATCGCCGGCCCGCCGCGCCTCGACGCGGCGACGGCCCAGCAGGCGGTACGAGCCTCGCTGGACCAGCACCGCGCCTGGCGCCATGTGCCGGTCGCCGAACGCCGGGCCAGGGTCTCGGCCGCCCTCGACGCGCTGACCGAACACCGTGAACTGCTCGCTCTGCTGCTGGTCTGGGAGATCGGCAAGCCGTGGCGGCTCGCGCAGGCCGACGTCGACCGTGCGATCGACGGAGTGCGCTGGTACGTCGACGGGATCGAACCCATGCTGACCGGCCGCAGCCCGCTCGCCGGCCCGGTCTCCAACATCGCCAGCTGGAACTACCCGATGTCCGTCCTCGTCCACGCCATGCTCGTCCAGGCCCTGGCCGGCAACGCGGTCATCGCGAAGACCCCGACCGACGGCGGACTCGCCTGCCTCACCCTGGCCTCCGCGCTCGCCGCCCGGGAAGGGCTCCCCATCACCCTGGTGAGCGGCAGCGGCGGCCAGCTCTCGGAAGCACTGGTGCGCTCACCGGAGATCGGCTGTGTCTCCTTCGTCGGCGGCCGCGACACCGGTGCCGACATCGCCACCGCCGTCGCCGACCTCGGCAAGCGCCACATCCTCGAACAGGAGGGTCTCAACACCTGGGGCATCTGGAACTACAGCGACTGGGACGCCCTCACCGCGGTCGTCCCGAAGCTCTTCGACTACGGCAAGCAACGCTGCACCGCCTACCCGCGGTTCGTGGTCCAGCGGGAGCTGTTCGCGGACTTCCTGGCGGCTTACCTCCCCGCCGTACGCTCCATCCGTACGGGCCACCCCCTGGCCGTGGAGAACCCGTCCGACCCGTTGCCCGCACTGGACTTCGGTCCGCTGATCAACGCGGCCAAGGCCAAGGAACTCGGTGACCAGGTGAACGAGGCCATCGGGCGGGGCGCCGTACCGCTGCACCGCGGAACGCTGGACGAGGGTGCGTTCCTGCCCGGCCAGGACACCTCCGCCTATCTGCCCCCGGTCACCCTCCTGGGGCCGCCGCCCTCCTCCCCGCTCCACCACGCCGAACCCTTCGGCCCGGTCGACACCATCGTCCTGGTCGACACCGAGGCGGAGCTGCTCGCGGCGATGAACGCCTCCAACGGCGCGCTGGTCGCCACCCTGTCGACCGACGACCCGCAGACCTTCGACCGTCTGGCCCCGCAGATCCGGGCGTTCAAGACCGGTCAGGGAAAGCCCCGTTCGCGCGGCGACCGGGACGAACTGTTCGGCGGCTTCGGGGCATCCTGGCGAGGCGCCTTCGTCGGTGGCGAACTGCTCGTCCGCGCGGTCACCGACGGTCCGGCGGGGGAGCGGCTGCCGGGCAACTTCCCCGACCATCATCTGATGCCCTGACCGTCCCGCACGCCCTGGGACGTACGTCCCGTGAGGGCCCAGGCCCTGTCCGGGCGATCCTCGAGGGAGCGCCCGGACAGGACCTAGCCGATCCCCTGGCGGTCGGGCCGGAGTGCGAACTCCCGCTCGGCCGCCTCGGGAACGGCCCGTGACACCGCCTGCGCCATCAGCTCACGATGCCGCAGCAGCGGCTCCCTGCGCTCGGGCGCGGCGAGCAGCATCAGATCGTCGAGCGCGGCCATCAGCCGCCGTGTGACCTGTGGGCTGCCGATGGACGCGCCACGGATCTCGGCCAGCCCCAGATCCACCAGATCGGTCCAGCCGGGCACCTCCTGCACCAACCGCACCGCACCCCTCGCATCGCGGTGGTACGCCGTCCCGAGCGGCTGGCGCGCCATGGTGGAGAGCAGCAGGACGATCCGGTCCAGACACTGCACCGCCGTCGTCGGGTCGTTGACGGCCGGCGACAGCGCACGCAAGGCGATGTCCGAGAGCTGCCGCAGGCCGAAACCGATGTCCTGGGACGTCGCGCGCTCCGTCCCGACGGACGCCGAGAGCCCCACGGCCTTGAGCTCCCTGCCCGCCTCACCGTGCACGGCCAGCACCGGAGTCCCGGGAACGACGTAGTCGCCGACCCGCGGAATGAGGCGCAGGACGACTCCATTGCGCCGGGCGACCCGGACGAGCCATGCCACGTTCACGTCCCTCAGCACACCGGGCCGCCCGTGATACGAGATGCGGGCGCTCTCGGCGGGAATGTCGACGGCGTCCTTCCCGCCGGTCGGCTGCCGCAACACCTCCCGCAACGACTCCCTCGCGATGCGGTCGGCCACCGGCCCCACCTGCATCAGGCGCAGCGTCGAACTGACGTACGCGATGAAGAGCACGAGGCTCACCCCGACCAGGAACAGGGTCAACGCGCTCTGGATGAACGGGACGGACTTGACGAGCTCGGGGTCGGACTCGCTCTCGTACGACGTCAGCACGAGCAACGAGAAGAGGAACGTCCCCAGGAACACCGTCAGCGTCGCCTTGCTGATCCGGCTCCGCACGAAGATCCGCACGACGCGGGGGGTGAGCTGACCGCTCGCCATCTGCACGGCGACCAGCGAGATACTGAACACGACACCGATGAAGGTCATCATCGCGGAACTGATGGTCGTGACGATGGTCTGGAGATCGTCGGTGATCGACGTGAAGTCGGCCACCACCTGGAACTCTCCCGCGTCCTGGAGATACCGGACGAGCGCGAAGTCCAGCTCCGAGACGCCCGCCCACAGGGCGACGGAGCCGATCAGTCCCAGGGTGGGGGCGAACCACAGGGTGTCGCGGAGATGCTCGCGCAGGGGTGCGAGGAAGCGGGGACGCCGGAAGCTGGTGCGATCATTCACGAAGCCGAAGGTAGCGTCACGAAGAGCGGTCGTGCGGATACACGCTGTGCGAGGGCGAGGCGCTCTCGGAGGCATCGAAAAATTCTTTCGGCGAGGTTTGAACACCGGCGAACTCTCGCGCGTATAGAGCGCAGCGCTTCTTATCAACCGGTCCAGCAGTGAAGCCCTGGGAGTTCCCGTGAGACGCATGACGCGAAGACGTCCAAAAGGTGCACAGCGCGCGACTGTCGCCGCCGTGGCACTGATTCTGGGAGGGGGCGGCCTCATCGGGTTCGGATCCTTCGCCTCTGCCGGTGAAGGAAGCTCGTCCGGCCAGGACGGGACGCTGAGCGCCGGCGCCTCCACCATCGAATGTCCCGAGGTCGCCAACGCACTGCCGGGTGTTCCGGTCGAGGCGCGGACCGAGGTCGACCGTGAACTGGCGCTGATGGACAGCCAGATCACCGAGGCGTACGCGAAGTTCGCCGATCAGAAGGAACAGATACAGAGCGACCCGCAGTTGGCGGAGAACGCGATTCTCAATCCTCTGAAGGACAAGCGGCAGGCGAGCATCGACCGGATCGCGACCGCCATCGGGCGAAGCGGTGAGAAGCCGAAGGGCATGGACGAACTCGCTCCCTGTTCGCTGCGTGATGACGGCAACGACCAGGGCGACGGCCAGAACGAGGGGGACAACCAGGAGGGCGACGACCAGGGCCAGGGCCAGGACGGCGGTCAGGACCAGGGCAACGGCGGTCAGGACCAGGGCAACGGCGGTCAGGACCAGGGTCAGGCCAACGGCGGTCAGGACGGCGGCCAGGACAACGGCGGCCAGGTCGGCAACGGTCCCGAGGCGAGCGACTTCGCCGACATCCAGTCCGTCCAGCCGAACGTCAAGGCCCCGCAGGCGGGCAATGACGCTTCGACCGGCTCTTTCGCCACCGACTGCGGGGTGAACGAGAACGGCAAGTTCAACCCGGACAACGTCATCGTCGCCCCCGGTGTCGCCAATGGCGCGCACCATATGCACGACTACGTCGGCAACCAGGCGAATGACGCTTTCGCGAGCGACGACGATCTCGCCAACGGCGACACCACCTGCCAGAACCAGGGTGACAAGTCGACCTATTACTGGCCGGTGCTGCGTCTGCAGAACGGTCAGAACGAGAACGACGCCAATGCGGACGGCGGCGGCAAGGACCAGAACATCGGTGAGATCCAGCGACCTTCTGAGGTGACGCTGAACTTCGTCGGCAGCCCGGTCGGCAAGGTCACCGCCATGCCGCGGTTCCTGCGCATCATCACCGGTGACGCCAAGGCACTGACCAATGGTGACAAGAATGCCAACGCGTCCTGGAGCTGCACGGGATTCGAGGACCGTCAGCTGAGGGACAAGTACCCGATCTGCCCCGAGGGCAGCAAGGTCGTGCGCTCCTTCAAGTTCCAGAGCTGCTGGGACGGTCAGAACATCGACAGCGCCAATCACCGCACGCATGTGTCCTTCGCGAACGAGAACGGCGAGTGCGCCGACGGCTTCCGGGCGATTCCCCAGCTGGTGCAGCGGATCGTCTACGACGTGCCGCCCGGCCCTGGCTTCGCCCTCGACTCCTTCCCCGAGCAGCTGCACAAGCCGATCACGGACCACGGCGACTTCATCAACGTCTTCGACGAGAAGCTGATGAGCGACCTCGTGGACTGCATCAACAACGGCCAGAAGTGCGGTCCGGGCGAGGTCGCCCCGAAGCCGGACGAGACGCAGGCGCCCGACCCGGACGAGTCACAGGCGCCGAAGCCGGACGAGTCGCAGGCGCCCGAGCCCGGCAATTCGGCCGAAGCGCCTCCCGCCCCCGAGGAGACGGACAAGCCGGACGAGGGCGGCGCCGCCCCGAAGCCCGACGACACGACCGGCCCCGACGAGACCCCCGCCGCGCCGAGCAAGCCGGCGGAGGAGAACGAGGAGCAGAACCCGGCGACGCCCCCGCGCGGCGACGATGCCCCGGGAGCGGCAGAGCCCGAGGCCGGCGTGCCCGCGGAGCCGAAGCAGCAGGTACTGAAGGCGGCCACCCAGGAAGTCACCCCGCCGCGGGCGTACAACACCCCGGCCCAGGTGGCCAATGCGGCGGCCCCGCAGGGCGGCCTCGCCGACACCGGCGCCCGCATGTGGCCGCTCGCGGCCGGCGCGCTGCTTCTGGTCGCCGGAGTGGTGCTCCTGCGGGTACGCGGCAGAGGAGGAAACGCGCGTCACCTCTGAGCCCCGACGCGGCGGCCTGATCGGTCGGCCCGCCCCGAGGAGCTGAGGAACACCGGCTCGCACCACCGTGAGGTC
>NZ_JBHXSL010000097.1:0-12800 GCF_042714725.1 Streptomyces sp. NPDC058685
GAGCTGAACAGTTGATGAGCCCTCAGTGAACGAGCCGTGTCCCATCCCACAGGCTCAGGGGTGGGACACGGTTTTTGTCTCCGAATTGATGCAGTGCTCCGTTAACAGCCCCGAAATTGACTAGGAAATCCCTGATAATGTGACGGCGGTCGCTGCCGGGTGAGACTCCCGTTCCGGACACTACGGTAGGTGACCGACCCGGTTCGGGACACGACCGGTCCCAGTTCCTCGGTAGGGCGTTGGCTTTGCGCCGGAGGGGTGTGCGCGGCCTCGCAAGACGTCCGCACCGCCCCAGACCTCTGCCACAAAGAGCTCTTGCGGTGTTCAAGGAGGACGTCCATGACGAGCAGCAACCAGCAGCCCATTCCCGCTGCCCGCCCGGTCATCGGTGAGGAAGAAATCGAGGCCGCGGTACGCGTACTGCGCAGCGGTCGCGTGGTGCAGGGCCCCGAAGTGGCCGCATTCGAGGAGAGCTTCGGCGACCTGGTCGACGGTCGCCATTGCGTCGCCGTCAACTCCGGTACCTCCGCGTTGCACCTCCTTCTGCTGGCTTTGGGCATCGGTCCGGGCGACGAGGTGATCGTTCCCTCGTTCTCCTTCGCCGCCTCGGCGAACGCGGTCCGCCTCGTCGGCGCCGACGTCGTCTTCGCCGACATCGAGGCCGACAGCTACTGCCTGGACCCGGCCGCGGTCGAGGCCGCCATCACTCCGCGCACGGCCGCGATCATGCCGGTGCACCTGTACGGCCACCCGGCCGCGATGGACAAGATCATGCCCATCGCCGCCAAGCACAAGCTGGCCGTCGTCGAGGACGCCTGTCAGGCACACGCGGCCGCGCTGAACGGCACTCCCGTCGGCGCGTTCGGCTCCGGTGGAACGTTCAGCTTCTACCCGACCAAGAACATGCACTCCCTCGAGGGCGGCATGATCTCCACGGCCGACGCCGAGATCGCCCGCACCCTGCGCCTGCTGCGCAACCAGGGCATGGAGCAGCGGTACGCCAACGAGATCGTCGGCGCCAACATGCGCATGACCGATGTCGCCGCCGCCGTCGGCCGCGTGCAGCTGGCGAAGCTGAACGGCTGGACCGAGCAGCGCATCGCCAACGCCGCGTACCTCACCGAGAACATCACCGCGCCGGCCGTGACCACGCCGACCGTCGCCGAGGGTGCGCGTCACATCTACCACCAGTACACGATCCGCGTCAGCGGTGACCGCGACGCCGCGATGGCCAAGCTGACCGAGGCGGGTGTCGGCAACGCCGTCTACTACCCGACCCCGATCCACCGGCTGAAGCCGTACTGGGAGCCGGACCAGAAGGCCGGCCGCAACTGGGACCTGCCCGAGACCGAGCGCGCGGCCGCCGAGGTCGTCTCGCTGCCGGTGCACCCTTCGCTGACCGCGGAGGACCTCGAGCGCATCGCCGCCGCCGTGAACGAGCTGGGAGAAAACCTGTGACCACCGCTCCGGGACTGCGGGCCGGCCTCATCGGCCTCGGCTCGATGGGCCGCCACCACGCCCGTGTGCTGGCCGGACTCGACGGCGTCCAGTTCGTCGGCGTCGTCGACCCGATGGGCGACAAGAACGGCTGGGCGCAGGGCGCCCCCGTGCTGTCGACCGTCGAGGAGCTCATCGCGCTCGGCATCGACTACGCCGTGGTGGCCTGCCCGACCGCCCTGCACGAGGAAGTCGGCCTGAAGCTGGCCGAGGCCGGTATCGGCGCCCTGATCGAGAAGCCCGTCGCGGACACCGTGGACGGCGCCCGCCGGCTCGTCGAGGCCTTCGAGTCCCGCGGTCTGGTGGCCGGCGTCGGTCACATCGAGCGCTGCAACCCCGCGCTGCGTTCGCTGCGCCAGCGTCTGGAGGCCGGTGAGCTGGGCGACGTCTACCAGGTCGTCACCCGCCGCCAGGGCCCCTTCCCGCACCGCATCGCCGATGTCGGCGTGGTCAAGGACCTCGCCACCCACGACATCGACCTCACCGGCTGGGTCACCGGCCAGACCTACACCTCGATCTCGGCGCGCACGGTCTCCAAGTCGGGCCGGCCCCACGAGGACATGGTGTCGGCCGTCGGCCAGCTCTCCGACGGCACGATGGTCAACCACCTGGTGAACTGGCTGAGCCCGCTCAAGGAGCGCTTCACGTCGGTGACCGGCGAGAAGGGCTGCTTCGTCGCGGACACCCTCACCGCCGACCTCACCTTCTACGCGAACGCCTCCCAGGCCACCGAGTGGGAAGCGGTCCAGGCGTTCCGCGGTGTCGCCGAGGGCGACATGATCCGTTACGCGATCGCCAAGCGCGAGCCGCTGCTGGTGGAGCACGAGCTCTTCCGGGACGCGGTGCTCGGCAAGTCCGACGACATTTGCACACTGCGGCAGGGTCTTCGTACCGTCGAGGTCGCGGCAGCCGTGCTGGAGTCCGCCGCCGGCGGGGTCACCGTCGATCTCTCCGCGTACACCGCGGCCCAGTAGGGCGAGGAGCCTTGACCAGTCCTGATGTCACCGTCGTTGTGGCCGTGTACAACACGATGCCGTATCTGACGGAATGCCTTAACTCTCTTGTCGGGCAGAGCATTGGCCTGGACAGGCTGGAGATCGTGGCCGTCGACGACGGCTCGACGGACGACAGCGGAGCGGAGCTCGACCGGTTCGCGAAGAAGTACCCGAAGACCGTCAAGGTGATTCACCAGGCGAACTCCGGTGGCCCCGCAGCGCCCAGCAACAGGGCGCTGGAGGTGGCCACCGGGCGTTTCGTCTACTTCATCGGCTCCGACGACTACCTCGGCAAAGAGGCTCTCGCGCGGATGGTGAAGTGCGCCGACAAGCACGACTCCGACGTCGTGGTCGGCAAGATGGTCGGCACCAACGGCCGCTACGTCCACCAGGCGCTCTACAAGAAGAGCAACCCGGACGTCAGCCTGTACGACTCGGCGCTGCCGTTCACCCTGGCGAACACCAAGCTGTTCCGCCGCGATCTGGTGGAGCGGCACAAGCTGCGGTTCCCGGAGGACCTGCCGGTCGGCAGCGACCAGCCGTTCACCATCGAGGCGTGCGTCAGGGCCCGGAAGATCTCGGTCCTCGCGGACTACACGTACTACTACGCGGTGAAGCGCGGGGACTCGAGCAACATCACCTACCGCGCCAACCATCTCTCGCGGCTGCGGTGCACCGCGCGGATCCTGGAGCACGCGGCCGGGCTGATCGAGGCCGGACCGCAGCGTGACACCGTCTTCCAGCGTCACTTCACGTGGGAGCTGGCCAAGCTCGTCCAGGGCGACTTCCCCTCGCTCGACGAGCAGACCAGACGCGAGGTGTGCGCCGGAATCGCCGAGCTTGCCGACGACTACCTCACCGAGCGGCTGGCCGACTCGCTGCCCGTGACGCGGCGGGTGCGGCTCACGCTGGCCCAGCGCGGCATGGTCGACGAGCTCGCCGCCGCGATCGAGGCCGAGGAGAACGGCGCGCCGATCCCCTTCCACCTGGAGGGCGACCGCGCCTTCGCCGCGTACACCGGCTTCCGGGACCCCGCCGTGGGCATCCCGGACCGGATCTACGAGGTGCTCGGGGAGTCGGTGCCGGCCATGCTGGCCGCCGGTACGGAACTGGTCTCGGCCGAGTGGGAGCAGAGCGGCGACGATCTGTTCCTGTCCGTCGCGGTGCGTACCGCGCTGACGGGCGACACCGAGTCGGCCGTGGTGCGCCTCGTCCAGGGCGCCATGCCCAAGAGCGCCGACAAGGCGGGCGGACGCAGGCTGCCCGCCGGGCAGGAACTCCCGCCCCCTGTCGGGGAGTTCTCCCAGGAAGTGTCCGCCGATGGCGCGGGCACGGTGCTGCGGGCCCGTATCCCCGTGGCGGCCCGTACGGCCACGCTCGGTGTGCGCGTCCATGTGGACATCGCCGGGTGGACGTACGAGATCCCTGTGCGCGCCCAGGACAAGCCGATGCCGCTGGCCCGGCGCTGGCGCAGCGGCACCCCCTACCGAGTGGCCGCGCGTGTGAACGCCAAGGGCCGGATGGTGGTCGTGACCGGCCTCCTGTTCCCGCCCTCCGACAAATGGTGGTCGCGTGTGCGGCCCCTGCTGGTCCGTGTGAAGAGGAAAGTATCCCGATGAATATCTGTGTAGTTGCGCTCGGCAAGATCGGGCTTCCGCTCGCCGTGCAGTTCGCGGCCAAGGGCCACAAGGTCATCGGCGCCGACGTCAACGAGAAGGTCGTCGAGCTGGTCAACGCCGGCACCGAGCCGTTCCCCGGTGAGCACGACCTCGGCCGGCTGCTCAAGGAGACCGTCAACGCCGGCCTGCTCAGCGCCACCACCGACACCGCCGCGGCCGTCGCCCAGTCCGAGGCCGTCGTGGTCGTCGTCCCGCTGTTCGTGGACGCCGAGGGCACCCCGGACTTCGGCTGGATGGACTCCGCCACCAAGGCCATCGCCAAGGGGCTGAAGCCCGGCACCCTCGTCTCCTACGAGACCACGCTGCCGGTCGGCACCACGCGCACCCGCTGGGCGCCGATGCTCCAGGAGGGCTCCGGCCTGACCGCAGGCGAGGACTTCCACCTGGTCTTCTCGCCGGAGCGCGTCCTCACCGGCCGTGTCTTCGCCGACCTGCGCCGCTACCCCAAGCTCGTCGGCGGCATCGACGAGGCCTCCACGAAGCACGGCGTGGAGTTCTACGAGAAGGTCCTCGACTTCGACGAGCGCGCCGACCTGGCGCAGCCGAACGGCGTGTGGGACCTGGGCACCGCCGAGGCCTCCGAGCTCGCCAAGCTCGCCGAGACGACCTACCGCGACGTCAACATCGGCCTGGCGAACCAGTTCGCCCGCTTCGCCGACAAGAACGACATCGACGTCAAGAAGGTCATCGAGGCCTGCAACTCGCAGCCGTACAGCCACATCCACCAGCCCGGCATCGCCGTCGGCGGTCACTGCATCCCGATCTACCCGCGGATGTACCTGTGGAACGACCCGGAGGCGACCGTCGTGCGCTCGGCGCGCGAGGCCAACGCCGCCATGCCGGAGTACGCCGTCGACCTGCTGGCCGCCGCCTACGGCGACCTGAAGGACGTGGGCGTCCTGGTGCTCGGTGCCGCGTACCGCGGTGGCGTCAAGGAGACCGCCTTCTCCGGCGTCTTCCCGACCGTCGAGGCGCTCAAGGCCCGTGGCGCCGTCCCGTTCGTGTCGGACCCGATGTACACGGCCGACGAGCTGACCGCGCACGGCCTCACGCCGCACGCGGGTGAGCCGGTCACCGCCGCGATCCTCCAGGCCGACCACGCGGAGTACCGCGAGCTCGCCGCCTCCGACCTGCCGGAGGTCCGGGTCCTGGTCGACGGCCGGCGCACCACCGACCCGGCCCGCTGGGAAGGCGTACGCCGGGTCGTCATCGGCGGCTGACGCCCCCTGCACACGCACAGAACAGTGGCCCTGTCCCGCGGACTCCGCGGGGCGGGGCCGTCCTGCGAGAGGCATTTGGCATGACGTGGTTGATCACCGGCGGCGCCGGTTACATCGGATCGCACGTGGTGAAGGCGATGACCGACGGCGGCGAGAGCGTCGTCGTCCTCGACGACCTCAGCACCGGCAGCAAGGACCGGGTCCCCGGCACGGTCCCGCTGGAGATCGGCACGGTCCTGGACCGTGAGCTGGTCGACCGTGTCCTGCGCGAGCACGCCGTCACCGGGATCGTGCACCTCGCGGGCAAGAAGCAGGTCGGCGAGTCGGTCGAGAAGCCGCTGCACTACTACTACGAGAACGTGGAGGGGCTGCGCAGCGTGCTGGAGGCGGCCGCCGACGCCGGTGTGCGCCGGTTCCTCTTCTCCTCCTCGGCGTCCGTGTACGGCATGCCCGACGTCGACCTGGTCACCGAGCAGACCCCCTGCCTGCCGATGAGCCCGTACGGGGAGACCAAGCTGGCGGGGGAGTGGCTGGTGCGCGCCGTGGGCGCGGCGCACGGCATGGCCACCGCCTCCCTGCGCTACTTCAACGTCGCGGGAGCGGCCTCGCCCGAGCTCGGCGACGACGGCGTCTTCAACCTGGTGCCGATGGTCTTCGAGCGGCTCACGGCCGGTGAGGCCCCGCGGGTCTTCGGTGACGACTACCCGACGCCGGACGGCACCTGCATCCGCGACTACATCCATGTCGAGGACATCGCCTCCGCCCATGTCGCGGCCGCCCGTCGGCTCGCCGAGGACGCGTCGGCCTCGCTCGTCCTCAACATCGGCCGCGGCGAGGGTGTTTCGGTGGCCGAGATGGTCGGCACCATCCAGGACGTCACCGGCCGGCGGGAGCCGGCGCCGGCCGTCGTCGAGCGCCGTCCGGGCGACCCGGCACGCGTCGTGGCGTCCGCGGACCTGATCCGCGCGGAGCTGGGCTGGGAGGCCCGTCACGACATCCGCACGATGGTCGCGTCGGCCTGGGAGGGCTGGTGCCTGCGCCACCCCGGGGCCCGCGTCTGAGCCTTGTGTGTCCCGGCCGGCCCGGGACACGAGAGAGGGCCCCCGGGACGTCCCGGGGGCCCTCACTCATGTGCGGTTGCGTCAGTGACCGGACCGCTCGCCGAGGAACAGCTCGTCGAAGGTGCGGCTGACCACCGGCCAGTCCCAGACCGACAGCGCGTGCTCGGAGGCGAGCTTGCCGGCGTTGCGCCAGCTCTCCTCCGTCGCCGTGGCCTCCAGGATGCGCCGGGCGGCCTCCTCCGGAGAGGCGACGACCCAGTTCTCCGGGTACAGCGTGCGGGCGCTGTGCTCGCGTCCGGCGTAGAACGGCCAGTCACGGACCACGGGGACCGCGGCGCTCGCCGCGCCCTCCATCAGACCGACGTGGCAGCCCTCACGCACCGAGGAGCTGAGGATCGTGCCGATCTCGGTGAGCTTGCCGGGCACGTCGTCGGTCGGACCGAGGCGTACGACGGCACCGGACTCCTCCAGCGGAGCCAGCACCCTCTCGAACTCGGCCAGATAGTCCTTCGTCGCACGGCTGGTCTTGCGGTCCATGTCGCCGCCGACCAGCAGCAGCCGGTAGCGCTCGTCCTGCTTGCGCACCCGCTCCAGGACGTCGACCGCCCACAGCGGGTCCTTCGCCACCTGCGAGATGCCGATCAGACCCAGGTTGAAGCGGGCGTCGGCCGGCTTCTCGCGGTTGAAGCCGCTCAGGTCCATGGCGTTGTGCAGCATGTGCGTGCGCGGAGCCGCCTCGCCGCGCAGCTGCGGCACCAGCGAGGTGGTCAGGTCCTGCACATGGTCCGCCACGTACACGAGATCGTCGATGCGGGAGAAGTCCACCAGGTGCGGCCACCGGGTGAACGCCTCGTAGCTGTGCAGCCGCACCACGATCCGGGTGTCGCCCGGGTCGATGGTCGTGAGCATCACGGCCGGTGCCACGCACCAGTCGAGGAACACGGTGTCGGCCCAGTCCAGATGGGGCCGCATGAGCTGCTCGACCTGCTCCGCGTAGAGGGCGTCGCCCCCGAGACGGTTCTCTATCATCCGCCGGCCGGCCCAGGAGATCCGCTTCATGGCGGGGGTCGCCGCGAGGTCCAGGTAGCGGACCTCGACGCCCGGGTGGTCCTCGTAGTGGGAGAGGACCAGCTTCAGGAAGTTGTCGTTGGCGCTGGTGGTGACCAGCAGCCGCAGCGGGCGGTCCGACGGCGGCGTGGCCGCCGGGGTCTTCCGGCCGCGGGGCTCCCCGATCTTCCTCATCACCGCGGAGGCGTGCACCGGTGCGGAGAAGGCCGTGGGGTCGGCCGCGAGGGGGGAGCTGAGCTGGTCGATGTGGACGACGCGGTGGAAGCCGAGCACCAGGGCCCGGTCCAGCGCGCTGGCCGCCGCGGCCGGGTCACCGGCCTTGTACAGACCGTCGGCCTGCGTCAGCAGCTCCTGGACCGTGCTGTCGAGGGCGCGCGGTGCGATGCCCTTGTTGAGCTCGGTCCTGACCGCCTCGTCCAGCAGCGCGGTCCGGATCTCGCGGTTCTCGATGCGGCGGGCGGCGGTGGTCAGCGCGAGTGTCGCGCCGCCCGGCCGTCCGGCCCAGCGCATGCCCTCGGCGACCTGCCGGGACAGTGCGGCCCGGAAACCCGCGGGCACACCGGGCGCGCCGAGCGCCGAGCGCCACAGCCGTGCTCCGACGGCACTGCGCATCACGGGGCGCGCCGTGGCCGTCCGCATCACGGTGTGGGGCAGCGCCTTGGCCTGACGGCGTACGTCGGCGGCGATCAGGGTGCGCGGAGGGATTATCACGTTCCGGCGCCGGGTGACGGGCTGCGGCGTGGACGCCTCGCCCTCCATGGCGCGCAGGGCCGGGGCGATACCGAACGAGGCACCGGCGTCCGCGTTGTACTGCGACAGACGCCACACCGTGTAGACAGCGTTCGCGTCGAGCGCGACGAGGTGCTTGGCGGCCAGCCCGTGCCGGCGCAGCCAGGCGTTCCTGCGGATCTGGACCCACAGCCGGCGGCCGTGCGGCACCCGCTTGAGCTTGCGGCGGGTGCCGATGCTCAGATGCCCTATGCCGTAGGGGAGTTGCTGGAACCCGTCGAGCTCCAGCTTGTCCAGGTCCTCCAGGCAGGCCCGCGCGTCGAAGAGGCAGGCGAGGTGAACTCGCGCGCCCTGGGCGCGGAACTTCTTCACCGCGTCGGCGAGTACGCCGAACTGCGGCTGGGATGCGGCGACGAAAAGCACATCGGTCACGAGGTGGGCCCTCCGGCGACGATCGACTTCGATGAGAGGCTGTCCACGTCCGTGGTGGAGGTCTTGTCCCCCGGGGCCGCTGCGGGGCCGTCGTTCCCGTCGTGTTCGTTGGTGAGCCGGCCCACCAGGTTCTTCACGGCCACGGACATCAGAGCCTCGCGGGTGAACTGGTCGGCGTGCGCCATGGCTTCGGCGTGCACCTCGTCGCTCGTCTCGACGGCCATGTGCGCGGCCTTGACGAACGATTCGGCGAGACCCTCCTCGTCGATGCCGACGGCACCGGTCCACAGGGGGTGCCCCTGAAGGACGTTGGAGGCGTCGTGCTCGACGACGTGGGCGGAGACGATCGGCAGGCCGGTGGCCATGTACTCGTACACCTTGCCGGAGGTCACGAAGCGACCGCCGATCAGGATGAGCACCATCGCGTCCCAGCGGGCGTAGATGGAGGAGACCTCGGCCTTGGCGGCCGGGCCGCCGAAGGAGACGCCGTCCACCTCCGCCTGCTTGAGCATCTCGGAGTGCTTGTTCGCCTCGCGGCCCGCACCGTTGCCGATGTGGCCGCGGACCTCGAAGCGCGCGTTGGCGAGCAGCGGCTCGCGTTCGCGCGCCGCGCGCCAGGCGTTGAGCACCGTCTCCAGATGCGCGGGCGTGAAGTTGACCGTGCCGAGGTAGCCGAAGACCAGGCCGGCCTCGGGGTCCGCGCGGTGGGCGCGGCCGGGCGAGCTGTCGGCGTCGTAGCCGTTGCGCACGACCTCGACACGGGACGCGAACTCGGGATAGCGGGCCCGGTAGTGGTCGGCGATCGGGTCGTTGACGACCCACAGGCTGACCGCGTGGTCGAGGACCTTCTGCTCCCAGCGGCCCATCTCCGAGTCCTTGGTGAAGGCCTCGATGCCGGTGATCACGTCGATCGACCAGCCGTCGCGGAAGTCGACCGCGTACGGGACCTTCGCCTCTTCCCACAGCTTCCAGGCCGCGGCGAGGTTGACGTACGGAACGCAGCTGGCCACCAGCAGATCCGCCGGGTGCTCCCGGTGGATGTCGAGAACGGCCTGCTCCAGCGCTCCGCGCCACTCGCCGAAGTTCGGCTCCGGGAACGGCTTCTGCTGCCGCTTGCGCAGCTGCGTGACCCACTTGTTGGGGTTGAGCGCGCGCTCCTCGTCGAAGAGGCGGATGTCCGTTTCCAGGTCCTCGCGGGAGAGCGGCAGCTCCACGATGTTCACGCGCGGGTCGACCTGCTCCAGAAGGGTGAGGTCGACGCCGGAGTCCCGCTCCCAGGACTCCTGGGCGATGTTGACGACGGTGACGTCCCAGCCTGCCCTGCAGAACTGGTTCGCCGTCTCGCGCATGCGGTAGGCACTGCTCTTCGCAGCCGGCGGGAAGCCGATGGCGAGGTAGATGACATGAGGCCGCGAGCCGTCGGAGGGCAGCCCGGACCTGGGAGACGCTGACATAAGCGGTGACGCTAGCACGGTGACGTATACGGACTCGGGCCTGCTCCGAGGCCCTCCAGGTCCGTCACGCGTGCCGGCTTCCCCCCTTCCACTCTTCCATGATCCGGACAACGTTCTGCGCGGCTCGTCCGTCACCGTACGGAGTTCCGGGGTCACCCGTGGGTACGGCGCGGGTGACGGTGGCGGCCCATTCGTCGGCGGACAGCTCGTGCGGGTCGGGTACCAAGACGTTCCAACCGGTGTCGACGGTTTCCACCCACTCCGTCTCCGGACGGATCGTGGTGGTGATGCGCTCCAGCAGGAACGCTTCCTTCTGCAGGCCGCCCGAGTCGGTGACCACACCGGAGGAGGCCAGCACCGCGGCGACCAGCCCGGCGTAGGGGAGCGGACGGCCGACGTGGACCGAGCCCTGGTCGAGCTTGATGCCGTGCTCGGTGGCGCGGGCGACCAGACGCGGGTGCGCGAGCAGCGCGACCGGGACCGGCAGCGCGGCCAGCGCGCCGATGATCGCGGCGAGGCGCTCGGGGTCGTCGGTGTTGTCCGGCCGGTGCAGCGTCGCCAGCAGGAAGGGCTGCGAGGGGTCGACGCCCTCGGGCAGCTGCGGCGCGGCGTGCTCGCCGGCCAGCACCGCGTCGCGGATGCGCAGGCAGATGTCGACCATGACGTCGCCCGCCAGCACCGCGCGGTCCTTCAGGCCCTCGTCGGCGAGGTGGCGCATGGCCTCCTCGGTCGGGGCCAGCAGGACGTCGGCGCAGTGGTCGGTCAGGACGCGGTTGTGCTCCTCCGGCATACGCCGGTTGAAGGAGCGCAGACCGGCTTCCAGGTGCGCGACCGGGAGGTGCATCTTCACGGCGGAGAGCGCACCGGCGATGGTGGAGTTGGTGTCGCCGTAGACGAGGACCCAGTCCGGCTGCTCACGCTCGAGGACGGGGTCGAGGGCGGTGAGCACCGAACCCGTCTGGACGCCGTGGCTGCCGGACCCCACACCGAGGTGGACGTCGGGGTCCGGGATGCCGAGGCCCTCGAAGAAGACGTCGGAGAGGTCGGCGTCGTAGTGCTGCCCGGTGTGCACGATGACGTGCTCGTGCTCGGTTCCCGCGAACGCGGCCGCGATGGGCGCGAGCTTCACCAGTTGGGGACGGGCACCGACGATGCTGATGACTTTCACTGAACACTCTTCTTCTGGGTCAGGTCATTGGCGGGGGGTGTCACAGGCGCAATGGTAGGCAACCCCCGAGGTGGACCGGCCCGCGGCCGGGCGGCGCACCATGTGCGACGGCTCTCCCGCCCGTGGTCAGGCGGCGATACCCCGGCAGCGAGCGCCTGGATAACGATTGGGTGAACGAGGCCTGCGCAGTGGGCCGATGGGGGCGTATCCGGCCACCCCACAGGGGTACCGGTGCCGGATCCGGCCACGTCCCGCTGTCGTACTATCGTCGCGCAAGTTTCGCGGGGCGGTCACGGGAAAGTCGGCGGTGTGCCATGGCGGTCAGGTCCGGACGGAAATCTGTGCGTCGGTCGGAGGAAGCACCACGCCCCAAACCGCATCGCACCCCCACGGTGGACACCTCCCTCGCCCCCACCACGGGCTGGCTGGTGCGGGGCAAGGACGGCCGGCTCACGGCCTACGCCCCCACCACGGACGGTGTGCTGCGGTGGACCGAGACGGCACCCGGCGGACCGGAGTGGTCCGGCCCCGACGTGATTCCCGCCACGGGTGTGCTGCCCTACCTCTCCGTCGCCCAGGGCGCCGACGGCTACGTCCATCTGGTCGGTCTGCGGCGCAGGCCGCTCCCGGACGGCCGGACCGGCACCGACGTGGTCTACGCCCTCCAGTACCAGTCGGGTCTCGCGGTGCGCGAGTGGGCGCCGCTCGGCACCCCGTACGGCAGTGACGCCGACCTGGCCGCCCGGATCGGACTGCCGTCCGCGGTCGTCGACGCCGACGGCTCGCTGCATGTCTTCGTGCGCAATGTCGGCGGCGGTGTCTGCGGACGCAGTCAGGTGCCGTCCGGCAAGTGGAACAAGTGGGCCGACTACAAGGGCAGTGAGGGCCTCGGAGCGGTCTCCGTCTCCATCACTCCCGAAGGGCTGATGGAGTTCGCCCTGCCGACGGCCGAGCGCGTCATGCGCTGGAAGCAGGAGACCAAGGGCGTCAAGTTCGAGCGCGCCGACGACATCGTGTCCGGTGCCGAGCCCGACTCCCTGACGGCCGAGCGCACCGGCGGCGACCGGCTCACCCACTTCTGGCACACGAGCGACGACCACACGGTGCGCGCCTGGCGCCCGTCGATGGCGGAGCCCGCCATCGTCGGCACCGGCACGGGTACCGGGCCGATCGCCCTGCTGCGCACCCCGGTCGACGGCCACGACTGCACGATCCTGGCCCACCGTGACGAGGCCACCGGCCGTCCGGCGCTGGCCGCGTACCCCACGGAGGACGAGGGCAGCGGCGTCACCTGGACGCTGACGGGCGAGCCGTGCGTCGGCGCGCCCGCGCTGGCGATCGACGCCCGGGGGCGGGTGGTGATGGCGGCGTTCGGTACGGACGGAACGCTGCGGGTCACCCGGCAGAAGGACGAGTCGGGCCTGGCGCTCGCGGCCTGGTCCCGCGCCTAGGTCTTTCCGGTTCCGGAACGGCAGCGGGCCCGGGCTTCCTCTCGGA
>NZ_JBHXSL010000098.1:0-11345 GCF_042714725.1 Streptomyces sp. NPDC058685
CCGACCCGCCCGGCGGGGGGGGCCGGCCCCCCCCCCGTTGATTTGCCCGGTGGCCGGGCCCGGGTTCCCGCCCGGCACCGGGGCGCTGTCCCCCGCCCCCTGCGGTTTCTGGGGGGGGCCCGCCACCGGGCCGGGGGTCTTCCCCCGGCCCGACTCACATGTTGATCATGTGTCCGGCCAGCCCGTGCACCGCTTCCTTGACCGCCTCGCCGAGCGTGGGGTGCGCGTGGACGTTGCGGGCCACCTCATGGACGGTCAGGTCCCACTGCTGGGCCAGGGTCAGTTCGGGGAGGAGTTCGGTGACATCGGGTCCGATGAGATGGCCGCCGATCAGTTCGCCGTACTTCGCGTCACTGATCAGCTTGACGAAGCCGGTGGCGTCGCCCAGTCCGTGCGCCTTGCCGTTCGCGGTGAACGGGAACTTGGCCACCTTCACGTCGTACCCCAACTCCCTTGCCTGCGCCTCGGTGTAGCCGAAGCTGGCGATCTGGGGCCGGCAGTAGGTGGCACGGGGGATCATCGCGTAGTCGAGTTCCATCGTCTCCGCGCCCGCGAGGGTCTCGGCTGCGATGACGCCCATCGACTCGGCGGCGTGCGCGAGCATCAGCTTCGCCGTGACGTCGCCGATCGCGTAGATGTGCGGAGCGGAGGTGCGGCAGTGGCCGTCGACCTCGATCGCGCCGCGCTCGGTCAGCCGGACGCCGGTGTTCTCCAGTCCGTATCCGGTGACGTTCGGGGCGAAGCCGATGGCCTGCAACACCTTGTCGGCTTCGAGGATCTGCTGCCGGCCGTCCTTGCCGGTCACGGTGACGCGCACCTGCGGCCCGGACTCGTCGATCGACTCGACGCGGGTGGAGGTCATCACATCGATGCCCAGCCTGCGGTACTGCCTGGCCAGCTCCTTGGAGATCTCCTCGTCCTCCAACGGGGCGATCCTGTCGAGGAATTCGACGACGGTGACCTTGACGCCGTAGTTGTGGAGCACGTAGGCGAACTCGATGCCGATCGCGCCCGCGCCAGCGATGACGATCGACTCCGGCAGGTCCGAGGTGAGGATCTGCTCCTCGTAGGTCACCACGCGCTCGCTGCGGGAGGTGCCGGGCAGCAGTCGCGGAGTGGCGCCGGTGGCGATGATGCAGTGGTCGAAGGTGAGCGTCTGCTCGGTGCCGTCGGACTGCGCCACCCGCAGCGTGTGCGCGTCGACGAAGGTGCCCCGGCCGTCGAACTCCGCGATCTTGTTCTTCTTCATCAGATAGTGGACGCCCTTGACCCGGCCGTCCGCGACAGTGCGGCTGCGCCGGAACGCCTCGCCGTAGTCGAAGGAGACCGTGCCGTCGACCTTGATGCCGAAGGTCTCCGCCTCGTGCTGGAACACATGCGCCAGCTCGGCGTTGCGCAGCAGCGCCTTGGTCGGGATGCAGCCCACGTTCAGGCACACTCCGCCCCAGTACTTCTCCTCGACGACCGCGACCCGCTTCCCCAGCTGGGCGGCTCGGACGGCGGCGACATAGCCGCCCGGCCCGGAGCCGAGGACGACGACGTCGAAGTGCGCGTTCTGCGCGTCCATGGAACGTTCCCTTCTTGCCACGCCTCGCGGCGCGGGGACACCGACGATCGGGCTCGTGATCCTCACGTTCGAGGAATGGAAGCACCCTTGTTACCAACCGGTTGCGGCGCGGGAAGATTCCCTCCGTATCTCCGGCCCGGCAGAGCGGCGGCAGATCGACAGAAGCCGCAAGTTTCCCGTGGCGAGGCGAACCATTCGAACCTGCTTGCGCGTATAGCACAATGCAGCTGTTGGAAGGCCAGGGAAGCGGCGGGCTGATGAGCCTCGTCGCCTCCCACAACACGGGGGAACGGGCGGGGGCCATCGGGCCGGTCGGGCACGTACGGCATCGTGTGTCCGCGGCCGGCCGGTGATCACCGCTCCGCGACGCCGGACGCCGGGGGGCGGCTCGCTGTCGAGCGCGTCACACGGGGCCGGGGAACTGCTGCGCGAGGGCGACATCGGCGATCGCCCCTGCCGCCGCACAAGGAGAGGGAGAGCCGTCCGGATGCACAACAAGGAGGCTGTACAGGTGCCACCGGACCAGGAACGGAAGGTCGCGGGCCGCTACCTTCTGCTGTCGCGCCTCGGCGAGGGCGGTATGGGAACGGTGTGGCGTGCTCGCGACGAGTCGCTGCACCGCGACGTCGCCGTCAAGGAGGTGCGTGCCCCCGCCGGGCTGTCCGCCGCGCACATCGAGCGGATGTACACCCGGCTGGAACGCGAGGCCTGGGCCGCCGCCCGCATCCCCAACCGCAACGTGGTGACCGTGTACGACGTGGCCACCGACGACGGCCGCCCCTGGATCGTGATGGAACTCGTGCGCGGGCGCTCACTGGGAGACCTGCTGCGCGCCGAGGGGCCACTGGCCCCGAAGCGGGCGGCGCGGATCGGCGCCGAGATCCTGTCCGCCCTGCGCGCCGCGCACGGCGAGGGGGTGCTGCACCGCGATGTGAAACCCGCCAACGTACTGCTCGGCGACGACGGCAGCGTCGTACTCACCGACTTCGGCATCGCGATGGTCGAGGGCGAATCCTCGCTGACCATGACCGGCGAGGTCGTGGGCTCCCCCGAGTACCTTCCGCCCGAGCGCGCCCTCGGCCGCGCTCCCGGTCCCGAGTCCGACCTGTGGTCGCTGGGCGTCCTCCTCTACGCGGCCGTGGAGGGCCTCTCCCCCTTCCGTCAGAACACCCCGCTGAGCACCCTGCGCGCGATCGTCGACGACGAACTCCCGGCACCGCGCCGGGCCGGACCCCTCACTCCGGTCATCGAAGGACTGCTGCGCAAGGAGCCCGCCGAGCGCATGAGCGCCGAGCAGGCCGAGCGGGAGCTGCGGTTGATCGCGGCGGGTGACGCGGGCCGGACGGCTCCGGCAGCCCCGGCGGTCGGGGCGGCCGCGGAGGGAGCGCCCACGAGCGCCGACGGCGAAGCCCCGACGGCCGACTCCCTGGAAGGCCCGACGGCGGCTGAGACCCGCACTGCCCGCACTGTTGGGGACGCGCAGACAGTAGGGGACGCACCGACGGTGGGCGGCGGCGCAACGGTGGGTGAGGCTACGGCGGTTGGGGACGCCGCGGGTGAGGCTACGGCGGTCGCGGACGCGGCGGCTGAGGCTACGGCGGTTACGGACGCGGCGGCCGGGGACGCGGCGCGCACCTCGACCGGGACACCGCATACTCGACCTGCTCGGTCCGCTGTCACCTCTGGGTCTCCTCAGCCGGCGCAGTCCGCACCGACCCCCTCCGCGACGGCGCCGCATCGACCTGCGGCCGCCGAGGTGTCCGCCGCCACCGCACCGCACGGTGTCTTCGGCCCCCCACTCCCCTTCGAGCCCACGCCGCCCGATGTCCCGCGCAAGCGCCGCCGGACCGCGGCCGTGGTCGCCGCCGCGGTGGCGTGCGCCCTCCTCGTCGCCGGGCTGAGCTACGCGCTGATCGATCACGGTCACGACGAGGACGGGAAGAACAAGGCGAACACGGGCGCGACGCCCGGCGCGGCTTCGTCGCCGAGTCGGGCCGGGCAGGACGCCTCCGCCTCGCAGCAGGTGCGCGCGACGGTGACGGGCGTGAACACGACCTACGTGGGCGCGTGTTCACCGCCGGCGGATCAGGCCCCCACCTTCACGGCGACGTTCGCCGTCGACCAGGTGCCGGCCACGATCACCTATCGGTGGGTGTCCAAGGACGATTCGGTGGTCGACCGCGAGTGGCGCACCCTCACCTTCCCGGCCGGCGGGGACCGTACGGGCCAGAACGTCGTACAGCTGACGGCGTACTCCAGGGCCGGAACCTTCACCAGCGAGATCGGCGTGGAGGTCAAGGGTCCCCCCGGGGCGACCTCGAACACGGTCCCGTTCTCGATCACCTGCCAGTAGATCGCCAACTCCCCGGCGGAAAAGGGGACTTCCCCTTTTCCGCCGGGCTGACACCATGGACGGTGCGGCAGGAGACCAGCCGCTCCGGCTCAGTGGTCCACGATCGGCTGAACCGCCCCAGGACACGACTACGGGTGTGTCCCGGGGCGGTTCACCCTCACACGGGAACGGCCGCGACCTGCGGCCCGTCCTCGTATCCGTCGTTGTTCTCGAGTGCCGTTCACAAGGAGTACGCAGGTGCCGTCGATCATCGTGGGACGTACGGGTCCCTTCACCGGTCAGAGTGTGGTTCTGGACGGTGCACCGCTGACCATCGGCCGTAAGGGCGACAACGGCATCGTGCTGGTGAGCGTCAACGCCTCTCGCCTGCACGCCGAGATCGTCACCGAGGACGCCGGGTTCGTCCTGTACGACCGGGACAGCCGCAACGGCACGTACGTCAACGACGAACGCGTCACGCGGCATGTGCTGCGTCCCAACGACTGCATACGCATCGGCGACGAGACCTTCCTCTACGAGGCGCAGGACGCGATGGAGACGGTCATGGACCTCTCCCTGCTCAACTCCCCGCGCATCGAGCCGAGCCCCGCCGCCGGCACCCTGCGGGTCACGGTCACCGGTGGCGGGCCGGTCGGCCTCGCCTTCGCCCTGGCGCTGGAGGAGCAGCTCCGGGGACGTGTACAGATCACCGTGTACGAGGCCCGGTGGCGCAAGGAAGGCTCCACGATCGTCTGGAAGGACGAACGGCACAGCAACGTCCGGCGCCAGCAGGTCGTGACCGTGCAGAGCCGGCAGTATCTGGCGCTGTCCGAGGAGGTCCGCTCGGCGCTGTTCGACAACACGGACGGCTACTCGGAGATGTGGCCCGTGGGACCGGACTCGGTGGACGGCCGTCCACCGCGCAACATCCGCATCGCCTACGTCGAGGACCAGTTGCTGGAGCTGGCCAACAGACGCGCGGGCATCAGGCTGGTCCCCCAGCGTTTCGACGTGGAGGAGCAGCAGAACCGGCTCGCCCAGGACCACGTCCTCGTCATCGCCGAAGGCGGACGTTCCCGCACCCGCGAGCACTTCGCCGACCGCTTCGGAGCGGCCGACGCCTCGATCTACTCCCTCGACGGCGAGCATCTGCGGGATGTCGTGCTGGGGCTGCGGGTCAAGTCGACGCTGCCGGACCCGATGAGCGTGCTGCTCACGGTGTCCCAGAACCGCTTCCTGCTCAACTCGCTGCGCGGCGAGGGCTTCCTGAACATGCGGCTCACCCGCGAGGAGGCCGAGGACGTGATCGGCATCGACCCGGTCCGCAAGGTCTTCGAGGAGTGCATCGCCGCCCGGCCCTGCGTCATGACCCGCGGCGAGCACCACGAATTCGTCTGTCCCACGCACGGAACCCTGTTCCTGCCGGCCCTGCTCCAGGGTTCACCGCTGTGGAAGCGGATCCTGGAGGGGCTGAAGATGTTCGGGGTGCCCGAGAAGGACCTGTCGGCGGTCACCTCGTTCCGTCTGGACATGGTGCAGCGCCCGCGCTTCACGGCCCAGCTCAGCCGGCCCACGGCGAAGACCCCGGGAACCTTCGGCTTCCTGCTGGGCGACGCGGCGAACGCCATTCACTTCTGGCCCGGCCGCGGCCTCAACAGCGGCCTGGCGTCGGCCACTTCACTCGCCCGCTCCCTCAGCCGCGTCTGGCAGGACCGGCCGCTGCGCGACGCCGACTTCATCCGGCACGAGGCGGCGATGTCGATGCTTCAGTACCGGCACAAGTCCCGGGCCTGGAACGCGATGGTGGCCACCGACGACGAGGGCGTCACCCGCGCCATCAAGGACATCGTCGCCCGCAGCATGGGTCCGGCCGACGGCTCCGTGCAACGCCCCGACCTCGACCTGCTCTTCGACCGCATGGTCGCCATCCGTGAGCGGCTGTCGTCGCGCCTGCCGGGCATGCCGTCCGACGAGGTGCTGCGCGCCCACCTCTCCACGCTGGCCCCTGAGACGCTGCGCACGCTCCAGGAGAGCGGGGCGTGGGACACGCTGATCGTGAGCGGGGAGGAGGCGGACATCGACATCTTCTACCAGTCGGAGGTCCCGGTCTTCGTCCCCCGCCCACCCGACCCCCGCACGGACGTCCCGCCGCACGTGCCACAGGAGGCGGCGTTCCTGAACCCTCACAACGCGGGGCCGGCGGTCGCGTCGTCGTGAGGCACGGATCCTGACACCGAGGCGATCGGTTCGCGAGCTCGACCCGTTCCTCAGGGACGTCGGGTCGAGCGCGCCGAATCAGTCGGCAACCCGCCGCTCAGGCGCCCTTCCCCACGGGCTCCAGCACCGCCACGCACTCCACGTGATGCGTCATCGGAAACAGGTCGAACGCCCTCAGCGTCCGCACCCGGTACCCGTTCTCCGCGAAGTACGAGATGTCCCGGGCCAGCGCCGCCGGGTCGCATGCCACGTACGCGATCTTGCGCGCTCCCAGGCCCGCCAGGTGCTTCACCGTCTGCTTGCCCGCCCCCGCGCGCGGCGGGTCGAGCACGATCAGGTCCACCTCGGTGATCTGCGTGCGCGGCAGCACCTGGTCGACCTTGCCCTGTTCGATGCGGACGCGCTCGAAGTTCTGCAGGTTGTGACGTGCGTCCTCGACCGCGCGCTTGCTCGACTCGATGCCGAGCACCGCGCCCTTGTCGCCCACCCGGTCGGCGAGTGCGCCCGCGAACAGGCCGACGCCGCAGTACAGGTCGAGCGCCATGTCCCCCTTGCGCGGGAGCAGGCCCTGCATGACGGCCTTCATCAGGGTGTCCGCGGCCTGCGGGTGGACCTGCCAGAAGCCGCCGTTGCCGACGCGGTAGGTGCGGTCGTCGGCCCGCTCGCGGACGAACGCGCGGCCGTGCACCCGGTGCACTCCGCCGTCGCGCTCATCCACGCGCAGCACCGAGACCGGCTTGTCCAGCTCGACCAGCGGCAGCCGGCCGCCCGGCTTCGGGGTCAGGATGACCTGACGGTCGTGGGAGCCGGTGGCCGCGATCGCCTCGACCGTGGACATCTGGGCCCAGTCCTGCTTCTCGATGCCCAGCTCTGTGACGCCCGGGGCCGCGATCATGCAGTGGTCGATCGGCTGGACGTCGTGCGAGCGGTGCTTGCGCAGACCCGCGCGGCCTTCCGTGTCGATCGCGTACTGCACGCGCGTGCGCCAGGCCGGCACCTCGCCCTGCGGCAGCTTGTCGCCCTCGGCCGGCATGACCGTGCCGTCCCAGCCGGCCTCCTCGGGAGTGAGACCCGCGAGCCGCTGGAGCTGCTCGGCGATCACCTCGCCCTTGAGCCGGCGCTGGGCACCCGGCTTGGCGTGCTGCCAGTCGCAGCCGCCGCAGTTCCCCGGGCCGGAGTACGGGCACGGCGCCTCGATGCGGTCCTTGGAGGCGTCGATGATCCGTACGGCGTCGGCGCGCAGGAAGCGGGAGTCCTCCTCGCCCTCGGTGATCCGGGCGACGACCTTCTCGCCGGGCAGCGTGTGCCGGACGAACAGCACCCGCCCCTCCTCGGTGCGGGCGATGCAGTGGCCCCCGTGCGCGACCGGTCCGACCTCGACCTCGTACTCTTCCCCGACCAGCGAAGACTCAGGTGCGTTCTGCATGGCGGGGTGACTCCAGGGATCAAAGGAAAACGGCCGGACAACAACCCACCACTGTACGTGGGTCCCGACCGGCCGCTTGCCATGAACGTCTCAGCGTGGGATCAGCCCTTGCCGGTCGGCTCCTTCGGCCGCTGATCCACGGGACCGCGGCGCACCGAACCGGGCGCGTTCCAGTCCTGGCGCTTGCGGGCCCGCTTCTTCGCCGCCTCCGAGGACTCCAGCTGGTACGGCACCGAGGTGACCATCACACCGGGCGTGAACAGTAGCCGGCCCTTGAGCCGCAGGGCGCTCTGGTTGTGCAGCAGGTGCTCGTACCAGTGGCCGACCACGTACTCGGGGATGACGACGCTCACGACGTCGCGCGGGCTCTCGCGGCGCAGTCCCTTCACGTACTCGATGATCGGCCGGGTGATCTCGCGGTACGGGGAGTCGAGGATCTTCAGCGGCACGTTGATGCCCCGCCGGTCCCACTCCTCGCGCAGTGACTTCGTCTCGGCCGTGTCCACGCTGATGCTGAGCGCCTCGAGCTTGTCGACCCGCATCAGCTTGGCGTACGAGAGAGCTCGCAGGGTGGGCTTGTGAAGCTTGGAGACGAGCACGATGGCGTGCACCCGGGAGGGCCGTGCGGTGTCGTCGCTGGGCTCGTCCGGTGCCGCGATCTCCTCGGAGACCCGGTCGTAGTGCTTACGGATCGCGCTCATCGTGCCGTAGAAGATCACCATGCCCAGCAGGGCCACCCACGCGCCGTGGGTGAACTTGGTGGCGAGCACGACCACGAGCACCAGACCGGTGAAGAAGGCGCCGAAGGTGTTGATCGCCCGGGAGCGGATCATGTGGCGGCGCTTGGCGGCGTTCTTCTCGGTCCGCAGATGGCGGTTCCAGTGCCGGACCATGCCGGTCTGGCTGAGCGTGAAGGACACGAAGACGCCGACGATGTAGAGCTGGATCAGCTTGGTGGAGTCGGCTCCGTAGATCCCGACGAGCAGGATGGCCGCGCCGGCCAGCAGCACGATGCCGTTGGAGAAGGCGAGCCGGTCGCCGCGGGTGTGCAGCTGCCGGGGCAGGTAGCGGTCCTGCGCGAGGATCGAGCCCAGCAGCGGGAAGCCGTTGTACGCGGTGTTCGCGGCCAGGAACAGGACGAGCGCGGTGGCCGCGGCGAGAACGATGAAGAAGAACGTCCCGTCGCCGAAGACGGCGGCCGCCACCTGGGAGATCACCGGGTTCTGGACGTAGCTCTCTCCGACGGGGGTGCCGTCGCGGAGCAGGTCGTGCGCGGGCTGCTCGGCCATCTTCACGTCGGTGGCCATGGCCAGGCCGATGATGCCGCAGAACATGGTGACGGCCAGGGCGCCCATGAGGGCCAGCGTGGTGGCGGCGTTCTTGCTCTTGGGCTTGCGGAAGGCCGGGACGCCGTTGCTGATCGCCTCGACGCCGGTCAGTGCGGCACAGCCGGAGGAGAACGCCCGCAGCAGCAGGAACACCAGGGCGAACCCGGCGAGCCCCTGGTGCTCGGGCTTGATCTCGAAGTCCGCCGTCGGGGCCCTCATGGTGTCGTCGAGGACGAGGCCCCTGAACGCACCCCAGGCGATCATGATGAACACGCCGGCGACGAAGACGTACGTCGGGATCGCGAAGAGCTTGCCCGACTCCTTCACGCCGCGCAGGTTCATCACCGTGAGCAGCACGATTATCCCGACCGCGCAGAAGACCTTGTGCTCGACGACGAAGGGGATCGCCGAGCCGAGGTTCTCCACGCCGGAGGAGATGGAGACGGCGACGGTGAGGACGTAGTCGACGAGCAGCGCGCTGGCGACGGTGAGACCGGCCTTCGGGCCGAGGTTCGTGTTGGCGACCTCGTAGTCGCCGCCGCCGCTCGGGTACGCGTGGACGTTCTGCCGGTAGGAGGCGACCACCGTGAACATCAGGACCACGACGGCCAGGGCGATCCACGGGCTGAAGTGGTAGGCCGACACGCCCGCGATGGAGAGCACGAGCAGGACTTCACCGGGTGCGTAAGCCACCGAGGACAGCGGGTCGGAGGCGAACACGGGAAGCGCGATGCGCTTGGGGAGAAACGTCTCCCCCAGCTTGTCGCTGCGCAGGGCCCTTCCGATGAGGATCCGTTTGGGAATGTCGGTCAGTTTGGACACGCAGAGGATCGTATGCGGTCGATATGAACGGCGCCCACCCACCACCCCCGTCGCCCGGGATTCTTCGCCCCCGGCCTCGCGAGGGTCCCCGCGCCGACCGCGCGTGTGTAGCTTGGGCCACGGTCTGAGACCCTGTTAAGCCTGAGTAAGGCCCTTTGGAGAACTGACAGCCGGAAGGACGGGCGTGCACATCGTCATCATGGGATGCGGGCGAGTGGGATCCGCTCTCGCGCAGACCCTGGAGCAGCGGGGGCACACGGTCGCCGTCGTCGACCAGGACCCCACGGCCTTCCGCCGCCTGGGCTCGGGGTTCGGTGGCCGTCGCGTCACCGGAGTCGGGTTCGACCAGGACACCCTGCGCGAGGCGGGGATCGAGGAAGCCGGCGCGTTCGCAGCCGTCAGCAGCGGCGACAACTCCAACATCATCGCGGCGCGGGTGGCGCGCGAGATGTTCGGCATCGAGAACGTCGCCGCCCGTATCTACGACCCGCGCCGAGCCGAGGTCTACCAGCGTCTCGGCATTCCGACCGTCGCCACGGTCCGCTGGACGGCCGACCAGATGCTGCGGCGGCTGCTGCCGTCGGGGGCGGAACCCCTGTGGCGCGACCCGAGCGGTGGGGTCCAGCTCGCGGAGGTGCACACCTCCGCCGCCTGGATCGGGCACAAGGTCAGCACCCTCCAGGAGGAGACCGGCGTACGGGTCGCCTTCCTCACCCGGCTCGGGGAGGCGGAACTGCCGACGTCGCAGACCGTGCTCCAGGAAGGCGACCTCGTCCACGTGATGATGCGCACGGACGAGATCGAGAAGGTCGAAGCGGCGTTCGCCGAAGGCCCTGAGGGGGGCGGTCACTGATGCGCGTCGCAATCGCGGGCGCCGGCGCGGTGGGCCGTTCCATCGCGGGCGAGCTGCTGGAGAACGGGCACGAGGTCCTCCTCGTCGACAAGGCACCGACCGCCATCTCGGTGGAGCGGGTGCCGCAGGCCGAGTGGCTGCTGGCCGACGCGTGCGAGATCACCTCGCTCGACGAGGCAGCGCTCCAGCGGTGCAACGTCGTGATCGCCGCGACCGGTGACGACAAGGTCAATCTGGTCGTCTCGCTGCTGGCGAAGACCGAGTACGGGGTGCCGAGGGTGGTGGCCCGGGTCAACAACCCGAAGAACGAGTGGCTCTTCAACGAGTCCTGGGGTGTCGACGTCGCGGTCTCCACACCGCGCCTGATGTCGGCGCTGGTGGAGGAGGCGGTGAGCGTCGGTGATCTCGTCCGGCTGCTCCGCTTCAGCCACGGCGACGCGAACCTCGTGGAGCTCACTCTCCCGCCGGAGTCCGCGCTGGCGGGTACCTCGGTCGGCGATGTGGCCTGGCCGGAGGACACGTCCCTGGTCACGATCATCCGCGGCTCGCGCGTGCTCACGCCCAGCACGGAGGAGACGCTGGAGGCGGGTGACGAGCTGCTGTTCGTGGCGGCCCAGGCCCGCGAGGAGCAACTGGAGGACCTGCTCTCGGTCCGCCGGGAGACCTCCTGACCGTCCGACGGCACAGCACGACCAGAGGGGCGCCGGGCCCGAAGGGGCGGGGGCCCACCGGGGGTGAGAACAACGCGCGGGGGCCCCAGGGGGAAACCCCGCGCAGACCCCCCGCCCCCAAGCGCGACA
>NZ_JBHXSL010000099.1:0-10892 GCF_042714725.1 Streptomyces sp. NPDC058685
CGCGCGGGCCGGTCGGGCGCCACCGAAAACCGGCCACGCATCCCGCCCGCCCGTACCCCGCCCCTACCGGCACCTGCCCCTGCTGTGGGTGTCCGCGCGTGCGGACACCCACAGGACCTCGTCAGTCCTTCCGGCGGCCGATCTTGTTCCCCAGCCACACCAGCGGGTCGTACTTCCGGTCGACCGCCCGTTCCTTCAGCGGGATCAGGGCGTTGTCCGTGATCTTGATGCCCTCCGGGCACACCTCCGTACAGCACTTGGTGATGTTGCAGTAGCCGAGACCGTGCTCGTCCTGGGCCGTCTTCTTGCGGTCCAAACCCGCCTCGGACGCCGCGTCGAGGGGGTGCATGTCCAGCTCCGCCACCCGCATCAGGAAGCGTGGGCCGGCGAACGCCGTCTTGTTCTCCTCGTGGTCGCGCACCACATGGCAGGTGTCCTGGCACAGGAAGCACTCGATGCACTTGCGGAACTCCTGCGAGCGGTCCACGTCGACCTGCTGCATGCGGTACTCACCGGCGGCGACGCCCGGCGGCGGGACGAAGGACGGCACCTCCCGCGCCTTCGTGTAGTTGAAGTTCACGTCCGTCACGAGGTCGCGCACCACGGGGAACGCCCGCAGCGGAGTCACCGTGATCGTCTCCTCGCGGGTGAAGACGGACATCCGCGTCATGCACATCAGCCGCGGCCGGCCGTTGATCTCCGCGCTGCACGAACCGCACTTGCCCGCCTTGCAGTTCCAGCGGACAGCGAGGTCGGACGCCTGGGTGGCCTGGAGGCGGTGGATGATGTCGAGCACGACCTCGCCGTCGTTGACCTCGACGGAGAAGTCCTCCAGCCCGCCCCCGTCCTTGTCGCCGCGCCACACCCTGAAGCCGGCTTGGTACGAACTCACTCGTAGAGCTCCTCTTCGGCGAGGTACTTGACCAGCTCCTCCTTGTCGAACAGAGCGAGCAGGTCCGGACGGATGGGATCGGTCGTCCTGCGTTCCAGCGCGATCTGGCCGCGTACCGGATCGGTCGCCGCCAGTCCGCCGGTGGGGTCCACCAGCCGGCACATCAGATTGACCGGCCGCCAGTCGCGCTCCATCGCGGGGCAGTCCTCACGGGTGTGACCGCCGCGGCTCTCGGTGCGTTCCAGCGCCGCCCGCGCGATGCACTCGCTGACCAGCAGCATGTTCCGCAGATCCAGCGAGAGGTGCCAGCCCGGGTTGAACTGCCGGTGGCCCTCGACACCCGCCCGCCGTGCGCGGACCCGGAGGTCGGCCAGTTTCTCCAGCGCCTGTTCCATCTCGCCCGCGCGCCGGATGATGCCGACGAGGTCGTTCATCGTCTGCTGGAGCTCCTGATGGAGGGTGTACGGATTCTCCGGCTGTGCGCCCTCCTCGGGACCCTCCGCGCTGAAGGGGCGCAGGGCCTCCGCCGCGGCCGCGTCGATCTGTGCCTCGTCGACCGCGGGCCGCACCGCGAGCCCCGCCGCGTGCTCGGCCGCGTACAGCCCCGCGCGGCGGCCGAAGACCAGCAGGTCGGAGAGCGAGTTGCCGCCGAGCCTGTTGGAGCCGTGCATACCGCCGGCGACCTCGCCGGCCGCGAACAGGCCGGGCACCCCCACCGCGGAGGCGCTGTCGGACTCGACGGCGATGCCGCCCATCACGTAGTGGCAGGTGGGGCCGACCTCCATGGCCTCGGCCGTGATGTCGACGTCCGCCAGTTCCTTGAACTGGTGGTACATCGACGGCAGTCGGCGTCGGATCACGTCGGCGGGCATCCGCGTCGAGACGTCCAGGAACACCCCGCCGTGGGGGGAACCGCGTCCCGCCTTCACCTCGGCGTTGATGGCACGGGCCACCTCGTCGCGCGGCAGCAGCTCGGGAGGACGCCGGTTGTTGTCCGGGTCCTCGTACCAGCGGTCGCCCTCCTCCTCCGACTGCGCGTACTTCTCCTTGAAGACGTCGGGGATGTAGTCGAACATGAACCGTTTGCCCTCGGAGTTGCGCAGCACCCCGCCGTCGCCGCGCACCGACTCGGTGACGAGAATCCCCTTCACCGACGGCGGCCAGACCATGCCGGTCGGATGGAACTGCACGAACTCCATGTTGAGCAGCGGCGCTCCCGCGAGCAGCGCCAGCCCGTGGCCGTCGCCGGTGTACTCCCAGGAGTTCGACGTCACCTTGAAGGACTTGCCGATGCCGCCGGTGGAGAGGACCACCGCGGGGGCTTCGAGGACGAAGAACCGCCCGGACTCACGTTCGTAGCAGAACGTGCCGGAGACCCGGTCCCCGTCCTTGAGGACCCGGGTGACGGTGCACTCCTGGAAGACCTTCAGCCGGGACTCGTAGTCCCCGGTCTCCTTGAAGTCCTCCTGCTGGAGCGACACGATCTTCTGCTGGAGGGTGCGGATCAGCTCCAGGCCGGTCCGGTCACCGACGTGCGCCAGCCGGGGGTACTCGTGCCCGCCGAAGTTGCGCTGCGAGATCTTTCCGTCGGCGGTGCGGTCGAACAGCGCGCCCCAGGTCTCCAGCTCCCAGACGCGGTCCGGCGCCTCGCGCGCGTGGAGTTCCGCCATCCGCCACTGGTTGAGGAACTTGCCGCCGCGCATGGTGTCGCGGAAGTGGACCTGCCAGTTGTCCCCGGAGTTCACGTTCCCCATGGAGGCGGCGATGCCGCCCTCCGCCATCACCGTGTGGGCCTTGCCGAACAGGGACTTGCAGATGACCGCCGTACGGGCGCCCCTCTCGCGGGCCTCGATGGCGGCGCGCAGGCCCGCGCCGCCCGCGCCCACCACCACGACGTCCCACTGCTGGCGTTCGAGCTCTGTCATGTCAGGCGCCTTCCCTTGTCAAAACAGCCTCGGATCGTCGAAGGCACCGGACGCGACGAGATAGACGTAGAAGTCCGCGAGCGCGACGCTGATGAGGGACGCCCATGCGAGCACCATGTGGCGCTCGTTCAGCCTGCCGACCCAGCCCCACAGCCGGTAGCGCACCGGGTGCTTGGAGAAGTGCTTGAGCCGCCCGCCGATGATGTGCCGGCAGGAGTGGCAGGAGAGGGTGTATGCCCAGATCAGCACGATGTTGACCAGGAAGACGATCGTGCCGAGGCCCATGTGGCCCCACGCGTAGTTCTCGTCGCGGAACGAGAGCACGGTGTCGTACGTGAGGATTCCGGCGACCGGCAGCGCGGCGTAGAAGAAGTACCGGTGGATGTTCTGGAGGATCAGCGGGAAGCGGGTCTCGCCCGTGTACTTCTTGTGCGGCTCGGCCACCGCGCAGGCCGGGGGAGAGGCCCAGAAGCCCCGGTAGTACGCCTTGCGGTAGTAGTAGCAGGTCAGCCGGAAGCCCAGCGGGAAGATCAGGATGAGGAGGGCGGGGGACAGGCCCCACCAGCTGCCGAAGATCTCCCAGTTGGGGCCGGACCGCATCGGCTCGCAGTTCTCGGCGAGGCAGGGCGAGTAGAACGGCGACACGTACGGCGCCGCGTAGTAGTCGGCGTTGGAGAAGGCCCGCCAGGTCGAGTACACGATGAAGGCGAGCAGCCCTCCGGCGGTCAGGGCCGGCGCGAGCCACCATCGGTCCGTCCGCAGATGGCGGGGGCCGATGGCGGCTCGCGTCGCGCCGTGCACGCCTGTATTGATTTGTGGTGGTTCGGTGCCAGTGGCCAACGAGGTCTCCTAGGGAGCGTGCCGGTCTCGGACGCCCAGTCCCTCGTCGTCCGAGTCCGTCCACAGCGCGTTGTTGTACGGAACATCGGGGATGGTGACCAGCTCAGGGCGGTCCGGTGACTTCCGCGCGGCTTGCGCGGCCGGTCCGGCGCCACGCAGCTGATCAACGGTTCGCTCCAGCTCCCCGACCCGCTGGACCAGCTCGTCGAGGCGGTGCCGAATCGCTGTCAGTTCTTCCTGCTCGGACATGACTTGCCCTCACTTCCGCAGGGGGCGGTGGCGTCGCTCATGCGCCTGCGAGTGTTGCGCGTCACATCCCCGCTTGTGAAGGGACGTGCAGGGATTGCCGGTGCATGCGCTGGGAGTGCGCCCCTTCTGAGTCGGATCTCACTCCCCCTATTTTCCCCCTTTGTGTCAGGTTATGGGCGCTGCTTCATTGGGCCGAGCGGGTGGCATTCCAGCGGTTCGCGCCGTGTCTCCGCCCCCGGGCGCGCCCTCTCCACTTCAGTGGACCGGAATCGGTGTGATCATCTCCAAATTCCGCTAATCAGGACGAAGAGGTATAACTCATGTCCCAGGTCGACGCGCCACGCGGGAGGACCTGCTCCCGAACGCTCCGGTCCGTTGCGCTGCTCACCAGCGGGGTTCTGGCCCTGCCGGTCCTGGCGGCCTGCAGCGCGGACGAGTCCGAGCGCACGGGGAAGGCCGCAGCCCCGGACATCGCCGCTGCCGCCCGGGACAAGGTCGCCGACGGGGGCACCCTTCGCTGGGCGATCGACGCGATGCCGACGACGCTGAACGCCTTCCAGGCGGACGCCGACGCCGCCACCACGCGCATCGCCGGGGCCGTGCTGCCCTCCCTCTTCACGCTCGACAAGAGCGGCCGGCCGCAGCGCAACCCCGACTTCGTGGAGTCCGCCGAGATCGTCGACCGCGAGCCCAAGCAGGTCGTGCTCTACAAGCTCAACCAGAAGGCCGTCTGGAGCGACGGCCGGGAGATCGGCGCACCCGACTTCGTCTCCCAGTGGCGCGCGCTCAGCGGCAAGGACAGCGCGTACTGGACGGCGCGCAACGCCGGCTACGAGCGGATCGAGGAGATCCAGAAGGGGGCCAGCGACCTCGAGGTCAAGGTCACCTTCACCAAGCCGTACGCCGACTGGCAGTCCCTCTTCACCCCGCTGTACCCGAAGGACGTGACCTCGGCGCCGAATGCCTTCAACGACGGCGCGCGTGACGGCCTCAAGGCCACTGCAGGACCGTTCCGCCTGGGCCCGATGGACCGCAAGGCCGGCACGGCCACGCTGGTACGCAACCCGCGCTGGTGGGGTGAGCAGGCCAAGCTGGAGAACCTGGTGTTCACCGCCGTGCCGCGGGACAAGCGGGCGGACGCCCTGGCGGCCGGCCGCGTCGACATCGCCGAGATCGACCGGGGCACGGCGACCCGTATCGCCGGAGCCGCGGGGCCCGGCCACGCGAGCGGGCAGCCGAGTTCCCCCGCCGCCGGCCGGACCCCGTCCAAGGCCCTGAAGGGCGGGGCCGTGCCCCACGGCTCGGGTGACGACAAGGCCCTGGCGGCCCGCAGCCGGTCCGTCTCGGCGTACGTCGCCGCGCAGACCGCGCTGAAGGGGTACGTGGTCCGGAAGTCCCTGGAGCCCGCCTACACCCAGCTCGCGCTGAACGGCGAGTCGGGCCCGCTCGCCGACGCCCGGGTGCGCCGCGCCGTGGCCCGCGCGCTCGACCGCAAGGAGCTCGCCGAGACCGTGCTGTCGCCGCTCGGGCTGCCCGCCGACCCGCCCGGCAGCCACCTCGCCCTGGCGGGCCAGAACGCGTACACCGACAACAGCGGCGCGCTCGGCGAGCAGAACACCGAGGAGGCGCAGGCGCTGCTGGCCGACGCCGGCTGGACACCGGGCGGTCTGAAGAAGCCCGCTCCGGCCAAGGCGGGCAGCGAGGCGGGCGCGAGCGCGTCCCCCAACGCCTCCGGATTCCCCTCGTCCGCGCCGCAGTCCTCGGGCCGGAAGGCCGGCGGCGACGCCGCCTCCGACGACGGGCTCTACATCGTCGGCGACGACAAGCCCGCGAGCGCGGTGCACGGACCCGCCTCGGGCGGTACGCGCATCCTCGCGCCGGCACCCGCCGCCGCCGGCCGGGAAATGGCCCTGCCGGGCCGCCCCGGCTCGGACGACGAGGCCCGCGGTGCGGGTACCCAGGACAAGAAGGGCGAGGTCGCCGGAGCGTACGCACCGCGCGGCACGGCCGCCCCGGTCGTGGCCGGCGCGGTGGGCAAGAACGGCAAGCCGCTCTCCCTGCGCTTCGTCCTGCCGTCCGGCCCGGGCTCCGAGCCGCTGCGCGCGGTCGGCGCGAAGGTCGCGCGGATGCTGGACCGGGTCGGTATCCGTACCGAGATCACCAAGGTCGCCGACGCCGGTTACTTCAAGGACCACATCGCGTCCGGCAACTACGACCTGGCGCTCTACTCCTGGCCCGCCACCGCCTACCCGGCGACCGACGCCCGGCCGATCTTCGCCAAGCCCGAGCCCGCGTCCGACGGCTCGCTGCTGGTGGAGCAGAACTACACCCGGGTCGGCACCGACTACATCAACCAGCTCTTCGACCAGGCGGCCGCCGAGCTCGACCAGGACGCCGCCCGTGAGCTGGTCCGCAAGGCCGACGCCCGGATCTGGGCCGCGGCCGGGTCCATTCCGCTCTACCAGCGTCCCGAGCTGGTGGCGGCCAGGCCCACCGTCCGCAACGCCGGTGCGTTCGGCTTCGCGGCACCCCGCTACCAGGACATCGGGTTCAAGAAGGGTTAAAACCGGTAAACACGTGAGACTACCGTGAGGCAGTCGCGCACAACCTCAGAACTGCCTCAAGTCCCTTGCCCGCCGGCGTCGCCGGCGGGCAGGATCATGACCACCCTTGACCCGGTTCTTTGCACCTCAGCGCACCCCACATCCCCAGCAGTGACTGCCTCTCGATCGGCCCGGGAAGCCCCGCACCCGGCGGCCCCGTACCATGGGACGAGCCGTGGCGTGTCCGCCCGGCGGGCGGACGAGGCCATGACGGTCAGACGCCTGATCCCCGATCGAGAGAAGCGCCAGCCAGCATGCCCACGCGCCACGACATCCGTAACGTTGCCATCGTCGCCCACGTCGACCATGGCAAGACCACCCTGGTCGACGCCATGCTGAAGCAGGCCGGCGCCTTCGCCGCGCACGCCGCCGAGCACCTCGACGACCGCATGATGGACTCGAACGACCTGGAGCGTGAGAAGGGCATCACGATCCTGGCGAAGAACACCGCCGTGAAGTACCACCCCAAGGCCGGCGGCGCCCCGATCACCATCAACATCATCGACACCCCCGGTCACGCCGACTTCGGCGGCGAGGTCGAGCGCGGTCTGTCGATGGTCGACGCGGTCGTCCTGCTCGTGGACGCCTCCGAGGGCCCGCTCCCGCAGACCCGCTTCGTGCTCCGCAAGGCGCTGCAGGCCCGGATGCCCGTCATCCTCTGCATCAACAAGACGGACCGCCCGGACTCCCGGATCGCCGAGGTCGTCGACGAGACGTACGACCTGTTCCTGGACCTGGACGCGGACGAGGACCAGATCGAGTTCCCGATCGTCTACGCCTGCGCCCGTGACGGCGTCGCCTCGCTGACCAAGCCGGAGGACGGCACCGTCCCCACGGACAGCGACAACCTCGAGCCGTTCTTCACCACCATCCTCGAGCACGTCCCGGCCCCCGAGTACGACGAGGCCGCGCCGCTCCAGGCCCACGTCACCAACCTCGACGCCGACAACTTCCTCGGCCGTATCGCGCTGCTCCGTGTCGAGCAGGGCGAGCTGCGCAAGGGCCAGACCGTGGCCTGGATCAAGCGGGACGGCACCATCGCCAACGTCCGCATCAGTGAGCTGATGATGACCGAGGCGCTCACCCGCAAGCCGGCCGAGATGGCGGGCCCCGGTGACATCTGCGCCGTCGCCGGTATCCCCGACATCATGATCGGCGAGACGCTGGCCGACCCGGAGAACCCGATCGCGCTGCCGCTGATCACGGTCGACGAGCCCGCGATCTCGATGACGGTGGGCACGAACACCTCGCCGTTGGTCGGCCGCGGCGGCACCGGCAAGGGCGCGGACGCCAAGTCCGCGGTCAAGGACCGCAAGGTCACCGCCCGCCAGGTCAAGGACCGCCTCGACCGCGAGCTCGTCGGTAACGTCTCGCTGCGCGTCCTGGACACCGAGCGCCCCGACGCCTGGGAGGTGCAGGGCCGTGGTGAGCTGGCGCTGGCCATCCTGGTCGAGCAGATGCGCCGTGAGGGCTTCGAGCTGACCATCGGCAAGCCGCAGGTCGTCACCAAGGAGGTCGACGGCAAGGTCCACGAGCCCGTCGAGCGCATGACGATCGACGTGCCCGAGGAGCACATGGGTGCGGTCACGCAGCTCATGGGCGTCCGCAAGGGCCGGATGGACAACATGTCGAACCACGGCTCCGGCTGGGTCCGCATGGAGTTCGTCGTCCCGTCCCGTGGCCTCATCGGCTTCCGTACGGAGTTCCTGACGGGCACCCGCGGCACCGGCATCGCCCACTCCATCCACGAGGGTCACGAGCCCTGGTTCGGCCCCCTGACGACCCGTAACAACGGTTCGCTGGTCGCCGACCGCTCGGGTGCCGTCACCGCGTTCGCGATGACCAACCTCCAGGAGCGCGGCGTGCTGTTCACCGACCCCGGCACCGAGGTGTACGAGGGCATGATCGTCGGCGAGAACTCGCGCTCCGACGACATGGACGTGAACATCACCAAGGAGAAGAAGCTCACGAACATGCGGTCCTCCTCGGCCGACTCGTTCGAGGCGATCGTCCCGCCGCGCAAGCTCTCCCTGGAGCAGTCGCTGGAGTTCTGCCGCGACGACGAGTGCGTCGAGGTGACCCCGGAATCCATTCGCATCCGCAAGGTGAAGCTGGACGGCCGCGAGCGCGCCCGTGCGGCCTCGCGCGCCAAGCACGGCTGATCGACGGGGCGCGGACGGACAGCGGTGACGCCGGACTCCGGCGGGCCGCCCGCGGCGCCCTGACACCGCGTCAGTGACACGGCCCGGACCTCCGCAGAATCTGCGGAGGTCCGGGCCGTTCGTCAATCGGATTTCGACGGGCTTTCAGTGCCCGAGTGTCCGCATATCGGCCATCGCTCTCCGGAACATGTGTTAACGGTCCGTTTCGCGGGTGTCTGTCTGTGCTCGCTTTGTCCGGATTTCGGGCACCCATGGCTGGGCGATGTTGTCAAAACGAGACCCTTTAAGTGTGGTTTACGGCCCGGTCGTACTTAATAGTTGGCTCCATTGAGCTCGGGTCAATGGGTCATGCGCTGTGGGGAGCGCCGACTCACGAGCACACTCAGGGCATTGAACGAGCGCCGTCAGGGGTGTCGGCGCACCTACCTTTGCCCTTCTCGTAGTGACAAGTGGACTCATGAGGAGGAACCCATGCGCGGTGCCAAGAGCGCCAAGTGGGTAGCGGGTGCGATAGTCGTGGCCCTGGCGGCCACCGCCTGTGGCGGCGGCGACAGCGACAGTGGCGACGACATGAACGCGGGCAAGGCCGACCCGAACGGGATTCTGGTCGCCCAGCTGGGAGAGCCGCAGAACCCGCTGCAGCCGGCGAACGCCAAGGAGAGCCAGGGCAGCCGCGTCCTGCGGACGATCTTCTCGGGCCTCGTCGACTACGAGCCGGGCACCGGCAAGCTCACCTACATCAACGCGGAGTCGGTAACCCCGAACGCCGACTCGTCCGTGTGGACCGTCAAGCTCAAGCCGGGCTGGAAGTTCCACGACGGTTCGACCGTGACCGCCAAGTCCTACGTGGACTCCTGGAACTGGTCCGCGAACGTCAAGAACAACCAGACCAACTCCAGCTGGTTCCAGGACATCAAGGGCTACGCGGACGTCCACCCCGAGAAGGGTGAGCCGAAGACCGCGGCCATGTCCGGCCTGAAGGTCGTCGACGACAACACCTTCACCATCACGCTCTCCGGCCCCGTCTCGTACTTCGCGTACAAGCTGGGCTACGACGTGTGGGCCCCGCTGCCCGAGGGCTTCTTCAAGGACCCGAAGGGTTACGGCGAGAAGCCGATCGGCAACGGCCCCTACAAGTTCGAGGCGTGGGACCACAAGAAGCTGATCAAGGTCCGCAAGTTCGACGGCTACACCGGCCCGAACAAGGCCAAGAACGGCGGCATCGACTTCAAGAACTACACGACCGCCGAAGCCGCGTACTCCGCCCTCCGCTCCGACCAGCTCGACTGGATCGAGCAGGTTCCGGTCACCGCGCTGAAGAACTACAAGCAGGACCTCGGCGACCGTGCGATCGACCAGGAGTACTCCGCGGTCCAGTCGATCGTCCCGGCGTTCTACACGCCGCAGTGGAAGAACATCAACCCCAAGGTCATCCAGGGCCTGTCGATGGCGATCGACCGCGACACGATCACCAAGACGGTGCTCAACGGAACCCGTGAGCCGGCGGACTCGTACGTCGCCCGCGGTGTGCTCGGCTACAAGGCCGGCGCCCTCGGTGACGTCACCAAGTTCGACGCCGCCAAGGCCAAGGCCCTCATCAAGGAGGGTGGCGGCGTCCCGGGCAACAAGATCTCGATCCAGTTCAACGCCGACCAGCCGCACAAGGCGTGGGTCGACGCGGTCTGCAACTCGATCCGTCAGGCCACCGGCGTGGAGTGCACCGGCGACTCGAAGCCGGACTTCCAGACCGACCTGAACGCGCGTGACCAGAAGAAGGTCAAGTCCATGTACCGCGGTGGCTGGGTGCTCGACTACCCGGTCAACTCGAACTTCATGCGCGACCTGTACGGCACCACGGCCGCCGGTAACACCAGCGGTTACTCCAACAAGGAGTTCGACGAGCTGTCCGCTCAGGCCGACAAGGCCAAGACGCTCGACGAGACGGTGAAGATGTACCAGCAGGCCGAGCAGCTCCTGAAGGCCGACATGCCGTCGATCCCGCTCTGGTTCTACAAGAACAACTCGGGCCAGTCCCGCAACGTCTTCGGCAAGATCGTCTACGGGCAGGACGGCGACCCGCTGTTCTCCGACGTTCAGGTCAAGGCCAAGAAGTAAGCATCGGGAACCGCCGGCCCGGGGGGCCCCCGCCCAACCGCGCGGGCGGCCCCCCCCCCCCCGCCAAGACCGCCCCGCGCGCCCCCACCCCCAACACAAAATAAAA
>NZ_JBHXSL010000100.1:0-10657 GCF_042714725.1 Streptomyces sp. NPDC058685
GGGTGTGCCGTGCGACGAGACGTGCGGGTGGTTGGGGGGGGGGGGGGGCCGCGCCCCGGGCGGGCCGCCGCCGGGGCGGGGGGGGGGTTTGGGGGGGGGCCCGCGTGGGGGGGGGGGGGGGTTTTTGTGGGGGGGGGGGGGGCGCGGGCCCCGGGCCCGGGGGGCGGGGCCCCGCCCCCCTTCTCTTCCGGGCGCACCCGCCTACGAGCGCGCGAAGCGCCGCCGGACGTCGGGCCGTTCCCTGAGCTTCTCCGGGTATCCGGGGCCCATCCGCGCGGAGGTGTCCTCGGACCGCATCGGGTCGCCGCACGCGGAGCACACCACCTCGGGGTGGGCGTCGTGGCCGCACGTGTCGTGGTGGAGGGTGACGGGAGCACCCTCCTCGCCCGCGAGCCACTGGTCGCCCCACCGCGCCATCGCGGCGAGGACCGGAAAGAAGTCGCGCCCCTTCTCGGTCAACACGTACTCATGACGAGGAGGCTCGCTCTCGTAGAGCCGTCTCTCCATCAGCCCCTCGTCCACCAGTCGGCGCAGGCGGTCGGCGAGTGTGTTGCGGGCGATCCCCAGTTCCTGCTGGAACTCGTCGAAGCGACGGCTTCCGTAGAACGCCTCGCGCAGCAGCAGGGACGTCCATGCGTCGCCGAGAAGGTCCACGGTGCGGGCGATCGAGCAGGGCCAGTTCGCGAAGGACTTGCGCGCGCTCACTCGTCGCCGACCTCGTGAACCAGCTCGATCGCTCTGCCCAGTGTCGCCAGCCGGGCATCCAGGCTCTCGCCGGCCGGGTAGAGACGGACCGTGTTCACACCCGAGTCCCGCCACACACGCAGTCGTCGTCGCACCATGTCCTCCGTGCCGATCAGTGTCGTCGCCAGCACCATCTCGTCGGTGACCAGGCCGGCCGCGCCGTCGCGATCACCCGCCTGCCAGCGTTCCCGGACCTCCGCGGCCACGTCCGCCCAGCCCTGACGGCTGTATGCATGGTTGTAGAAGTTGGTCGACGCCGAGCCCATCCCGCCGAGGCTGAAGGCCAGTTCCTTCTTGCGCTCGGCGACCATGGCACCGAGCGCCTCCTCGTCGGGAGCGAACGCCACTTCGGCGCCCTGGCAGACGTCGAACTCCGCTCGGCTGCGCCCGCTGAGCGCCAGCCCTTCGTCCAGCGGGGCGAAGTAGGCATCGCCCGCGCCTTCGGGGACGAAGCTGGTGCCGAGCCATCCGTCAGCGATGCGCCCGGTCAACGTGAGCATGGCGGGTGACAGGGCGGCAAGATGGATGGGAATGGGGTGCTGGGCGCGCTGGGAGAGGCGCATGGGGACTGCCTCTCCGCCCGGCAGCGGGATCTGGAACTCGCCGCCGGAGTAGGAGACCTTGCCGCCGTCGATCACCTGCCGCACGATCTCCACGGTCTCGCGGACACGCGCCAGGGGGCGGGCGAACGGTACTCCGTGCAGGCCTTCCATCACCTGGGGACCGGAGGGCCCGAGGCCCAGCAGGAACCGTCCGCCGGAGAGGTTGGACAGGGTGACGGCCGTCTGCGCGAGGGCGACCGGCGTCCGCGTGCCGACCTGCATCACGGCGGAGCCGAGCAGCATCCGGTCGGTGCGTGCCGCGTAGAAGCCCAGTGCGGAGGGGGCGTCGGAGCCCCATGCCTCGGCCACCCAGCAGACGTCGAGTCCGAGTTTCTCGGCCTCGACGACGAAATCCGTCTGATCGGACCAGGCCGTCCCGCCGGCTGCCTCGATCGTGGTCGCGGTGCGCATCACGCCTCCGCCAGCTTCTTGATGTGCGCGAGGACGACGGTCATGTTGCGCTCGAACTCTCTCAGGCGCACGAAAACGATCTTCTGCTCCTTGTCGGGCATCGCGTCGATGGCGAAAGACAGTCCGGAGCGGCCGGGGCCCATCTGCATCCACTGCGACAGTTCGGTCCCGCCGTCCTTGGGCTCCAGCCGGAAGCGCCAGACCGCGCTGGGACTCTTCGTGTCCCCCACGGCCCAGGCGAAGACGCGCCCTTGGTCGTACTCGATCACCTGCGAGGTGGTTTCCCACTCCCCGAACGAAGCGTGCTTGTTGCGGCCGACGAAGCTCGCTCCGAGGGCCGGCCGAGTGGCTCCGTCCAACCACTCCACCGACTGGAGCTCATCGCTCATGGCCGGCATGAGGGTCACGTCCGCGACCAGGTCCCACACCCGGCCCGGTGGAGCGCCGACCCAGGCCCGTACCTCGACCGTCGGCTTGTCGGCGTAGCGCGCGCCTGTCCATTCCACGATGGTCCAGCCTCCTCGTCCGCGACGTGGAGGCATAGTTGCGTAACGAGACTCAGCAAGTCAATGGGGCCAACGGCGCCTGTTGCGACGCGCTGTTGACCCCGATCCCCGTGACCGGACCGCGATCCCGTGACCGACCCCTACGGCCGCAAGCCGTCGATCTCGATGTGGAGATGGCGGGGTCCGCGCAGAACGGCGTTGCGCCGGTAGGGCGGAGGGTCTTCCACCAGGCGGGGGTTGTCCAGTCTGCGGGCGAGCTCGGCCAGGGCGACCTGCGCCTCGAGGCGGGCCAGCGGAGCGCCGAAGCAGCCGTGGATACCGCTGCCGAGGCCCAGGTGTTCGATGTCCTTGCGGTCCGGGTCGAAACGGTCGGGATTCTCGAAGCGTTGGGGATCACGGTTGCCCGACGCCAGGACCAGCCACAGCGACGCGCCCTTGGGGATGGTGACACCGCGTACCTCGATGTCGGTGATCGGTGTGCGCTGCGGCAGCAACTGCACCGGCGGTTCGTAGCGCAGCAGTTCCTCCACGATCGGCACGGCCATGCGCGGCTCGTCCCGCAGACGCTGAAGGACATCGGGGTGGCGCAGCAGCGTGAGCATCCCGTTGGTGATCAGGTTGACCGTCGTCTCATGGCCTGCGATCAGCAGCAGGGCCGCGGTGCTGAGCACCTCCATCGTCGACATGGGTCCGCCCGGTCCCACATTGGTGACCAGCGCCGACAGCATGTCGTCGCGCGGCGACTTGCGCCGCTCCTCGATCAACCCGGCCAGATACATGCCCAGTTGGGTCTTGGCCTCCTCCGCGACACGGGCCTGCTCGGTGCGGTCCTCACTCGGCGCCGGATCGAGGCTGGCGGCGAGCGTGTCGGCCCAGGAGTGGAAGCGTGACTCGTCCTCGCGCGGCACGCCGAGCAGTCGGCAGATCACCGTGACGGGGAAGGGGTACGAGAACTGCTCGACCAGATCGACGCGACCCCCGTTCGCGAGACCGTCGATCAGACCGGAGACGATCTCACCGAGTTCCGGGCGCATGTCCTCGACGCGCCGCGGGCTGTGCGGCGGCCCGAAGGGGCGGTTGGTCATGCCACGCAACCGGTCGTGCTCCGGAGGGTCGAGCCGCAGGAAGCTGGGCGGCAGACTCGTCTCCTCGGGCTGCTCGAGGTCCTCGGCCACCGGCGCGGAGAGATTACGGGCCTCGGAGCTGATCCGTGGATCGTGCAGCAGGCCCAGGATGTCGTGGTAGGTGCTGACGACGTACGGGCCGTCCTCGTCGTGGATCACCGGTGTCCTTCGGAGCTCCGCGTAGAGGGGGTAGGGGTTCGCGCGGTTGGCGTAGTCGGTGATCTGGTGCAGGAGTGACGTCATCGCGGGTCCTTGTGGGCGTGGGCGCCGGCCGGGGAGGCGTTGCCGGAGACGGTTCGGACGGTGGAGTGGTCCGGCTCCCGGACGGACCCGTACCGGGGCTGCCGCGGGACGGTGGGCGGTCGTCGCGAAGCCGGCAGTCGTCGTACGGCTCGCCGTGGCCGCACGGTCGACAGTCGCCGGGTGACCGGCAGCAGCCGTACGGCGGGTGCTCGTCGTACGGCAGGAGTTCGTCGCACGGCGTGCCGTCGTCGGCCTGATGCGGTCGTCATCATCGGCCGGGGGTGAAGACCATCCGCCGGTCGGCGGGCGAGTAGCCGCTGAGGGTGACGGTCGGCGTGTGGGTGGGCACGGAGGGGTCCGGGAAGTCCGCCGGGAGGGGACGCTGCCCGTCGGACCGCCTGTCCAGGGTCGCGAACGGCGGCGGGAACGGCGCGGTCGTCTCGATCAGCTGCTGGTAGAACGGCAGCCATCGCGAGTTGTCGAAGGTGACGGCACCGATCACGCGGCCCTGGTATCCGTACACGCCCGTGAACTTGCGTTCCGCCAGCGCTCCCTGGCTGATGAGGATCTCCTCGCCCATGGACGGCACCCCCACCGACTTGATGTTCACGCCGAACTGGGACGACCAGAAGGCCGGCACCCACATGTGCGGGCGGCGGTCCGCGGCGGCGCTGATCATGTTGTGGGCGGCTGTTTCGGCCTGCGAGACGGCGTTGCCCCAGTGCTCCAGGGACAGGAACTGGTACCCGAACAGCGGATGCGGGGACCGCGCCACATCGCCGGCGACGAAGACGTCGTCGGTCACGATGCCCCGGATGTCGAAGGCTCGGCATCCGGCGTCGCACGCGATGCCACGAGGGCCCGCGCCCAGGCCTGATCCCGCCAGCCATTCGGTGTTCCGGGTGGCGCCGAGCGAGACGACGACGATGTCCGCCTCGATCTCGCTGCCGTCGGACAGATGCGCGGCACGCACGCGGCCCGCGGTGTCACTCTCCAGCGCGGTGACCATGACGCCCGTGCGCAGGTCCACGCCGTTCTCACGCTGCAGTTGCGCGGCCACATCGCCGATCACACCGCCGAGGGCACCGACCAGGGGCGCGGCGGCGCGTTCCGCGACGGTGACCGGGATGTCGCGCTCGCGGCATGCGGAGGCGATTTCCGAGCCGGTGAATCCCGCCCCGATCACGAGCACCCTGCGTGGCCCCTGGGAGAGCCGGCTCTCCAGCTTGGCGGCGTCGTCGCAGGTGCGCAGGACGAACACCCCGTCGAGCTCCGCCTCGCCCTCGACCGGCCATGGACGGGCGCGCACACCGGTCGCGATCAGCAACCGGTCGTACGGCACCTCGTCGCCGTCCGCGAGCCGCACCCGCCTGGCCGCCATGTCGAGTCCCGTGGCCGCGACCCCGAGACGCCACTGCGCCTGCGGGTCCCGTCGCCGGGGAAGCGCCGTGCGGTCGGCGGTCGCCTTCCCCAGGAGGACCTGCTTGGACAGCGGCGGCCGGTCGTACGGCTCGTAGGGCTCGTCGCCGATGAGGGTGAGGGAGCCGGCGAAGCCCTCCTCCCGCAGCGTCTCCGCGGCCCTCAGACCGGCCAGCGACGCGCCGACGATCACGATCCGTCCCTCGCGTCTCAACCATTCCAGCTGGTGCTCACCGTCCATGGGTCGCCTCCTCGCGGGGAGCACGGGCAGCGGGTTCGTCCAGGCCCTCGACGAGGATGGCCTGGACGGGGCACGCGGCCACGGCACGCGCGACGTGCTCCTTCTGCTCGGCGTCGGCCTGCGGGTTGTACAGCAGTCCCTCATCGCCGTGCATGGTGAAGACGTCGGGTGCGAGGAACGCGCACTGCGCGTATCCCTGGCAGCGGTTCAGATCGACGACAAGCCTCATCAAAATGCGCCTTTCCCGTGGTTCCGTGCCCAGCTTGCGGCTGTTGTCCGGTTGTCGCGAGCACAGAGGGCCAGAAGCGTCATGGGCCCCCCGATCGCGGGGATCGGCGTCATGGCGAGGAGGCCGGCGCGGCGGGCCGGCGACGCAGACTGGCCACGAGGATGTGCAGGCTGACGATCAGCGCCCACAGCGGGAACACCAGCTCCGACCAGGCAATGCTGTCCGTCACGAAGAGCAGCGTCAGGGCGACGAGATAACCCAGGACGGACAGCCATCGGGGAAGGACGCCGAGCTGGTGCCCGATGGAGGAGGTCGCCAGGGTGAACACCGCCGCCATGCGCATCGAGTAGGTCGTCAGCAGTCCGTAGGTGAAGTCCAGACCGAAGGACTGCAGTTGCGGGCCGGATGCGGCCCCGGGCGCACTCGCCGCCGCCAGCAGGCCTCCCGCTGCCGCAGCCGCGCCGAAGAGGGTCGCGACGAACAGCAGACCGCTGCCCAGGAACACGGTGGAGACGAACTTGTCCTCGGCGTCGCCGATACGTGCCCGGACGGTGCCCATGAACCACAGAAAGAAGATGCCCGCGAAGGGGATGAGGCCGAGGGCCGTCTCCACCGTGTTCCGCCGCGAGGCGTCGGAGACCCAGGCCTTGTTCACGTCGTTCAGGTCCTCGGGCAGCGTCAGACGCACCAGAACGATGGCGGTGCCGAGCAACAGAGCGAAGATGACGCCGACCACGCCCGCGGCGCGGGGAGTACGCAGCGCCTGATGTTGTTTCTCCATGGGCGGCGCTCGCTCCCTCTCCGCAGCCGTGGTCGTCCGCCACCGGGACGGACCTCTTCACACAGGAAGGGTCAGCATGCGCGGCGGCGCCACTCCGGAGGTGCGTGAGAGTGACAGGGGGTCGGTGGTGCATGTCGCCTGCCGCGAACCGATCCCCGCCGGCGGCCGGACGGCTGCCGGCGGGGATCGATGGCGGGTCATCGCACGTGCGATCCGGGTGCCCGGGCCACGGCTCCTTGCCCGGCGCGGCTCTGCAGCCACGTAGGTCACGTGTTCACGGCCGCCGTCCCCTTGACCACGGCTCAGCTGATCGACACCACCGAGGAGGCGGACCGCTTGAGAGGGCACGAGAACCAGGACGTGGGGCAGCCCGCTCGCAGGGGTTGTCGGGCGGTGCCCGGACTTCGTCCGACCCTCTGGCGGACATCTCCCGGCAGTCAGGGCCTGGAAGGCGTCCGTTCTCGTAGCAGGCGTCAGTTCCATGGGTCCCGGTCGGGGTCTTCACCCAGAACCCCCGCCGCGGCCACGCAGAGGTCCCTGCCGTAAATCTGGTTGCTGCCGTATTCGGAACCCCACAGATCGGTCGCGGCCTGGGCCACGGAACGCCAGGTGAAATCCTCGTCGACTCGCCACTCACGAATCTGCACGGCCATCTCCCGCGTGATCGTCGCTGGATCCACGAACTCGTATTCCATGCCACCGACGCTAGGTACGCAGCGGAGGAGTCCGCCACCCGATTACCACCTGCATGCTCGCGACAGCCTCAGTTCCGCCGCCGGACCCGATCAGTGATCCACGCTCCCAGGCCCACCAGCACAGCCACTCCGATCGCGTAGACCGGCAACCACAGCGTCGTGGTGGCGGACAGGCAGTCAGCAACCGCGGCGTGACTCTGTACCTCCTGTGCGTGGGACAAGGCGGCACTGTCTCGGCCGGCCAGGTCCGACACCGTAGCCTTCGCGCGCATGCGCTCGTAGGTGCCCAGCGAGGGGCACCTGGCACGCGTACCAGGCATCGGGAACAGCCACGCCCAGCGCTGCAGCATCGGGGCCAGGGTGATCGCCACGCACAGGCCGACGACCAGCGAATACACCGTCAGATTCCCCACATATGCCAAGCGGAGACCAGGCGTCAACGTCGGCAGCCGATACAGGGAGAAGAGCACCGCGAGAAGCGTCACCCCAATGTAGGCCGCGAACCACTGCCACGAACCTTGCCCCAGCATTGCCGTCAGCACGGCACCGAGTGCAATACCGATGACCCCCGGCTGAGCGGAAACGTCACGGCCCGCGCGGCTGGATTCTGCGCTTCGGGCTCCTGGAAGGCTGGGTTCGTCCACGGTCTCTCCTGCCTGGTTCGGCCATCAGCATCTCGGCCGACCGCGCCGTCGGCCTGCCGCCATGCCGGACCGGCTCGAAAGCCTGGCCCGGTTGGCGGGTCTCCCGGCCGGAGGGGGCATCTCTTCGAACGGCGCGCAGCATGGTGGAAGCGGCAGTAGCCTGCGAGCCGGTCCGGGCATCGGCTCCCGGCGCCCTGGTGCCAGGTGCGGACAGGTCGAGTCTGCGCGCCGAGGCCGTGGGACGCTGTTGTCGCGTGGCCGGCTGATGGCGTGGCCGGCGGACTCCTGAGACTTCGTCAGGCAGCCGATGTGTCCAACATATCTGCGGGAGGCACGCACCCCCTTGCGCAGTGCGGCAGGTCCACGCCGAGGACCTGGCCGTTTCCGTTGCGGGGCTCGCCGTTGATCAGGACGGCGCTGATGTTGCGGGCGTCGGAGCCCGGTACGACGGTGCCGGTCGGGTCGTCGAGCGGCATGTTGTTGAGGTCGTGATGAACGGGCTGGTCGGCCGAAGGCCGTGGCGCGACGACGGCGCGTGTGAGGAAGCAGGCCGCCGCACCCGCTTCCGGAACGCGTCAGCCGTGCAGGGCCTCCGGGGCGGCAGCTTCGAGATCGGCAATGCTGCCCGACATGATCGTCCGCACATGCTCGGTGATGTGCTCCGCGGGCCAGTCCCACCAGGCCACCGCCAACAGCCGGGCGATGTCCCGGTCGTCGTAGCGGGTGCGGATGAGGCGGGCAGGGTTGCCGCCGACGATGCCGTAATCGGGCACGTCGCCGGTGACGACGGCGCCTGACGCGATGATCGCGCCGTGTCCGATCCGTACGCCGGGCATCACCATCGTGCTGTTGCCGAACCAGACGTCGTTGCCGACTACGGTGTCCCCCCGGTTCGGCAGACCGGTGAGCAGGTCGAAGTGCTCGGCCCAGGAGCCGCCCATGGTGGGGAAGGGAAACGTCGAGGGGCCGTCCATCCTGTGGTTGGCGCCGTTCATGATGAACCGCACTCCGGTGCCCAGCGCGCAGAACTTGCCGATGATCAGCTTCTCCGGCCCGTAGTGATACAGCACATTGCGCGTCTCGAAGGCTGTCGGGTCGTCCGGGTCGTCGTAGTAGGAGTACTCCCCGACCTCGATCAATGGGGACTTCACCAGCGGCTTGAGCAGCACCACCCGCGGCTGCTCGGGCATCGGATGGAGGACCGTCGGGTCGGCAGGCACGGGCATGGCGAGCGATTCCTTCCGGGCTGCGTGTCGGTGTCCCGCCCCATGATCGCCGTACCGGGCCGGTCAGGGTACGGATTTTCCGCCCGTCGGCGAACCGACTAGCCGTCAGAGCGGCCGGGCTCCTCGTCCGGGGTCGTCGCGGGTTTCGTGTACAGGACCTCTCGGGCCTGCTCCGCGGCACGGGTGATGCTTTCGGAGACGAAGTCGACGAAGCGGGCGATGTTTTCGAGGCGGGCGCCGGCCGGGGTGCCGGGGCCGAGGATCGTGACGCCCTGTCGTGCGGTGTCGACGAGATGGGCGTTGGCACGGGCGCTGGCCATCATGGACTGGTACCAGACGTCGTCGTCGACGACATAACGCTCGCGGCGGCGTTCGTCGCGTTCGCGTCGGACGAGTCCCTGGGTGTCGAGGTAGGCGATCGCCTTGGAGACGGATGCCGCGCTGACCTGGAGGCGCTGGACGAGTTCGGAGGCGGTGAGGCTGCCCGCGTCGGTGGTGTAGAGGCAGACCAGTACCCGCGCCATCATCTTGGGCAGGCCCGACTGCATGAGCACGGTCGTGAACATCTCCTCGTACGCCAGCACCACCTCGGCATCACGTCCATGGGCCTGCGGGGCCGTCTTCGGATCCGCGGGTACGGTCTGCCGGCGGCGCTGGGTGCGATGTTCGGTGGCACGGTGGGCGAGGTCGGCGCGGTAGGTGGTGGGGCCGCCGTTGCGCATCACCTCGCGCGTGATCGTCGAGGTCGGCCGGTCGAGGCGCCTGGCGATCTCCGCGTAGGCGAGACCGTCGGCCAGTCCCAGCGCGATCTGCTGGCGTTCCTGCTGGGTGAGCCTGCCGCCCGGCATCGCGGCCTCCTTCATCGTCCGTGGTGCTCGCAGCATAGCGTTCACCTTCACCCATTGCAACAAAGGGGCGTGCTTATGTTGCATTAGCTTTCACGTCGTTGCAATGATTTCTATCCTCTGACCTGCATTGATACACGCCATACGCAACGAATGCATTGCCAGACCACTGAACGCAACGTAGCGTTTCCCTCATCGGAAACAGCGAGTCCAAGGAGACCACCATGCAGAACTTCGACACCCCCGCCCCCGTCTCGGCCGTCGTCGACATTCCCGCGGGCCGTATCCGGTTCATCGCCGCCGACCGGGCCGACACCACGGTCGAGATCCTGCCCGCGGACGCTTCGAAGAGCCGCGACGTGAAGGCGGCCGAGCAGACCACCGTCGCTTACAGCGACGGCGTTCTGCGGATCGAGGCCGCCGCACCGCAGAACCGGGTCCTCGGCAGCTCCGGATCCGTCGAGGTGACGGTCCAACTGCCCACCGGCTCCCGCGTCGAGGCGAAAGCGGCCGACGCCGAGCTCCGGGGTGTCGGACGGCTCGGCGACGTCGCCTTCGAAGGCGCGCAGGCTTCGGTCAAGCTCGATGAGACCGCGAGCGCCCGCCTCACCCTCCAGGCCGGCGACATCGAGATCGGCCGCCTGGGCGGCCCCGCGGAGCTCAGCATCCAGAAGGGCGACATCCGCGTCACCGAGGCCCTGCGCGGCACGGTCGTCCTGCGCACCGAGTCGGGCGAGTTGTCGATCGGCGCGGCCCACGGCGTCTCGGCCTCCCTGGACGCGGGCACCACCTACGGCCGCATCCACAACGCGCTGAAGAACACCGACGGCGCCGCCGCCGAACTCGCCATCCACGCAACGACCACCTACGGCAACATCACCGCCGGCAGCCTCTGACAAGCACCGCCGTGACGCACCGCAGGGCCATCGCAGCTCGTTCGCGATGGC
>NZ_JBHXSL010000101.1:0-10411 GCF_042714725.1 Streptomyces sp. NPDC058685
CCCCCGAACAGGGGGCGCGCAGCCGTGTGCTGTGTACGGAAGATCCTTCGCCGCGTGGTCGGCGTGCGGGCGAGCACATTCGGGATCATCGCCCGCCGCTTGGGCTGCGGCCGGTCCACCTTCGTCGTCGAACCCGACGGCAGCCTCCACGCGAGATACGTGTTCCGCTTCGGCGCGACGTTCCCAAGCATGGACACCATCACGCAGCAATTCGCCGCACTCGACGGCCTGCTGAGCTCAACTCAGCATTCGAGGTCTGCACATTGACCGTGGCGTTCCGCCTCTGGAGCGGACTGCAGATCTACCGTGATGTATGGAACTCGACTGGTCCGACACTGCGGTGCGGGGGCTTCAAGTCCGCCGTGCCGACGAAGGCGTCATGGGGATAAGGTTGCTGGGCTGGGAGGCGCTGCTGCCCCTGTCGGTGGTGCAGGAAGCGATCGGACAGCCGCACCGAGACCAAGCCGACGGCTCTGGACTCTCCCTGCGAGATGCCGTCCAGCTATGGAACCTCGTGCCCTGACATCACTGACAGGCAGAGGGCAAGCGGGGCGGACGCACTTCCGACCGCCAGAGCTCGCCCACCTGCGCTGGCCTTCAACGCTCTACGGCCCCATGCCTCCGCCGCCGCCAGGCGAGACTGTGTACCAGCGGCCGAGCAGGCGAGGTGCCGGGCAGCCGAAGGGGATGAGTGTCAGGTCGGGAGGGTCACCGAGCCGAGGGGGACGGTGGTGGGCTGAGGGGAGCCCCCGGCTGGCTCGACCGTGAATGCCACGGCGGCCGCCTCACCGACCGGCCCTTCGAGGAGAGCCAGTTGCCGCCCGGCGTCGCGACTCAGCAATCCGGCCGGTGCCGCGTCACCGCTCGCGTCGATGAACCAAGCTTCGTACACCTTGTTTGTGGGCAGCTGAGGCAGTCCGGAAACGACGAGCGCGGCCGCGTCCTGCCGGTGTGAGACGGCGACTGTGGCCACCGATCCGTCGGGCAGTTTCCGGGTCTGCAGCTGGGCATCGGGCGCGGCGAGCACATCTGCCACACCCACCATGCGCTCCTGCGCTTGCCGGACCGATGCACGTGCCTCCGACGCCTCCTGGTGCTGCCAGATGGCGACACCGCCGAACGCTGCCGCAGCAGCCACCGACGCGGCAAGCATCAAGCGCGGAAGCCACGTCATCCGGCGCCGGGTCTCGTCGCCCTGCAGGAGCGTGAACTCCTGCCTCGTCGTCGCCACCCGGCCCAATACGGCCTCCCGCATCGACTGGGGCGGGCTCATCGCCACGGCTCGGCCGAGCCTCACGGCAGTCGCCTGCAATTCTGCAACCTCGTTCCGGCATGCCTCGCAAGCCTCCAGATGCTTCACGAAAGCGCGCTGCTCGTCATCAGGCAAGGCATGCAGCGCATAGGCGCCGGTGGAGGTGTGCAGATCGGCAGTGGTCATGAGGTCACCCCCAGGCAGTCGTGGAGACGGAACGGGCCGTCCTTACTCGGGTTGATGTCCTTGCGGTTAAGGCCCCCGTCGTTGGCGAGAGGGACGCCGCCCGCTGGATGTCACTCAGGCCGGGGACACAGCGCCGGACCCGCTGCCACCTCAGGCGGTCCGGATCCCTTCGTTCCACCCCGTCGAACAGCACCGACTCGTCCCGCAGGGCCGCCTTGTGCTCCCGATCTGAGCTGGGCGGGGCCGAGCGCACCCGGTCCACGGCCCGGTGGTGAGCCAGCGTCATGATCCCTGTGCCGCCGCCGGGCTCGAACCATCCGGCCGTGCACCGCACCTCGACCAGAACATCCCGGGCTACCCCTTCCGACTGCGCGGGACGGGACAACACTCGCTGCACCACACCCAGCACTGGACCGACGACCTGGTCGCAGACCTTGGTGAATGTCTCCTGGTCCCCGCCGGAGACCTGGACCATCAGCTGGCCGTTCTGTCGCGCTGGCAATCCTGCTATCCGTCCGCTCTCGGCAGATTTCACCTGTTCCCCGCTTGCGTATCGAGATGAGTACGACCCAGAGCTTCAGGTGTTTTCACCACCTAAGGCATTACTAGTTCGTAACCGATGCAATTGCGGATTGGTTTCGTGGTGCACGGATCGCCGAGACGGTCCCCCACTCAAGATCGCCGTCGCCGGCTCCGGCCCACTCTCGGGCTCCGTACACCTACGCAGCGCCTTTGCGGTGGGCGTGGGTCCCGCGAAGAAGGGTAGGAAAGTACCGTAAAGGTGCATTCGTCTGATGCTTCGTGCAGTAGCAGCGCCAGGAGGGCGCAATGGATCTTTGGCTGATCTGGTTGATCGCCGCGGGAGCGCTGGTGGTGGCGGAGATCTTCACCCTTACTGCCGCGCTCGGGATGCTGGGTGCGGCTGCGCTGGTCACGGCGGGGGCAGCCGTATTGGGACTTCCGTTGCCCGTGCAGTTGTTGGTGTTCACGGTCCTGGCTGCGGTCACCTTGTTGTTCATGCGGCCCATCGCGGCGCGTCACCTCTTCAAGCCTGAGGCGGAGAGGTTCGGCGTGGATGCGTTGGTGGGTAGGTCCGCCTATGTCGTCTCGGAGGTCACGGACCTGGGTGGCAGGGTTCGCATCGGCGGTGAGGAATGGACGGCTCGCGCCTATGTCGAGACGCTGGTGATTCCTCAGGGTGTGACCGTCGACGTCATGGAGATCAATGGCGCCACCGCCCTCGTCTACCCGCGGGAGTGAGCGATGGAAGTCTCGGGCGTGCTCATAGCCGGCGTGATCGTCGCGCTGATCGCCGTATTCACCGTGGTGCGGGCGGTACGCATCGTGCCCCAAGCGCGTGCTCGCAATGTTGAGCGCCTTGGCCGCTACCGGCGCACGTTGAGGCCGGGCCTTAACCTCGTCATCCCCTACATCGACCGGGTCTATCCGGTGATCGACCTGAGGGAACAGGTCGTCTCGTTCAAGCCGCAACCGGTTATCACCGAGGATAATCTGGTCGTCGAGATTGATACCGTCCTGTACTTCCAGGTCACGGATCCACGAGCTGCTGCCTATGAAATCGCCGACTTCTTGCAGGGTGTCGAACAGCTCACCGTCACCACGTTGCGCAACGTTGTGGGTTCCATGGACTTGGAGAAGACTCTCACCTCGCGCGACACCATCAACAGTCAGCTCCGTGGCGTGTTGGACGAGGCCACCGGCAAGTGGGGTCTGAGAGTCAACCGGGTGGAGATCAAGGCCATCGACCCTCCGCAGTCGATCAAGGATGCGATGGAGAAGCAGATGCGTGCCGAGCGTGACAAGCGGGCGGCGATTCTCGGGGCTGAGGGGCAGCGGCAGTCGCAGATTCTCACTGCCGAAGGCGACAAGCAGTCTGCCGTTCTGCGGGCGGAGGGTAACCGTACCGCTGAGATCCTCAAGGCTGAGGGCCAGTCTCGGGCCATCGACGAGGTCTTCCAGGCCGTGCATCGCAACGACCCTGACCCCAAGTTGCTCGCCTACCAGTACATGCAGATGCTGCCTCAACTCGCCGAAGGTGCCGGAAGTACCTTCTGGGTCATCCCCAGCGAGGTCACCTCTGCGCTCCAGGGGGTGTCCCGCGCCTTCAATGAGGTGCTGCCCCAGTCGCCGGCCACGCGTGAGACGTCTTCAGAGGACAGAGCGGCCAACCAGGCCGCCGACGATGCGGCGCAGGCCGCGGAAGCTGCCGCCGAGGCCCTTGCCGACGCGGCCGAGGCCGACGCTAGCGCACGCCCCCTCGCCGACGGCCGTCAGGCAGCACCGAACAGGTAGTAGCCGGGCGCAGTTCGACATTGTGCCTGCCGCAGCCTCATGGCGAGATCCAGACCCTCCGGTGACAGGACATAGCCCCAAGGCGGTACCGCGGTCGACGAATAAAGCCGCCGTACCTCCTCGCATCGCGGCGCTGACGACGTGATCGTCGGGCCGCCGAACGCAGCCGGGCGGACGCCGAGCAGCTGGCGCACTCGTTGTCTTCCACTCCTCCGCCAAGGCCTGCGGGTTCGTGGAGCCTGACGATGACGCTGGCGTCGGGTTGACCGAGCCGGTCTCGGACGCTGAGGCCCGCCAGCAGTTCGCCGGACCTGAGGTGTGCGGCTTGGGCTACCGCGCCAGCACGCTCTGGCTGGCGTCACCCGCCAGGCCGGTATGGCTGGTCGTGAGTCCCAGACGGGACCGGCGCTGCTCAGGGCCGGTCACGGCGGTGCCTGCCGTGGCCCGTGCGGTCTTCGTCCGACGCGTGGGAGCCGCCGGCATCGTCGTTCTGCTCACAAGCTCAAAGGCCTGACGGGTCAGCTGTCGGGCATGGCCGACAATCCCGGGTCACTGCCCGCCATCGGCGCGAGGATCCTCGGGGGTGACATCGCGGTAGAGAAGGTACCCAGCACGTGACAGACATCCTCAAGAGCCAGATCGCTGTCACGTCGGAGCACCACCCCACAGCGGGAGAAGGCGCGGCGACTCGCCGACGGCACGGGCTCCGTCCCGCCGTTACTGGCACAGTCCGCTCCCGCAATCGATACCCCAATCGTCACTCACAGTAGATGTGACACGGTTTTTCACCTCACCGTCACTCCCCAACCTGAACTGTGAACCGCGAAAACCCGGCAACCCCCGCGCGGGTTCCTCACCCGTCCCGCCGACCGCCTATGTTCAACCCCCAACGTCCACCCACGGCCGCAGACCGGACAGAGATGTCAGACAGGCACTCAGTGGCTCACGGGGCACTAAACAATGTGTCGGGCCCGCCGTAACGGACGCGGCGAGCCCTGTACAGCGTTAGCGGGGCGCTTCAGTGGCGGAAGACGTCTTTGATCTTCTCCTTTGCCTGCCTGGCGTCGCCCTTGGCCCCCTGTGCCTTGCCCTCGGCGGTCATCTGCTCGTTTCCCAGAGTGCGGCCGAGGGTCTCTTTGGCCTTGCCTTTGGCTTGTTCCTTTTTGCCCTTGGCTTTCTGGTTCTTGGCCACTGTGCTCACTTCCAAGCTGCGCTCGGCACTGGCTCTTGTGACTGCGTGTGACCGCTATTGCCGATGGCAAACCTGACGCCCGGGAACGCGTGATCGGCTGGACCCTCATCGGGTCCGGGTGGCGCTGTGTGGGTGGTGAAGCGGTATTCGACGGTGACGGGGAGGGTGTCGAGGTCGAGTGCCTGACGGAGCCGGGGGAGGCCGTTGTCTTTGAGGTGCCGACCGATGGTGGTCAGGTCACTGTCCTGTTCGGTGCTGATCCGCATGACGAGGGTGGGGTGCTGGCGGGTTCCGGCGATGGTGGCGTGCGCGTTGTGGACACCTGGATAGGTGGTCACCTCCTTGAGGAAGGGGACGGTGGCCGTATCGGTCGCGAGTTCGGTGCTGCCTTGTTCGGGGTTCTGTTCGAGGTGCCACGTCTGGTGTTTCGGGCGGCGGGCTGTCTGTGCGGCTGTCCAGCGCAGCATGAGCAGCCCGAGTGTGATCGCGACGGCGGCGGTCACCCACCAAATCCAGGTTGGTGGGCTGCCGGGCGCAGGGATGAGCGTGGCGTGCGGTTCCAGTGAGGTGAGCCGGGCGTAGTGGCGGGCCAGGGCGAAGACGCCGGCTGCGAGCAGGAGGACGCCGACGATGGCCAGCAGCAGGCGGTTGAGGTGGGCTGGTCGGTTGAGGCTGGTCATGATGTGCTCCTGGTGGCATGGAGCTTGACCTTCACGGCCGGCCGGGTCGCTGGGGCGATCTGGTCGAGGCGCTGGTTCAGGGTGTCGCGGACCGTCTCGGTGAGCCCGGCGGTGTTGGTCCGGTCGGTTCGGATGCGGGCGGCCACCGTGCGTCGGGTCAGCTTCAGCTTCGCTTTGCTGACCCCATCGACCCTCCGGGCCGCACTGAGCAGGGTGCGGCGCAGACTGCGCCGGGAGGCACCGGCGTCCAGGTCACCGTCCAGCGGCACTACCGTCGGTCTGCCGGGCAGGATTGCCGCGATGAGCATGATCAGACCCAGCAGCGTGGCCGCACCGCCGGCGATGAAGGTGGCGGTGTCAATCCAACGGGTGGCGGCCAGATAGTCGGTGACGGATCGGTAGCTGATGAGTGGCGCCACACCCATGATCATCTGTATGGCGATGATGGCGGCCAGCACACAGATCGCGAGGACGAGCAGCGCTGTGAGGGTGGCGGGAACACTGCGGCGCGGACGGCGTTTCATCTGACTCTCCTGGTGCGGGAGTCCGGATCGTGCAGCGCGGTGACGCTGATGTCGACCCGCGTCACGGTGAGGCCCGTGAGGTCCGCAAGGCGGCTTTGTAGATGGGCTCCTGCAGCTTCGGTCACGCCGGCAACGGAATGCGGATAGTCGACGGACAGACGGACAGCCAGAACCGCGGTGGCATCGGCGTTGACGCTTGCCGTGACAATCGCGGAGCGGTCGGCGTGCTCGCCGGTCACCCTGACACCGAGCAGGCTGGCCACGAAGCCGATGATCAGCAGGACGACCCCGATAATGATCATGGTGACCTCCAGCCTCGCGCAGGTACCTCAATTGCAGTTTAGGCACGCCCTCTGGCAGCGTCTGGAGATCGGACTCGGATTCCGATTGCCTGCTTCCAGCCTCTCGTACGGCTCGCTTCGCAAACCAGCGTGCATCGAGGCCGCGCGGACCTCTTCCAGCGCCGGACAAGCCCGACGGGGTCAGGCCTCGTCGAGTAGGTCGTAGGCGTCGGTGGTGCAGTCGTATTGGCAGTTCCAGCGTTCGTAGCTTTCCCGCAGCGCTTCTGCTGCCCACCAGCGCGGCACCTCGAGCAGGAAGTCGTCGTAGACCCTGGCCTGCACATCAGCGACCAGGATCGGTATGCGCAAGAGGGAGCTGCCCGCACGGCGGCGTCCGAGATCACCATGTCCGCCGCCAGGCGCAACTGCGTGTCAGCCTGCCGCACAGCCCGGTCCCGAGTTGCAGAGCGCACCCGGGAACCCAGAACACGGCGACTCGCCCACACGCTCACAGCTGTACCGAGGACGAACCCGGCGGCAACGACACCTACACCCACACTCCAATCGAGGCACGGCTAGGGTACCGACGCAACCGAGCACCAGCCCGGCTCACACCGTGATTCCGTCTCTCGCCCGTCTTCGGACATTCGCTCAACGGTGTCTCAGCGATGCGAGCGGCCTCAGAGCCATTCCACCCAGAGCGGATCGTCCACACCTGCTCAGGGTCCGGACTGATCGGCGCCTGTGCAGGCCATCTCAAAGCCTTGGCTCAGGTGGGAGTGTGCGTCTTACCTGGGCGGGAAAGGTTGAGACAGTCTGGCTCCGGGCGTCTCGCACTTGGGACGGCTGGCGACCGGGCAGGTTGACCAGGGCGACGAAGCTGCTGGGCGTTCGATCGCCGTTGCGAGGCCCTCGGGTAGCAGAGACGGACTACTGCGTCCCTGCCCTCTTACAACCGTGCAAGCCGCTCTCACCGCACACGGCTGAAGCAAAGCCCCATTGGCTTGCCGGCAGACAAGGTGCTGGACCTCGGGCATGTGGAGACCTCCACCCTCACGGCATGTGGATATGGCGTCTACCGGGGATCGGCTCGGGTAGACCGGCGAGACCACAGCCTTGGCCCACCCGCTCGGCTTCGACATCGACCCGGCCACCTGGTCCGCCGACAGGCAGGTGCTGCAGGCCGGGACGTAACCGGTCGGCGTCTGGAGCGTTCAGTATGACCCCGCGAAGTGGGCGGAAGCCCTGGACCTCCCTGTGCACGGTCCAGGGCCTCTGTATGTCGAGTACGGACCTGCCGGGGGTCGTTCCGGGGGGAAGGCAAAGCCCCGAACGGGACGACCACCGTTCAGGGCTTGGCCCAGCCACTCCGAAGTGGGAGTGCTTTGGAGTTAACAGGTCCAGTCTGGGGCCGGACGGCTCTTTGACCGGTGACCGCGGGACGCGTGTCGCACAGGCTGCGCAAGTACTCGCGCGCGTACCGGGTGGCGTTAGGGCGTTGCGTTGAGCTGCGGTGATGCGCGCTTCGGGCGGCTGCAGCGTGTGAGCTCAGCGGTCATGCAGCCCTGCTCGGTGACCTTTCTCAGCTCCTGCTTCCCAGCCGCAGGCCTTCCTGACCAAAGGGGCGGAGGGCGTGTGGGGAGCGGTTTCCTGTCGCGCACCGGGAGCCTGCGGGCAGCGGATGCAGGCGACGCGGTTCTGGGCGACGGTGGTAGACGGTGGTAGGAGTGCCGCCAACCTCGTTGGGGGAGCCATGATCGCAAGTTCCTGTACGACAAGGGGCTGCGCAGTCCCCACCGGTCCGCCCGCTCCGTACCCTGAACCTCCCCCCTACAGCGATGTCACCCAGGAGGCGACGGACAAGCCGATAGACAGGCAGGCAATCGAGTTGGCGTGCTGCGCTCTGCAACTTCCAGGCGTCCGGGAACAGACAGTCGCCGACAGCTAGAGCCGGATACTCCGACGAGGGGGAACGTGGCCGGACCCGCCGTACATCGCAGGTGTCCGGCCGGCCTCCACCTCCTGGTGGAGACCGTCGACGGTTCGTCGGACCGGGAAGGGCTACTGCTGCACCGAGCGCTCGTGCTGCGCCAAAGCCTGTCCCAGCCCGAACCAGGTGGCGGGCCATATGGCGATGAAGATGCCCGCTCAGCTCAGAACACGGCTCGGGATCGGCCTGCCTATAGGGCTGCCCCATCCGCCACCCAAAGGGCCCGGTACGGCCTGCCCCCGGACGGCACACGAGCAGTGAAGCCGTTCGGGGGGCTGCGCGGCCGACCTTCATGACTCCCGAAGGAGGCACTCTCAGTGGGCACCCGATGCTTGACTCGGTGCGTTGCCGGAGTGTGCCTGTCGTGAGCAGCAGCTCGGGTCCGATCACCCCGGGAGCCGTAGCGACCGGAAAGGGCAGGGCGTTCGGACAGCCGGAGGAGCTGCCAATCGCATAGGCGAGGTTCCATATGTCCTTGGACTCACACGCCCCGACGGTGAGCCCAAGGACAGCTTCGGTCAGCAGCCCGGTACGTGATGATCACCGTGGGGCCAGCCCTTCCAGGGTCTCAGCTGCCAGCAAGGCGGCCGAGTCGGTCACATACGTCCCCCAGTCTGTACCGCCAGCCTTGACGGCCTGTCGCATCCCCTGCAAGGCGCGGGCCTGCGGCTCGCGGGACTCGGTGAGTCGAGCGCGCGTGCACTTGAGGGGAAGTGCCCGGCGCACTCGTGGAAGGGAACGTTGCCCGCGGTCGCAGCTACTTGGTGCGGGGGGTCATTCCTTCGCTTCCGGTGTGCATGTCGTCGCTGGGTTCGCGGTAGTGCTGGTTGAGGGGGAGGGCGATGTCGAAGACCTGTCGGCTGGTGGGGAAGTGGGCGACGCGGTCGGCTTTTCCGTTGAGGATGTTGACGCGGTAGAAGCCGTAGATGGCGTTGGTGCCGTTGGTCTGCAGGGCGGCGAAGCCCTGGTTGGTTCCTGCCTGGGGCGCGTAGTAGATGTCGAAGCCGGCTGATGGGCCGGCGTTGACGCCGAGGCTGCCGGTGGGGGCGAGGGTGCCGGCGTTGGCGGGGGACTGCAGCGAGACGCGGTCGTTGACCGTGTCGATGTCGAACAGCGTTGTCGCGGTGGCGGTGTTGAGGTCGTTGTTGGTGTAGGCGGCGCCGGTGACGCCGAGCGCGGTGGTGGGTGTGGTGGCCGGGGGGACGGCGGGGTTGGTCAAGGTGCCGTCGACGGTGGTGGTGAACGGGGCGGCGGGGTCGTCGATGTTGTGGCGCAGGTTCTGGCCGGTGTCGCTGATGACCCGCAGCCGGTTGGCGGCCGGGTTGAAGTCGACGCCGAAGTTGTCGCCCTGCAGGGCGACGGTCAGCTGGGAGACTTTGGTGGCGTTTCCGTTGCGGTCGAGGGTGTAGATGCCTCCCTGGTCGCCGACCCCGTAAAGCTTTCCGTTCTGTACGCGGTAGTCGATCCCGACCAGCTCGGTGTCGCCCTGCAGTCCACGCACTTGGCCCCAGGACTCCTGTGACGAGGGGGAGTTCGTCGAGAAGCTGACGAGCCGCTGATCGGTGGTGAGCCCGACGACCTTGAGGCCGCCGTCCGTGTACCCGTCGTCGGCTCCTGCGGCGGTCGCCGACGCGACGGGCCAGGCGAGAGCGAGGACGAGGGCAGGGGCGACTATGACAGTGCGCATACGTTTCTCCTGGGGGAGTGGCCCGGACCGGACGCCGGGCGCCACTCTGTGACACAAACACACCCATTCGTGCACGGCACGTCACAACGCCCATCCGGGTTTCACGAACCAACCTGCTGAACCCGACTCCCGACCGGTGCCGGTGGCCACGGGACCGCGTGCGCGGACCGTGCGGTCTGCCAGGTACACAGCGATGCGAGCGGGTGGTGGCGGTGGCTGCCGTCTCTCTGCCTGACGGCAGCCACCGCGGTGGACACGGTGAGGGGTGTCGCGATTTGTGAGGCGGCGGAGCCGTTGGGGCGGGGC
>NZ_JBHXSL010000102.1:0-9554 GCF_042714725.1 Streptomyces sp. NPDC058685
ATGCGGCCGGGCCCCAGCGCGTTGCCTGCGGCGGATCAGATACGGCCCCGCCCCAGTTCCAGCAGCGTCATCGCCAGCGTGGTGCCGGGCTTGCCCAGGGCCTCGTTGTAACGGGACAGGATCTGTGTCTCGCGCGAGAGGTTCACCCGGCGGCCGCCCGACGCGATCCGCGCCTCCTGGATCATGGCCGAGTAGGCGATCCGCTCACGGATGAGCCCGATGATGCGGTTGTCGAGCGCGTCGATCCGCTCGCGCGCGCCGCCGATGAGCGATGCGGCCTGCTCGGTGCGGGCTCCGGTCTGCTCGGTGGACGCCTGCGCATGGGTGATGGTCATCTTCGGCCTCTTCTCGATGGCGGGGGAGTGGCACTCGCACACCCGCCCCGCAGGGGCCGGCACGGTGCCCGACGGTCTGCCGCACGCACCCGGCGGATGCCCGCGGCGCCGGCGAGTGCGGCGAACCGTCACCGACGAGAAAACCCCTCCACCCGCAACACGTGCGCAACACGGCGCCCGCACCGCCGTGTTGCGCCCCCCTTGCGCGGCACGGTGTTCGATTCCTTACGACAGTGAGGGATGCCCCCGCGCGCGAGCATCGCGCCCGGCGGGGGCCGCCCCAGCCAGCCGGCCGGTGGCCGCCAGCACGTGGGAGGTTTTGTGGTCGAGGCGAACGGGGGGAGTGGTCGACGGGTGCGGACAGGACAGCCGGGCACCGCACGACGCGACGGTGAACGGCACCGCGCCGCATCCGACCACCGCTGCCGCACCCCTGAACAACCCCGCCCGTCCGGGAACGGACGGCGACGCCCGCACGCGTTCACGTTCCATCAGGAGGCACGATGACCACCCCCAGCACCCCGGGCCTCGACGGCGCGAACGTCGCCCCGTTCCGCCGCCGGCCCCAGGCGCTGCCCCCGCAGCGCCGCAGCGGCGAGGAGCCGCGCCGTGGCCAGGTCCTCACCACCAAGGTGGCCCTTCAGATACCGGCCGTCATGACCTACGAGGACTGGGAGCAGGCAGGCCGCCAGCTCTCGGGCATCGTCGACTCCTCCTCCTGGTGGCTCGGTGACTGGCTGGTCTACGGCAAGGACCACTACACCGACCGCTACCAGCGCGGCATCCGCGCCGCCGGGCTGCAGTACCAGACCCTGCGCAACTACGCCTGGGTGGCCCGCCGGTTCCCCACCGGCCGGCGCCGGGCCGCCCTGACGTTCCAGCACCACGCCGAGATCGCGTCCCTGCCCGTCGACGAGCAGGAGATGTGGCTCGACCGCGCCGAGCAGAACACCTGGACCACCAAACAGCTCCGCGCCGCCCTGCGCATCGCCCGCGGTGGTGACCAGCCCCACAGCGTGCAGCCGCTCGAGACGACCCGGCGTCTCGCTCTGCCCGGCAGCCGCATGCAGTGGTGGCACAAGGCGGCCGAACAGTCCGGACTGGGCCTGGAGCAGTGGGTCCTGCAAACCCTCGACAGCGCCGCGGGGCGCGCCCTGGAGGAACCCGAGGACCGGGGCCGGCTGGCCCGGGAAGCCGGCCTCAGCGCCTGACCCTCCTCACCCGGCCGCAGGGCCCGCCCCCGTCACCGGGTGCGGGCCCTGCCGCTATCTCCGCCTCCTGCCGCGGCGGCAGGACCGGCTCAGGTCCGTGCACACGGCAGCTCGCTCATCAGCTGCGCCGTCGCCCGGTGCCGGCCGCACTCCCGGTCCGCGAACGAGCGCTGCACCCGCTCCCGCACCTCACTCGCCTGCTCCTGGCTGAGCTTGAACATGCCGTCGGCGCGCACCACCCGGACCCGGAACGCGCCCACCGCGGGCGCCAGTTTGTGGAAGTAGCCGATCGACTCCGACATGTCCCACCCGTTGCCGAAGTCGCCCTCGAAGGCCCGCACGGTGGACTGCACCACCTCGAGCGTCTCCTCCCGTGACTCCAGCTTCTCCATCACACCGTGCACATGCACCGAGGTGAAGTTCCACGTCGGTGCCGCCGGCGTCGTCCCGTACACGGTCGGCGAGACATAGGCGTGCGGACCGGTGAACACCAGCAGCACCGGAGTTCCCGTGCCGAGCGCCGCCCAGTGGGGATTCGCCCGGTTCATATGGCCCAGCAGCGTCGTACCCGACAGGTCCTCCGGCCATTCTCCGCCCGTCTCCGGATTCGGAATGACCGGCAGATGCGTCGCGAACGGCGCACCGGGGGAATCCCCGTCGGCCACGCCGTTGCTCGTCATCAACGCCATCGGATTGTTGCGGATCACATCGGTCATCCACGACCGGTGCGGTTCTCGGTATTGACGGGGAACGAACATCTGACATCCACCCTTTCGGTGATTCATCGCGGATTCATTGCGAGGAGGGGTCAAGTCACCGACGCTACCGGTGCATTGAGCGCACCTGTCAATTGAATCCGCGACCCGGACACCGATGTACTGTCGACAGGACACAAGAGCCTGGCGCGAAGGCCGGAACTCTTGCACACCGTGTCCGGCCGCTCTACGTTGGATTCACGGTGTTCTCCAGCCCCATCGCGAACTCCCGGATCCACCGGTTGAGATTCCGAGACCACCGAACCGTGAACTCGACGACAGTCGACTCCTTTCCTGATCAGGGGCCTTGTGGGTACAACAATCGACCCGCCGGGAAACGGCGGGGCCCTGTCACAGCTACACAAGCGGGAGAATTCTCTATGAGTACTCGTGCACACGAGGTATACGACGTGGTCGGCATCGGTTTCGGCCCGTCGAATCTGTCGCTCGCCATATCCCTGGACGAGCATCGGGAGAATGTGCCGGCCCGCCCGGCAACCGCCGTGTTCTTCGAGCGGCAGCCCTCGTTCGGCTGGCACCGCAACATGCTGCTGCCGTCGGCGACCATGCAGATCTCGTTCCTGAAGGACCTGGCCACCTTCCGCAATCCGGTGTCCCGCTTCGGCTACGTGTCGTATCTGCACGAGTCGGGCCGGCTGGCCCGGTTCGTGAACAACATGGACTTCTTCCCGACCCGGCTGGAGTTCCACCAGTACCTGGAGTGGGCGGCCGCCAACTTCACCGACCGTGTCCACTACGGCCACGACGTCACCTCGGTGCGCCTCGCGCCGGACGGCGCGGACGGCCGGCCCGACCACCTCGTGGTCGAAGCCCGCGACACCACCACCGGCGCCGTGCGCCAGGTCCTCGCCCGCAATGTCGCCATCTCCACCGGACTCGTCCCGCGCATGCCCGAGGGCATGGAACGCGACGAACGCGTCTGGCACAGCTCGGAGTTCCTGGAGAAGTACCGGCGCATGAATCCCGGCGACCTCACCAGCGTCGCCGTCGTCGGCGCCGGCCAGAGCGCGGCCGAGATCACCCGCTTCCTCTACGACAGCCTGCCGCACGCCCAGGTGTCGGCGATCTTCCCGTCGTACGGATACTCCATCGCGGACGACACCCCGTTCGCGAACCAGATATTCGACCCGGCCGCCGTCGACGACTACTACTACGGCACCGACCAGGCACGGGAGTCGTTCTGGCGCTACCACAAGAACACCAACTACTCCGTCGTCGACGCCGACGTCATCCGCGACCTGTACCGGCGCTCCTACGCCGAGGACGTCGACGGCACCCAGCGCCTGCACTTCCTCAACATGACCCGGGTCAGGGAGGTCAAGCGGGCCGGCGACGAGACTCGCGTCCTGCTCGACACCCTGCTGGACGGCCACACCCAGGAACTCGACGTCGACGCGATCGTCTTCGCCACCGGCTACGACTCCATGGAACCCAGCCGCCTCCTGGGCGACCTCGACCGCTACTGCCTGCGGGATGCGGCCAGCCGCCACCGCGTCGAACGCGACAACCGTCTTCTCGCCCCCGAACTGCCCTTCGGCATCTACGTCCAGGGCGGCACCGAGCACACCCACGGACTGTCCTCCGCGCTGCTGTCGAACATCGCCGTGCGCAGCGGCGAGATCGCCGACTCCGTCCTCGCCACGCGCCCCGCCCCGGAGCCCGCGGCCCGCCCCGAGCACGCCGCGGTCGCACGATGAGGGGCCGCAGACACACGAACGGCCCGCCAGCAGCGCTGACGAGCCGTTCGCCGGTCCTGTGGCCGAAGCCGGGCCGCCGCGGGCAGCCCCTTACCCGGCCATCGCCTCCCGCAGGCTCCTGGGCCGCAGATCGGTCCAGTTCTGCTCGATGAACTCCAGGCACTGCGCGTGACCGTCCTCACCGAACACCACCCGCCAGCCGGCGGGAACATCGATGAACGACGGCCACAGGGAATGCTGTTCCTCCTCGTTCACGAGAACAAAGAACCGGCCGTCCGCGTCGTCGAACAGATTGCTGCTCATCGTCCACTCCAATTCAAGCCGTTCACGAGCGGCTTCCCGGTGGAAGCCGCCCCATGATCCGAGCACGCTGCGGGATGGACAGTCTCACCAGCCCGCATTCCAAGGGTATTTCGGCCTGTCGGAGCCTTGGTTGAGATACCGTGGACTCCTCCAGGGCCGGTCGGTCCGTCCATCCTTGTCACCGGTCCGCCGGAGGTCGAAGGGCATCTGTTCCCCGGACCGGACCCGCCCGCTGTCCTGCGGACAGGACGGCCGGCACCGAAGGACCAGAATGGCACGACGTGTGCCTCCGGTCGCTTGACGGACGGTCGAGTTCCGGCTGAGGGCGGCCGCAACACCGCCCGCAGACAGCGGATGAGAGAAATACGGAAAACCTCATCGGGCGGGCAGAGGGAACAGTTCGCCCGGTATATGGCAGACCGCGCCGAGAGGCCCCCGGCTCCCCCTCTTCTGGGAATGGCCACCGCGTATCCGACGTGGCCGGCAACCCCCGTTCCTTTCCGGGGGAGCCGCTCTCGCCCCCCAAGTCACGGACATCTTTTCCACCATAGGAGATTCGCCATGAGTGTCACGGCAGCGCAGGGCTTCTCGGCCGCAGGCGTCGCAGCCGGAATCAAACAGAGCGGCAACCCGGACCTGGCCCTGGTGGTCAACAACGGTCCGCGCAGAGCCGCCGCGGGCGTCTTCACGTCCAACCGGGTGCAGGCCGCGCCCGTCCAGTGGAGCAAACCGGTACTCAGCCGCGGGGTGGTGAGCGCCGTCGTCCTCAACTCCGGCGGTGCCAACGCCTGCACCGGCCCCGAAGGCCTCGACGACACCCACGCCACCGCCGCGCACACCGCCCGCGTCCTCGGTCACCGCGCCGACGAGATCGCGGTCGCCTCCACCGGTCTCATCGGTGTGAGACTGCCGATGGACCAGCTGCTGCCCGGCATCGAGGCGGCCGCTGCCGCCCTCGCCGCCGACGGCGGCGAACAAGCCGCCGTCGCCATCAAGACCACCGACACCGTGCACAAGACGGCGGTGTTCGAAGGGGAGGGCTGGAGCGTCGGCGGGATGGCGAAGGGCGCGGGCATGCTCGCGCCGGGGCTCGCCACCATGCTCGTGGTCCTGACCACCGACGCCGACCTCGACAGTCCCGCCCTCGACGCGGCGCTGCGGGAGGCGACCCGGCTCACCTTCGACCGGATCGACTCCGACGGCTGCATGTCCACCAATGACACCGTGCTGCTGCTCGCCTCCGGCGCCTCCACCGTCGTGCCCGCGGCCGGCGCGTTCGCCGACGCGGTCCGTACGGTCTGCGACGACCTCGCCCGTCAGCTCATCGGCGACGCGGAGGGTGCCTCGAAGGACATCCGTATCGAGGTCGTGGGCGCCGCCACCGAGGACGACGCGGTAGAGGTGGCCCGCACCATCGCCCGCAACAACCTCCTCAAGTGCGCGCTGCATGGGGAGGACCCCAACTGGGGCCGTGTACTCGCGGCGATCGGCACCACCCGCGCCGCGTTCGATCCGGACCGCCTGAACGTCGCCTTCAACGGCGTGTGGGTCTGCAAAGACGGCGCCATCGGCGTCGACCGCGCGGCAGTCGACCTGCGGGGCCGCGAGGTCCGCATCACCGCCGACCTCGCCGCCGGCCCGGCCTCGGCCGTCGTCTGGGCCAACGACCTGACCGCCGAGTACGTCCACGAGAACAGCGCGTACGCATCATGAAGACCATCCAGCACCCCGCCCTCGCCAAGGCCGAGTCCGTCCTGGAGATGCTGCCGTGGCTCATTCGCCACCGCGGCCAGATCGCCGTCATCAAGTTCGGCGGCAACGCCATGGTCGACGACGAGCTCAAGGCCGCCTTCGCCCATGACATCGTCTTTCTCCACCACGCCGGCCTCAAGCCCGTCGTCGTCCACGGCGGCGGTCCGCAGATCAGCGCCGAACTCGACCGCCGCGGCCTGGTCAGCGAGTTCCGGGCCGGTCTGCGGGTCACCACTCCCGAGGCGATGAACGTCGTGCGCATGGTGCTCGCCGGTCAGGTCCAGCGTGAACTCGTCGGACTGCTGAACCAGCACGGCCCGCTCGCCGTCGGTCTCACCGGCGAGGACGCCCACACCATCACCGCCTCCCGGCACTGGCCCGAGATCGACGGCGAGCTGGTCGACATCGGCCGCGTCGGCGAGATCACCGGCGTCGACACCGGCGCCGTCCAGGCCCTCCTCGCCGACGGCCGCATCCCGGTCATCTCCTCGATCGCCCACTCCCAGGACGACGGACATGTCTACAACGTCAATGCTGATACGGCGGCTGCGGCACTCGCTGCGTCGCTGGGTGCCCAGACCCTGATGGTCCTCACCGACGTCGCAGGCCTCTACGCCGACTGGCCCGACAGCCGCGACGTCATCGGCCAACTCACCGCCGGCCAACTGGAGAAGATGCTGCCCGGCCTGGCCGGCGGCATGGTGCCCAAGATGGCCGGCTGCCTGCACGCCGTTCGCAACGGCGTCAGCGACGCCCGCGTCATCGACGGCCGCGTCCAGCACGCGGTGCTGCTGGAGATGTTCACCGACGAGAGCTTCGGCACGGTCGTCGTGCCCGACGACGAGGGGACGACCCCATGAGCGAGCCCGGCAATACGGAGCTCATCCAGCGCTGGCAGACATCGCTGATGGGCAACTACGGAACCCCGCGCCTGGCGCTCGTCCGCGGCGAGGGCACCGCCGTGTGGGACGCGGACGGGAAGAAGTACCTCGACTTCGTCGGCGGCATCGCCGTCAACGCGCTGGGCCACGCGCACCCGGCCGTCGTCGGCGCCGTCCGCGACCAGATCGGCCGCCTCGGCCACGTCTCCAACCTGTTCATCGCCCGTGAGCCCGTCCTGCTCGCCGAACGACTCCTCGCCCTGACCGGACGCGAAGGCAGGGTCTTCTTCTGCAACTCCGGCGCCGAAGCCAACGAAGCCGCCGTCAAGATCGGCCGCCTGACGGGTCGTCCGCACACGGTCGCCGCCGCCGGCGGCTTCCACGGCCGCACCCTGGGCGCCCTGTCGGTGACCGGCCAGCCTGCCAAACGTGCCCCCTTCGGTCCTTATCCCGACGTCACCTTCGTCCCCTACGGCGACACCGACGCCCTCCGCGAGGCCGTCACCCAGGAGACCGCCCTGCTGGTCATCGAACCGATCCAGGGTGAGGGCGGCGTTGTCGTTCCCCCACCCGGCTATCTGGCCGCCGCCCGCGACATCACCCGTGCCACCGGCACACTGCTCGTCCTCGACGAGGTCCAGACCGGCATCGGGCGCACCGGCCACTGGTTCGAACACCAGGCCCACCAGGGCGTCGAACCCGACATCGTCACCCTCGCCAAGGGCCTCGGCGGTGGACTGCCCATCGGCGCCACCCTCGCCTTCGGACCGGCGGCCGACCTGCTGGGCCCCGGCTCGCACGGCACGACCTTCGGCGGCAACCCGGTCGCCTGCGCCGCCGCCCTCGCCGTCCTGGACACCATCGCCGGCGACCACCTCCTGCCGCACGTCGCACGACAGGGCGAGGCACTGCGCCGCGGCATCGAAGACCTCGAACATCCCCTGGTCGCCGGCGTCCGCGGAGCGGGACTGCTGCGCGCGATCGTGCTCACCGAGCCGCTCGCGGCGGCGGTGCAGCAGGCGGCCGAGTCCGCGGGCCTACTGGTGAACGCCGTGGCCCCGCAGGTGATCCGCCTCGCCCCGCCGCTGACCGTCACCGACCAGGAGATCGCCGCGTTTCTGCACGCCCTGCCCGGGGTTCTGGACGAGGTCCACGCCCCGTGGCAGCAGTCGACCGGGGCCGCCGCGGCGGGCGCCGGGCAGCTCGCCCACCGGTGAGAGCCGTGCACAGCACTACGCAAGGTGGCCGTCGCGGACGGGCACAACACCAGTCCCGCAACGGGGGAGTAGCCATGACCGTACGAGCAGCAGTGGCCGGAGCGAGCGGATACGCCGGGGGAGAGGTGCTGCGTCTGCTCCTGGCGCACCCCGAGGTCGAGATCGGTGCCCTGACCGGCAACGCCAGTGCCGGGCAGGACCTGGGAGCGCTGCAGCCGCATCTGCCGCCGCTCGCCGGCCGCGTCCTGGAGGAGACCAGCGCCCGGGTACTGGCGGGACACGACGTGGTCTTCCTGGCCCTGCCGCACGGCCAGTCCGCCGCCATCGCCCGGCAGTTGGATCCCGGCGTCCTGGTGATCGACATGGGTGCCGACTTCCGGCTGGACAGCGCCGCCGACTGGGAGGCGTTCTACGGCACGCCGCATGCCGGGACCTGGCCCTACGGGCTGCCCGAACTCCCCGGCGCCCGCGCCGCGCTGGCCGGCACCCGGCGCGTGGCGGTCCCCGGCTGCTATCCCACCGCTGTCTCCCTCGCCCTGTTCCCGGCCTATGTCGGACGGCTCGCCGAGCCCGACGCGGTGATCGTCGCCGCGTCCGGGACCTCCGGGGCGGGCCGGGCCGCCAAGGCGCACCTGCTGGGCTCCGAGGTGATGGGCTCCATGAGCCCGTACGGCGTCGGCGGCGGCCACCGCCACACCCCGGAGATGTCCCAGAACCTCAGCGCCGCGGCGGGTGAGAAGGTCACCGTCTCCTTCACCCCCACCCTGGCGCCGATGCCCCGCGGCATCCTGGCCACCTGCTCGGTGCGGGCCAAGGCGGGCGTGACGCACGAGACCGTACGGGCCGCCTACGAGAAGGCGTACGCGGACGAGCCGTTCGTGCACCTGCTGCCGGAGGGGCAGTGGCCGGCGACCGCGGCCGTGTACGGCTCCAACACCGTTCAGGTGCAGGTCGCCTACGACGAGAACGCGCATCGGATCACCACGGTCAGCGCCATCGACAACCTCACCAAGGGCACCGCGGGGGGTGCGGTGCAGTCGATGAACATCGCCCTCGGCCTGCCCGAGGACACCGGTCTGCCCCTCACCGGAGTGGCGCCCTGACCACCGCCCTCTGCGGGCGCTCCACGACTTCCGAGCCTCCAAGGTGCGCCGGCGCGGGGCACCTTGGCCCCAATGCCGCCGCAGGCGGACCTCCAGAACGCGCCGTCACCCTCGGCGCAGCACCAGGGCGCCCGGCCACGAACCGGGCTTCGCAGGACGGCACCCCACCCACGGCGTGCCGCACGTGGCAGGCCGGCACCCGGATCGCACCACGGACCGGGGCCGCCGCCACCGCCGCAGCAGCCGTCGCCGGGCCGGCCCGCAGGACCGGGCCCGGCG
>NZ_JBHXSL010000103.1:0-9395 GCF_042714725.1 Streptomyces sp. NPDC058685
CCGCGTCGCCGGCCGTACCATTGAGCACCAGGACCGGAGCACAGGCGCCTGGCCCCCTGGGCTGGGGCCCAGGCGCCTGTGCGGTGCAGTCCGCGTCTCAGTTCAATGATCGGCCGACGGGAGTGCCACGTTCTCCTCGGAGGCACGGTGCGCTGCGGTGAGCTTGTCCCGTCGGCTCCTGGTCTTGGAGGCCCCACGCGGTGGAACGGAGGCGAGGCAATCCGGTGCCGCTGCTATCACCCTGCTGGGCGACTGGTCATGAGGTTCGCTGTGCTTCGCCACTGGCAATCAGTTCTCGGGAATCGGGCTCGGGGCTGTCCGCGAGCGCTGGTGGTTCTGCGGCAGGAGTGGCCGTGCTGCTGGGGGTGTTCGGCCACCAGACGGTGGGTCCGATCTCGCGGATGAGGGCAGGTACCAGGAGCGAGCGGACGATGAGTGTGTCGAGGAGCACTCCGACGGCGACGATGAAGCCGATCTGGAAGAGATATACGACCGGGATGACGGTGAGGGCGGCGAAGGTGGCGGCGAGCACGATGCCCGCGGAGCTGATGACACCGCCGGTTGCCGTGAGGCCGCGCAGGAGACCGGGGCGGGGTCCGTGCCGGACTGCTTCTTCGCGTACGCGTGCCACGAGGAAGATGTTGTAGTCCACTCCGAGCGCCACAAGGAAGACGAAGGCGTACAGGCCGATGGTCGGATCGGTACTCGTGAATCCCAGCACGTGGTCGAAGACCAGCGCGGCGATGCCGAGGGTGGCCAGGTAGTTGAGGGCGACCGTGGCCATCAGGAGAATCGGCATGAGCAGGCAACGCAGCAGAATCATCAGGACGAGCAGGATGCTGGCCAGGACGACCGGCACAATCAGTGTGCGGTCCCGGTCGGCGGTCTGCTGCGTGTCGAGCTGCTGCGCCGAGTAGCCGCCGACCTCCGCTTCCGCGCCGGGGATCTTGTGTACGGCTTCCCGCAGATTGGTGATGGTGACCTGCGCCGCGTCACTGTCCGGTGGATCGTCCAGGATCGCGGCGAGTGCCAAGCGACGGTGCTCCGCCTCCGCCGAGGCAGCGGACCCGGCTGGTTGGCCCAGTCGGCTCGTTGTGGCGACTCCAGGGGTGCTACGGACTGCTTCCGTGACCTGTTGGAGCCGCTCACGGTTGGTGATCACCACGGCGGGGCTGTCGATGCCGGCGGGGAAGTGACGGCTGAGCGCTGCCTGGGCGTTGACGGCCGGCGCTGGGCCGCGGAAGATCTGATCCAGTGAGAGCGCTTGTGTGGCGAGAGTCGGTGCGAATGCTGCGCAGGCGAGTAAGCCAGCCAGCGTCGTGACCCAGATCCTGCGGGGCGCGCGGTCCACTGAACCGGCGATGCGGGTCCACAGGCGGTCGCTTCCCTTGCGTCCCGTGGCGTCCTGCGAGGGCCAGTAGGCGGCACGGCCGAAGAGCAGGAGCGCTGCCGGAAGGAACGTCAGTGAACTCAAGACGGCGCAGACAATGCCGATGGCACTGACCGGCCCCAACGCCTGGTGCGTCGGCAAATCGCCCAGCAGGAGAGCCAGCAAGCCCAGGCAGACGGTAGCCGCGCTGGCGGTGATCGGACCGGCTGACCGACGCAGCGCTGTACGCATCGCAGCGCACCGGTCATCGTCGGCGCCCAGCTCCTCGCTGTAGCGGGCGGCCAGCAGAAGTCCGTAGTCCGTCGCAGCGCCGATCACGAGTACGAAGAGGATGCCCTGCAGCTGGCCGTCTACCTGAACGACACCCTGGCGGGCCAGAAGGTAGACCACGGTGCAGGCGACAATCAGTGAGCAGACCGCCCCAACGACGATCAGTAACGGGAGCAACAGGCTGCGGTAGACGATCAGCAGGACCACGAGCACACCGATGAGGGAAACCACGAGCAGAAGCCCGTCGACGCGAGCGAAGGCGTCATCGAGGTCCGCCTGGATCGCGGCCGGGCCGGCCAGCGCGGCCACTATCCCGGGGACGCGATCCGCCGACCGGCGGATGTCTTCGACGACGCTGGGCAGCCGGGTGCCGAGGTCAGGCTCCAGGAGCAAAAGGCTCTGCATGGCACGACCGTCAGGTGCCCTCATCGGCGCGCTCGGGACCTCGATGAGGCCTGGCATACTGCCAAGACGAGCCAGGGCGGCTGTCGCTGCCCGCCGCTGCGAGGCGCTGATCCTGTCCGGGACGTCCCCGCGTACGCCCGTGGTGGTCCATACGACCGTCAAAGGCAGCGCCGACTTCTGGCCGAGAGCCCGCCCAGCGGCCTGGACACGAGCCGACTCCGCATCGCGGGGCAGGAGCAGCGCCGTATCGGTTGGAGCAGCGCCGCTCACCTTGCCCACATAAGGCGCCAGGAAGGTGCCGCCCAGCAGCCACAGGACCAGTAAGACTGCGGGCCCGAGCGCCCTTCCCCAGCGAGCCGGACGAACCATCACATGCTTCCTCTCGCCGCGCCGCTAGGCCTGCTGGACGCACGCCGGTGGCCACATGGGTCTGGGCTCTGCGGACGGGTTGCTCCTCTGATCAGGGACGGTCCAGCCATGATTGCGTGCCATCTCAGTCAGTTCGGTGCCCTACCTCGCTCGGGTTGCCGACTGCGGCTTGATTCACCCGAGTGGCGCGGTGCGGCTCACCGACTATCCAGGTGATGTCGGCGACGGCTGAAAGGTGGACCAGGTGCGACGCTTGGGTTCTCAGGCGGATTCGCATGATCGTCGCCGACACCAGGTGGATCGTTCCCGCCGCTTGAGCAGGCAGGTCTCTCCGAGCCCTCCGCTCGTAACCGGGTGTCAGGCCCGCGCGACTCCTGCGCGGTTGCACCCGGCGGGCAGGCGTCCTTCTACCGTCTGTACGAGGTCTCAACGGCTGGGGCCGGCGGCTACGGCGCCTTCCCGGCCGGCCGCCAGGTTGTTGCCGCGGCTCCGCCGGTGTCGCCAGCACTCTTGGCAAATGGCCTCAAGGCATCGTCTTTGTCCTGGCGCGAAGGGTAGGCGCCCCGTCGGTCACGAGCGGCCGCGGCTTCGTCCGCCGGACGGGGCGTGAACGGCATGATCGTGATGTCGAGGGCCCGGTGAGGGGGTCGGCCATGTGTCGGACGACTCGTCAGAGGACAGGACATCGTCGCCGTACAAGCCTCGGACCCAGTTCTCTTGATAGACGGTGTCGAGGTACCGCTCGCCGAGATCAGGGGCGATGGCGACAGAGGTGAGGCCCCGTGTGCCGTTGCGGGCGAGCCAGTCCATGGCGCCGCTGACCACTGTGCCGGTCGATCCGCCGAAGAGGAAGCCTCGTCGGGCGAGGCGACGGCAGGTACGGATGGTATCCGCCTCCTCAACGATTTCGGCTTCGTCCACGAACGACTCGTCCAGCAGCGGCGGACGGACGCTCATACCCAGCCCGGGAATCATCCGGCGTGCCGGGGCACCGCCGAAGCTCACTGAACCAGCCGTGTCCACGGCCACGACATGCACCGACCGCCGCTGCTCCCGGAAGTAGCGGGCACAGCCCATCAGGGTGCCGGTGGTGCCGGCCCCCACGAACAGCACGTCCAGTTGAGGGAAGCGTCGGGCGATGGCCGGCGCCGTCCTGCGGTAGTGGGCCTTCCAGTTGCTTGCATTGGTGTATTGGCTGAGCCATACGCACCGGCCGTCGGCGGCGCACAGGCTGCGGACGTACGCGAGCCGCGCGCCGAGGAGACCGCCGGCATTGGTCTCGTACTCGGAGACGACATGCACCTGGCTGCCGAGCGCTTCCATCATGAGCCTGGTCGTCAAGTTGCAGCGAGAGTCCGTCACGCACACAAACGGGTAGCCCTTGCTCGCGGCGATCATGCTCAGCGCGACGCCGAGGTTCCCTGACGAGGATTCGACCAGGATCGAGTCCGGCTTCAGGGTGCCGTCTCGTTCGGCGGACTCCACCATTTCGGTCGCGGCCTTCAGTTTGACCGAGCCGGCGAAGTTGAACCCTTCACATTTGAGGTACAGCGAGCGCCCGAAGATCGACTGGAGGTCGACGTAGAGGTCCTCTTCGTTGAAGGCCTGGGGAACTGAGATGACGGGCACGTTACTCTCCTCCTCTGCTTCAGAGCCTCTACGGCTGACTGCGCCTCCTCGCCTCGGACGCGATACGAGCGGAACCGAGACCGTGGAGCCATAGGGTGTGCTCTGACGTGCGGCGCTTGAGCCGCCGATTTCTTCGGGTTCTTCAGGTGTTGCGCGAGGGTCTCCTCGTGATCGGTTCGGCCCGGGGTCGGAGATCTATCCGTACCGGCTTCGTTCGTAGAAGAAGTTGTCGATCGTCTGCAGTTCTCCGCCGCGGGCCACCTCGTCGTAGACGTACTTGCCGACCGCGAGATCGAGGACTCCCAGGCCGAACGGCGAGAACACGATGGGGCGGTCCGTTGGCACGGTCACCCGGCCCGCCATCACGTCTGCCAACGTGCCGGACACAAAGCCTCGATTGCCGGTGAGCTGTTCCGTCAGGTGCGGCGAGGTGGATTCCCTCAGACAATGCTCGACGTCGTCGATGATGTTGGCCGACTTCAGCAGAATGGGCGGGGCCAGGTCGCGCAGCGACACATGCAGCACCATCGGGTTGTGGTCGAACCACGCAACGTCGGACACATGAGGCTGGCTTGCGATGGTGGCGAAGACCACCAGGTCACTCTGGCGGATCAATTCCTCGGCGCCGTGGTGCACGGTGACCCGGCCGGCGGTGCCCGTCTGCTCCAGGTAGAGGCGGAAGCCGGCCGCGCTGTCGGCGGACAAATCGTGCACGCCGATCTCGTCGAACGACCAGCCGGTGCCTTCCAGGAAGGTGTGGATGTAGCGGGCGATCAGTCCCGTCCCGAAGAAGCCGATGCGTGCCGGGCGCTGCCGGTCCCGGCTGAGCCAGTCGGCTGCCGCGGCCGCCGAGGCCGCCGTCCTGGTGGCACTGATGATCGAGCTCTCCAGACAGGCGAACGGGTAGCCGGTTTCAGGGTCGTTGAGCAGGAGAACGGCCGAGGCCCTGGGGAGGCCCTCCACCACATTCCGCGGAAAGCTGGAGATCCACTTCAGGCCGTCCACCCGGTCTGGGCCGCCGATCGATGCCGGCAGCGCAATCATGCGAGAGGTGGGGCGATCAGGAAACCTGAGGAACGATGACGGCGGATTCACCGACGCACCGTCACTATGGAGTCGGTACGTGGCCTCGACCACCTCCACGATCTCCTTCTCCCGCCCACGCAGCGCATCGTGAACCTGGTCTCCTGAGATCACTGCGAAGGCTGGCACGCTCGTCTGCGCGGGTCGTGTGCCGATGGTGGTCATGGGATCGTCACCTCGATGGGGGAAAGCGGTCGGTCCGGGGTGTCGGATCGGTCCTGCCGCCACTCCTCGTCACCGGTACGGCCCAGTTGGCGGGCTGGATTGCCGCCCCACTGCGCGTGCTCGGGAACAACCTCGCCTTTCATGAGGAAGGAATCGGAGGCGAGCACGGCGCCATCGCCGATCGTCACGCCGTAGTGGACGAAGGCGCCGACGCCGAGCGTGCAGCCGGCGCCGATGCTGCTGCGGTCGGACTTGAACGCGCCGTCCTCCTGGGAGTGGCACTGGACGACGCTCCCGGCGTTGAGAGTGCAGCCGTCGCCGATGGCGGCCATCGTGCGCTCCGTCAACATGCAGCCGTCGTCGAAGACCCTGCGGCCGATCCGGACCCCCAGCAGCCGCCAGATCACGGTCTTGAACGGGGTGCCGTTGAAGATCTGCAGATGCGTTTCCGAGGGAACCTTCCAGTAGCGCTCGCGGCGCCAGAAGCGGCGGTCGTAGATGGAACAGAACAACGGGGCGAGCGGGTGGAAGACCGTCACGGCCCGCTCCACCAGGACGAAGTACCCGGCGGTGAACAGCAGGACGGACACGTTGGCCAGCGCGATGGCCGATGCGCCCAACGCGGGGTAGAGCTCCGCAGCGGCCGAGAAGAGCAGGGTGACACCGAAGAGATAGATCCATCCGACCAGCAGGAAGAGGCCCATGGTGGCCACGTTGTGCCGGTTCTTGGACGCGAGGCGGCTGCGCAGCCCCTTGCCGCTCTTCAGCGCATCGAAAGTGCTGTCCCGCTGGACGGACCGCGGGATCTCGAAGCTCGGCGAGCCGAGCAGCCCGACACCCTCGCGGATCTTCCCGTCCACCGGGACCATGACCTTCGTCGCCAGAAGACAGTTGTCGCCCGTCCTGCCACCCGCCGGGTAGGAGATCCGGTTGCCGAGGAAGTTGCGGGCCCCGATGGAGACCGGCGAGACGCGGAACGAGGTGCTCGAGAAATCGGCGTTCATGATCGACAGGCCGTCCGCCACCATCGTCCCGGTCCCGACCGAACTCAGATACGGACTTTCCTGCTTCACCTGCGTGCCGAAGTTCGACCCGGTCTGCTCGACCGTGGAGAGGCCATACCCGAGGAAACGCAGGTAGTGAACGATGCCGGAGCTGTCGCCGAACAGCCGCATCAGGAACTTCCTGTTGGTCAAGAACGCGATCGCCCGGTGCACCCCGTAGTGGAAGCCGTACAACGGATAGGCCTTGCCCGGCGTAATGGCCCGATTGAGCAGGCGGGGGAGGGTGCCCACCACCAGCAGCGCGAACGGCACGGCCCCGAAGAAGAGCACAGCGGAAGCGGCCAGCGTCTCGAGGAAGAACGTCCCACTGGTGAGAGCCGAAGGCCCCGGCTCCAAAACCGATTCCACATGCGGCGCCACCGCGACCAGCATGCCCACACCGCCGACCAGCACAGGCACGTACACCAGCAGCACACTCAACAGCTGCAGAGCACTGTGCACCACCCTGCGCAAATCAGTGCGAGCTGACCCGGCCACGGCCCGGTACTCCACCCCGGAACGCTGCGCCGGTGATCCGTGCCAGTGCTCACCGTCAGGCACTGCCTGACCTCGGTGCAGGGATGAGGCATGCGCGAGCTGAGCCCCGTCGCCCACCGATGCGTCGATGTCGAGGACCGTGGCCTCGCTGACAACCACATTCTTCCCGAGTGTCAGCGTGCCGGTCTGTATCACGCCTGCATGCGCCCGGTAGCAGCTGAACAGCGAGTCCTTGCGGATGACCGTGCCCTCTCCGATGACAAGGAGATCAGTGCACACAGGAACACTGCGGGAGAAGACCGCGACCCCCCGCCCCACGCTCGCGCCCAGCGCCCTGAGATAGAACACGTAGAGAGGTGATCCGATGAACAGGACCAGCGGGTTCGACCGCACGAGCGTTTTCACGATCCAAAAGCGCACGTAGGCCAGGCTCCAGACCCCGAATTCCTGGGACTTCCAACGGCCGATGAGAACCCACTTCAACACGATCGGTACAGCACACATGATCAGAAGGCCGACGGCACCGAATGCGACCGAACGCAGGTAGACGTCGAACACGCCGACCCCGGCGGATATCCAGTCGACGCCGCGTGCGGTAACCAGAGCAAGGAGATAGGAGTAGCCGAGAAAGGCCAGGAGTTGCAAAGCTCCGCACATCAGATATTGCAGCCTCCCGACAGGAACCGCCGGCACGTCCGCCGACACCGACGTCGCAGCTGCGGGAACCGGCGCCACAGCCGGCACGCAATCCACCAGAGCCGCCGACAGGCTCCTGAGCGTCGGATGCCGGTAGATGTCCTTCATCGACACCGACGGCAGGTCCGGCAGTTTCCTGACGCGCGCACAGAACTGCGCCATCACCAGCGAGTCCGCGCCCAGGTCGTCAAAGAAGTTGCTGTCGACCGAAATCGGGCGCCCGGACACGACGTCGGCGAGTACGGCCGCGAGGACCGTCTCCGTGCCGGGCGTCAATCCGTCGCCACCCTGAATAGCTGAGGTCTCCTGCACGTCGAGAAGCAGTGCTTCGGCCGGATTTCCAGCCATGCGAACTCCCTGGGGAGATTGCGGTGCGAGCCAGCCGCCTGCGTAGCCGCAAACGGGACCCTCGGCACGCCCGATGTCTACAGCGAGTAGCGATCCGCGCAGGAGCGGGGAACTGGTCGAGAGGTTCTCGGCCGGAACTCTGCAGGCACTGGATGCGAGCCGCAGATGGACGTCATGCCCTGTATTCGAGGCCACTCGACATTAAGGATTGCGCATTTGCCCATTTACTTTGGATATTGGTCATCGTCTCGGTGGGTGGACACTGCAGGACCACACGGGCAGGACGTCGTGCCTCCGCGTAATGCTCCACCGCCAGCCGCACACCTGCCGCTGAAGGGACGCTGCAGAGCCGAATTAGCACGTCGCAGTCGGGCATCGAGGCGGGGCGGTGAGGGCCTGGACGACGACGTCCAGCGAGCGATACGGGCCGCCGTGAGTTGACGCGACGGGAGGGCGCCTGCGGCAAAGCGGCTCATGCCGACAGCGGTGAGCGCGGTGGGGCTGTTTCGTTCGGGTTCGACCGCCGACAGGCTCCTGTCAGGCGGCTCGTGGCAGCCGAAGCGCCGGCCGCTGCACAAAGAGCATCTCAGCACCTTGCATGACGTGCGCGCACTGAGGAGTACCGGCCACCGATGACCGTCTTGGGTATCGACGCCGACGCGCTACCACAACGCGAGTAGGGCTCGCGTTGCACCGAGCCTCGGCGCTGTGCTGGTCGGATCAGCAAACACATGGTCTCGGTACCTCCGCGCTGGATTCGGTGCGCCCGCGACCGTGCTGGTGACCAATAGCTCGGCCAACGCTACGAGGTGCGGGCACCGACTGGCGCCCTCGCCGGTGACACAAGTGCCACCCGGACCGCACCGGTTTCCGGATGACGGGGCAGGAACCAATCTTTCCTGCCCTCGGTAACGAACCACCAACGTGATGAAGACCAGAACGCATATCACCCGGAGCGCAAAGGCCGCACTGAGCGTGGGCTGATGTCCGGCTTTGCTGTGCCGGCCGCCAGGTGCTCCTGGCGATCGATGGTCGTCGCCTCCAATTGACACACCACCCCCGGCCACCTGCGTGGCCCCGCAAACTTTCTCGCCATTGCTTTAAGTAGCTGATGCACTACCCAAGGAGAACGCCATGAATGCCATCCGTTTCCGTCGTGCCGCCGTCGCCGTGGCCGCTGCCGCCGCGCTGCCGCTGGGACTTGCCGCGTGCGGCGGCGACGACAGTTCCGGATCCGCCTCCGACAAGGCGTCCACGGCGGCTCCGTCGGCGGAGAAGTCGATGCCCGCGGCGGACGGTGCCAGCATGATGGACGGTCCGTTCGGCCCGGCCTGCGCGTCGGTGCCGAAGGACGGCGCGGGCAGCTTCGACGGCATGGCCAAGGACCCGGTCGCCACCGCCGCATCCAACAACCCGGCGCTGTCCACCCTGGTGGCCGCCGTGAAGAAGGCCGGTCTGGTCGACACCCTCAACAACGCCGAGAACATCACGGTGTTCGC
>NZ_JBHXSL010000104.1:0-7693 GCF_042714725.1 Streptomyces sp. NPDC058685
CCCCCGAGGCGGCCTCTTCATCTCGGCGTGCTGGGGCACCCATACTCAGCCTCGCCGACGGGGTCCGGGGCGGAGCCCCGCGTACGGGCCGGGCCGCACCACTGCCGTACCCGAGGCGCCCTTTCATTGTCGGCGTGCTGGGGCACCAACACTCAGCCTCGCCGGCGTTTGAGGCGCGGGGTCCGGGGCGGAGCCCCGTGAAGAAGCCGGGCCGCACCACCCGCCCCACCCCAAGCCCTCGCACACCCAGGGGCACGGGGCACACGCCCCGCAGACAGGGGCACGGGGCACGCCCCGGCAAAACCCCTACCGCTCCCGCTCCTCCACATACGCGTTGTACGCCGCCACCTGCGCCCGCCGCGCCACCCTCTCCACCGGCCGCAGCGCCTCACCCCGCGCCGCCATCTCGGACGCGCTCACCGCACCCCCGTGCCCCCTCTCGTACGCCACCGAGACCAGCAGCGCGATCCGCTGAGCCAGCTCCAACACCCGCGCAGCCCGCGGCGGATACCCGGGCGCGAGCGTCTCCCCACCTCGGTCCGCCCGGGCCCGGTACGCGTCGATCGCCGCCTCGGCCACCGGCCCGGACGCCGCCACATCGAGCCGTGACAGCACCTCCGTCGCCTCCCGCAGCGCCTCCGCAAGTTCCCGCTCCGCCTCGCCGAGCGACGGTACGTCCGCCGGCGGCGCCTCCCGTACCTCCAGGCAGCGCCAGACGACCTCGACGTGCACATCGCCGGCCGGCCCCGCCTCGGACACCTCCGGCACGAGCCCGTATGCCGCGCCGTACCCGACGACGGCCTCCTCCGCGTCGAGCGCCCGAGCGTTGAAGGCGGGCGGCCCGCTGAGTCCCAGCGGATGCCCCGGCGCGGGCAGCGCGACCCGGAAGCCGGTCACCCCGAGCCCGCGCAGCCGTCCGAGCGCCAGGGTGAGCCCGACGGGCCCCGCCTCGCCCGGAAGCCCCTCCACCCGGTGCACCGCGTCCTCGCCGACGATCGCGAGAGCCGCGTCGTCCGGCGATACAAGTCCGGCCAACAGGGCGTTTCCCCATGCCGCCAGTCGTCCTGAGCGTGGTTCCGAAAGCATGGACCCAGCCTAGGGACCGGGCCGGGGGGCGGGGGTACCCGGCCGGTGGCGTAGGTTTTCCCTGGGAGCTGTGCCCACAGGTGCATAAAAGCCCCCTATGACCTCAAGACGATTGCATGGGGAGACAACGCGCTCATGAGCGATGTACTGGAGCTGGTGGACGTATCCGTGGTCCGCGACGGACGCGCTCTGGTGGACGACGTCTCCTGGTCGGTCAAGGAGGGGGAGCGCTGGGTCATCCTCGGCCCCAACGGCGCCGGCAAGACGACCCTCCTGAACATCGCGTCCAGCTACCTCTTCCCGACCACCGGCACGGTCAGGATCCTCGACGAGCGCCTCGGCGGCGTGGACGTCTTCGAGCTCCGCCCCCGTATCGGCATGGCCGGCATCGCCATGGCCGAGAAGCTGCCCAAGCGGCAGACCGTGCTCGAGACGGTCCTCACGGCCGCGTACGGCATGACGGCCACCTGGCACGAGAACTACGACGCCGTCGACGAGGAGCGCGCCCGCGCCTTCCTCGACCGGCTCGGGATGACCGACTACCTGGAGCGCAGGTTCGGCACCCTCTCCGAGGGCGAGCGCAAGCGCACCATGATCGCCCGCGCGATGATGACCGACCCCGAGATGCTGCTCCTGGACGAGCCCGCCGCGGGCCTCGACCTCGGCGGCCGTGAGGACCTGGTGCGCCGTCTCGGCCGCCTCGCCCGCGACCCGTACGCCCCCTCCATGATCATGGTCACCCACCACGTCGAGGAGATCGCCCCCGGCTTCACCCACGTCCTGATGATCCGCCAGGGCAAGGTGCTCGCCGCCGGCCCCATGGAGACCGAGCTCACCAGCCGCAACCTCTCCCTCTGCTTCGGTCTCCCGCTGCTCGTCGAGCGCAACGGCGAACGCTGGACGGCCCAGGGTCTTCCGCTCGGCTGACGGCTGACGCCTGGCGCCTGGCGCCTGACGGCTGACGGCGCCGCGGCCGCTCTGTGCCGCGCGGCCCCGGTCGGACGGCACTCCCCGACAGCACCACCCGGCGGCCCACGCTCCACCGCGGCCCCTCCAACACCGCAGCGGCGCCCGCCCGTTCGCTGCCGACCTGCCTCGCCCCCTGTCCCGAGCACGACCTGCCGATCTACCATGACCATGTGGAAATCGACGCGTGGGTGTGGTGGCTGATCGGTGCGGTCGGACTGGGCATTCCGCTGGTTCTGACGGCGATGCCCGAATTCGGGATGCTGTCCGCCGGAGCGGTCGCCGCGGCCGTCGTCGCGGCACTCGGCGGCGGCACGGTCGCCCAAGTCCTCGTGTTCGCCGTGGTGTCGGTGGCCCTCATCGCTGTCGTACGGCCGATCGCGAGCCGGCATCGGGCTCAACGCCCCCAGTTCGCCAGTGGAGTCGACGCACTGAAAGGCCGTCAGGCGGTTGTCCTGGAGCGAGTTGACGGCAATGGTGGCCGCATCAAGCTCGCCGGTGAGGTCTGGTCGGCACGCGCCCTCGACGCCGGTATGAGTTTCGAGGCCGGCCAGCAGGTCGACGTCGTCGAGATCGACGGCGCGACCGCGGTCGTGATGTGACGGAACGAAGCCGAACGCCCAACACCCCAGGCCCAGTTCTGGGAAACTCGATCATCTCCACCATCCGGCAGCGAAGGGCACAGGGAACACGATGCAACCGATCATCATCGTCCTGATCATTCTGGTGGTGCTGGTCTTCATCGCCCTGATCAAGACGATCCAGGTCATCCCGCAGGCCAGCGCAGCCATCGTCGAACGCTTCGGGCGCTACACCCGCACGCTGAACGCGGGTCTCAACATCGTCGTCCCGTTCATCGACTCCATCCGCAACCGCATCGACCTCCGTGAACAGGTCGTGCCGTTCCCGCCCCAGCCGGTGATCACCCAGGACAACCTGGTGGTCAATATCGACACGGTCATCTACTACCAGGTCACCGACGCCCGGGCCGCGACCTACGAGGTCGCGAGCTACATCCAGGCCATCGAGCAGCTCACCGTCACCACCCTGCGCAACATCATCGGTGGCATGGACCTGGAGCGGACCCTGACCTCCCGCGAGGAGATCAACGCGGCCCTGCGCGGTGTCCTCGACGAAGCCACCGGCAAGTGGGGCATCCGCGTCAACCGCGTCGAGCTGAAGGCCATCGAGCCGCCCACCTCCATCCAGGACTCGATGGAGAAGCAGATGCGCGCCGACCGTGACAAGCGCGCGGCGATCCTCACCGCCGAAGGTATCCGCCAGTCGCAGATCCTCACGGCAGAGGGTGAGAAGCAGTCCGCGATCCTGCGCGCCGAGGGTGAGGCGAAGGCGGCCGCCCTGCGCGCCGAGGGTGAGGCCCAGGCCGTCCGCACGGTCTTCGAGGCGATCCACGCCGGCGACCCGGACCAGAAGCTCCTCTCCTACCAGTACCTCCAGATGCTCCCGAAGATCGCCGAGGGCGATGCCAACAAGCTCTGGATCGTGCCCAGCGAGATCGGCGACGCCCTCAAGGGCCTGTCCGGAGCCTTCGGAAACCTGGGCAGCGGCGGAGGCCCCGGATTCAACACCGGCAAGGAGCGGCGCGAAGAGCCCCCCGTGAGCTGACGCGCACCCCCGCTCGGACACGGGCAGGGCATCGGGCATGATCGGTGCAACAGGCACCGATCAGCGAAGGGCACAGCGTGACCATCTGGGAGATGCTCGCCGTCTTCGCCGCGGGCATCGGCGCCGGCACCATCAACACCATCGTCGGCTCGGGCACGCTGATCACCTTCCCGGTGCTCCTCGCCACCGGCCTGCCTCCGGTCACCGCGACCGTCTCCAACGCCCTCGGTCTGATCCCCGGCTCGGTCAGCGGGGCCATCGGCTACCGCGCCGAACTCACCGGTCAGCGCAAGCGCGTCCTGCGGCTGAGCGTCGTGGCCGCGATCGGCGGCGTCAGCGGAGCCGTACTCCTGCTGACGCTGCCGTCCACGGCGTTCGAGACGATCGTGCCGGTCCTCGTGGGGATCGCCCTCGTCCTGGTCGTCCTCCAGCCCCGGATCGCCAAGGCCGTCCAGCGCCACCGCGAGCGCCACGGCACCCGCGCCCGCCCCGACGGCGGCCCGCTCCTGCGCACCGGACTGCTGCTCGCCAGCGTCTACGGCGGCTACTTCACCGCGGCCCAGGGGATCATCTACCTCTCCCTGATGGGCATGCTGCTGGACGACAGCCTCCAGCGCCTCAACGCCGTCAAGAACATCCTGGCCGCCGTCGTCAACAGCGTCGCGGCGATCTTCTTCCTCTTCGTCGCCCACTTCGACTGGCAGGCCGTGCTGCTGATCGCCGTCGGCTCCGCCATCGGCGGCCAGGTCGGCGCCAAGATCGGCCGACGGCTGCCCCCGGCCGCCATCCGCGCCCTCATCGTCGTCATCGGCAGCGCCGCCATCGTCCAACTGGTGCTGCGCTGACACACCGGAGCCCGCCCCGGTCGTCCGGGACGGGCTCCCACATCCTTCCGCCGCCTACGCGGCAGGCTGAGCCGCCAGCCACTGCGGCAGCTCGGCGCGCTCACCGGCCCGCATGCCCAGCAGCATCGCGTCGGCCGGCGACGGCACGAACGGCTGGTGCAGCAGCGGCATCCCCGCCTGCTCCGGCGTACGGTCCGCCTTGCGGTGGTTGTCCTCGGAGCACGAGGCCACCGTGTTCAGCCAGCTGTCCGCACCGCCACGCGACCTCGGCACCACGTGGTCCACGGTCGTCGCCCGCCTCCCGCAGTACGCGCACCGGTGCTGGTCCCGTATCAGCACACCCCGTCTCGACCACGGTGCCTGTCTTCGGAAGGGCACCCGTACGTATCTGCAGAGCCTGATCACCCGGGGCACCGGCAGATCGACCGCGGCCGCGCGCACACGGAGTCCGGGGTGGGCCTGCTCGACGACGGCCTTGTCCTGGAGCACCAGCACGACCGCACGGTTGAGTGTCACCGTCGACAGCGGCTCGAAGCTCGCATTCAGTACCAGCGTGTCCCGCATCCCGCCCACCTCCCGTTCACCGGCCCGGCCCTGTTCGGCGGGCTCTGGGCTTGGATCAACTCTGGCCGGGCGCGCCGAGATGGACAACGCAATAAAAGATGCCCTGCCCTGATCTCTCCAAGACCAGGGCAGGGCAAACAACAAGCGAACGGTCAGTGCTCCGCGGGAGCCTCGTACTCACCGATCAACTGTGCACGGGCAATCGTGTGGAACCGCAGATTGAAGCCCACGACCGCGGGCGAGACATCCGCGTCCGGCCCGAGCTTCTCGCTGTCCACGGCGTACACGGTGAACACATAGCGGTGGTTCTCACCGGCCGGCGGAGCCGCACCACCGAAGTCCCGCGACCCGTAGTCGTTGCGGACCTGAACGGCGCCGTCGGGCAGCCCCTCGAACTTCCCGCTGCCCGCACCCGCCGGCAGTTCCGTGACCGACGCCGGAATGTCGAAGACCACCCAGTGCCAGAAACCACTGCCCGTGGGCGCGTCCGGATCGAAGCACGTCACGGCGAAGCTCTTGGTCTCCGCCGGGAAGCCCTCCCACCGCAGCTGCGGCGAGGTGTTGCCCGCCGCGTAGACCTGGGCATCCTTCAGCACCGACCCCGGCTCGATGTCGTCGCTCACCACCGTGAACGACGGCACCTCGGGATGAAAGTCGTGCGGAAGGGGCGCCCTCTTGAGCTCGGTCACGTCTGAACCTCCGATACGGCTGTCCTGCCGACTGCTCTGTCGGATCCGACCCTAGAGCCAGTTGCGCCGGCCGCCGACATCGGCGAGCCACTGGTTGAGGTATGCACTCCAGTCGGTCGACTGGAAGTCGTGGTGCCCCACCTTGAACGCCTTGTACGAGTCGCTGCTCTCGCTGAACAGGCCCGGCTTCTTGTCCATCTCCAGGATGACGTCCATCTCGCGGTCGTCGGCGACGAAGGTGAGCTCGACCTGGTTCAGCCCGCGGTACTGCTGCGGCGGGAAGAACTCGATCTCCTGGTAGAACGGCAGCCGCTGACGCGTGCCCCGGATGTGCCCGCGCTCCATGTCCGCGCTCTTGAAGCGGAAGCCGAGCTGGATGAACGCGTCCAGGATCGCCTGCTGCGCCGGCAGCGGGTGCACATTGATCGGGTCCAGGTCGCCCGAGTCCACGGCGCGCGCGATCTCCAGCTCCGTGGTCACACCGATGTTCATCCCGCGCAGCTGCTGACCGGCGACGCTCGTCACCGGCGTCTCCCACGGAATCTCCAGCCCGAACGGCACCACGTGCACCGCGCCGGCCTTCACCTCGAAGGCGCCACCGAGACGCTGCTTGGTGAACTCGATGTCCTGCTTGACCTCCTGGTCACCGCCCTCGACCTCGACGCGCGCCTGGAGTCCGACGGACAGCCCCTCGATCTGCTGGTCCACCGAACCGCCCTGGATGCGCACCTCGCCCTGGACGACCCCGCCCGGTACGACGTTCTCCTCGGTGAGCACTGTCTCGACGGAGGCGCCCCCGGCGCCCATGCTCGCGAGCAGCTTCTTGAAGCCCATGTCCACTCCTTCTAGGTCCTGACCCCTACATACGCGCCACGACCGTAGCCGGTTCCCCGGGTACCCTCGGACGCCATGATCGAGAGCCCCGACCGTACGCCGTTGTCGCGGGAGTTCTTCGACCGCCCTGTACTGGAGGTCGCACCCGAACTCCTGGGCTGCACCCTCGCACGCCACCACGACGACGGGCCCATCGAACTGCGCATCACCGAAGTGGAGGCGTACGCGGGGGAGCTCGACCCCGGTTCCCACGCCTTCCGCGGACGCACCGCGCGCAACGACGTCATGTTCGGACCGCCCGGTCACGCTTACGTCTACTTCACCTACGGCATGTGGCACTGCCTCAATGTGGTGTGCGGCCCGGTCGGCCGCGCCGGCGGTGTCCTGCTGCGCGCCGGTGAGGTACTGGTGGGCGCGGAGCACGCCCGCAAACGTCGAATCTCGGCCCGTCATGACAGAGAACTGGCCAAGGGCCCGGCCCGTCTGGCCACGGCACTCGACGTCGACCGCACCCTCAACGGCGCGGACTTCTGCGCCGACGGCCACTCACCCCTGACCTTGCTTCCCGGCACCGCGCCCGCCCCTGACCAGGTCCGCAACGGTCCGCGCACGGGCGTCGGCGGCGACGGGGCCCACCATCCGTGGCGCTTCTGGATCGACGGCGACCCCACGGTGAGCCCGTACCGGGCACACACGCCGCGCCGCAGGGCAACTTGACTCGGCCTCCCGAGACGCCTAACGTAGCCCGAGCCGCTTGAGACAGGTCCTGCTGTTCAGCAACCTGAAGCGGCCACCCACTACAGACGACCAACCCGGAACGGGTTCGATTTCGGCATGCCGAAATTCTGCCCCGGTGACTCGATTATGAGTAGCCAAGGGAATCGGCTAACGTAGTGAATGTGCCGAAAGGCAAAAGGCCTTCCAACGGCCACTGGATCGAATTCCACACCGGAAACGGAACGGAAAAAGAGTCTGGTAAGGTTGGAAACGAAGGGAAGCGCCCGGAGGAAAGCCCGAGAGGGTGAGTACAAAGGAAGCGTCCGTTCCTTGAGAACTCAACAGCGTGCCAAAAGTCAACGCCAG
>NZ_JBHXSL010000105.1:0-7259 GCF_042714725.1 Streptomyces sp. NPDC058685
GCGCCGGACGGGCTCGCACCACTCGACCCGACGATGACGCCATCCACACCGTTTCGGTTGCTGCGCCTGCGGCCGGTGTGCCTGCTGGGGGGCGGGCGGCGGGGCCGACAGCTCCAGCCGTACCGGCCGAGGACGGCGGCACCGACCGAGGACAGCAGCACCGGGTACGACGGACCGGCTCGTACCGGCCCCGGATCCGGACGGCCTCGGCCTTCGCCGCTGCCGCCCCTTCAGGCCGTGGGCCGGACAGCCCCGCGGCTCAGCTCCGCTCCTGAATACGGAGCAGGTTGCCCGCCGGGTCGCGGAAGGCGCAGTCGCGAACGCCGTAGGGCTGCTTGGTCGGCTCCTGGACGACCTCCGCGTCGGTCGCCTGGAGCCGTGCGAAGGTGCCGTCGAGGTCGGGGGTTGACAGGACGATGCTCCCGAAGGTGCCCTTGGCCATCATCTCGGTGATGGTGCGGCGCTCGTCGTCGGTGATCCCGGGGTCCGCGGCCGGCGGATGCAGGACGATGGAGGTGCTGGGCTGGCCGACGGGGCCGACCGTGATCCAGCGCATCCCGTCGAATCCGACGTCGCCCCGGACCTCGAAGCCGAGGGCGTCGCGGTAGAAGGCCAGGGCGGCGTCCGGGTCGTCCTGCGGAAGGAAGCTCGCGTGAATGGTGATGTCCATGGCCGTCACGCTAGTCGCGGCCCGGAGACCGCGCTTCTCGATTCCTGACCGGCCTGGTCACCTGTTTCGACACGCACGACGGCATCCCCGCCGTCGCGCTCGCCGCCTGCTCCCGGTAGGTGCTGGGCGGCATGCCGACGAGCTCGGTGAACCGCGTGGAGAAGGTGCCCAGCGACGAGCAGCCGACCTCGAAGCAGACCTCGGTGACGCTGAGGTCTCCGCGCCGCAGCAGTGCCATCGCCCGCTCGATGCGCCGCGTCATGAGGTAGCTGTACGGCGACTCGCCGTAGGCCTGCCGGAACTGGCGGCTGAGGTGCCCGGCGGACATGTGCACGCCCCGGGCGAGTGCCTCGACGTCCAGCGGTTGCGCGTACTCCCGGTCCATCCGGTCGCGCACGCGGCGCAGGCGGGCGAGATCGCGCAGGTTCGGCGCCGGGTCGGGTCTGCTGGTCACACAGGAGATCGTACGTCGCCCCGGGGCCGACATCTGTCGACTCGTACGGGCAAACCGGCCTGAAGGAAGCAGTCCCGGGAATCCGGTGCCGGGCCTCCCCGCGGACGTCCAGGGCGGCATGCGGTGCCGGCCGCACCGGGCCCAACTTCGTCCCCTTGCCCGGCGGTTGAAACGCATGACACTGTGCTGCACCGCGGCAGCGACATCGCGACCGCTCGACGTACCCGGACCGGAGAGGCCCCGCACGCGTGACGTCGCCCCCCAGACCGCCCGCGCACTGGACCGCGGACGAGCAGCACATGTGGCAGCAGTACCGTCGCGGCGAGTGGTGCGACGTCGGCGAGGTCGGGGCTGACGCCGTGCGATCGCTGCTCCTCACCGCTCCCGAGCCGGAGAGCGGTCAGTCGGCGAGACTCCATCTGCGCGGCGCCCGGATCACCGGGGCGCTGGACCTGGCCGACGCCGACATCGGTGTGCCCGTGCGCATGCATCGATGCACCTTCACGAGCCCCCTCCTCATGCGCGGCGCCCGCGTCAACGCTCTCGTACTCGTCGGGTGCGAGGTGCCGGGCATCGTGGCCACCGGCGCGGCGACCGCCCGCGAGGTGAAGATCGTCGACTGCGTCGTGGACGGCACGCTCGACCTGCGCTCCTTCAGGGTCGGCGCCTGGCTGAGCCTCGACGACTCCCGGATCGGGGGCCCGCCCGGGCGCCCGGCTCTGGACGCGCAATCACTCAGCGTCGCGATGGGCCTGTCCGCAGCCGGCCTGGTCTGCGACGGCGCCGTGCTTCTCCACAGTGCGAACGTCCAGGAGTACCTCGGATTCCGCGGCGCGCGGCTGCTCGGCCCCGAAGCCCGCCTCCGCGCCCCCGAACTCGTCGTCGGCGGGAGCGTCCACCTCGACCGGGGCTTCGTCAACGAGGGGCCGACCAACCTCTACCGGGCCACCATCGGCGGCTCCCTCCACCTCGAGGAGGCGACGCTGACCGGACGCGGCACGGAACGCGGCCAGGCGGCCCTGGGTCTGGTGTGCGCCACCGTCGAGGGCAACATCCAGGCAGGTGCCGGCGTACTGGTGAACGGCTGCATGGACCTGCGCGACACCCAGATCCGGGGGACGGTCAATCTGGACGGCGCCCGGGTGGACAATCCCCTGGGCCCGGCGGTCAAGGCCTTCCGCGTCCAGGTGGGCGGGGACCTGCACGCCCGTGACGGCTTCGTCGCGGTGGGGACGCTGGAACTGTCGGGGGCGAGGATCGGCGGTTCGCTGCAACTGGACGGCGCCGAGCTCACCGGCCACGAGGGCATCGCGGTGCGGGCACGCAACCTCGTGGTCGGCGCCCGTATCGACTGCTCGGGCGGCTTCACCGCACACGGCACCGTCTGGCTCAGCAGCGCTTCCGTCGCGAGCCGGATCTCCTTCGCGGGCGCGGCGATCTCCCCACCCGAGGGCGAGGACGCACTGATCCTCCGGCGGGTCGGCACCCCCGAACTGTCGCTGGGACTGCGGGAAGCGCCGGGCGGCCGCGTCGACCTGAGCTTCGCCGCACTCGGGGTTCTGCGTGACGATCCGGCCACCTGGCCGGCGGCCCTTGTCCTCGACGGACTCCACTACGACGCGCTGCCGGGCCCCGCCCGCGCCGCCGAGCGGCTGTCCTGGCTGATGCGGGACCCCGCGGGGTTCGCCCCCCAGCCGTACGAGCAACTCGCGGCCCACTACCAACGGATCGGCCGCGACACCGACGCACGGTCGGTGCTGCTCGCCAAGCACCGGCGGCTGCGTTCCACACTGCCGCTCCCCCAGCGGCTCTGGGGGCTGCTCCAGGACCTGGTGATCGGCTACGGCTATCTGCCCAGCCGGGCCGTCTGGCTGCTCGTTCTGCTCCTGACGCTCGGGGCGACCGTGTTCTCCGTGCACCGTCCGAGCCCGGTCGGCGACGGGCCGTACCCCGCGTTCAACGCCCCGCTCTACACACTCGATCTGCTGATCCCGCTCACCGATCTCGGGCAGGACCGCTTCTACGCGGCGGACGGGCCCCTCCAGTGGATCGCGGTTCTGCTGATCTGCGCGGGCTGGCTCCTGGCGACGGTCGCCGCGACCTCCGCGAACCGGGTGCTGCGCCGCAACTGACGCCTCCCCCGCGGCCTCCCTGGTCACAGCAGTAGCCGCGGGCGCAGGGCACTACTTAGGCTAGGCTAACCTTCACCTCGTGACAGTTGACGCAGAAACTTCAGCGGCCACGAGGGTCTCCCTCCATGCCCTGTCGGCCACAGGTGTGACCGTCGCCTACGACGGCGACGACGTCGTGCACGACGCGTCCGTAACCCTTCGGGCCGGCGAAGTGGCGGCCCTGGTGGGCCCCAACGGCAGCGGGAAGTCGACCCTCCTGCGCACGCTGGCCCGCCTTCAGGAGCCGCGGACTGCCACGCTCACCATCGACGGCGACACCGACGGCTTCGCGCTGAGCCCGCGTGAGTTCTCGCGCCGCGTAGCCCTCCTGACGCAGGGCCGCCCCACTCCCAGCGGGCTCACCGTCCGCGACCTCGTCGAATTCGGCCGCTACCCGCACCGCGGACGCTGGGGCGGTGCGGACCCCGACGGACGTGCCGCCGTGGACCGAGCACTCGCCATGACCGGTGTCACCGAACTCGCCGACCGCGGCGCCGAGAACCTCTCCGGCGGGCAGTTGCAGCGAGTGTGGCTCGCCGGCTGCCTCGCGCAGGAGACGGGTGTGCTGCTCCTCGACGAGCCGACGACCTACCTCGACCTCCGCTACCAGGTCGAACTCCTCGATCTCGTACGCGACCTCACGGACATTCACGGCATCGCCGTCGGCGTCGTGCTGCACGACCTCGACCAGGCGGCGGCCGTCGCCGACCGGATCATGCTCCTCGATGCGGGCCGGATCATCGCCGACGGAAGCCCTGAAGACGTCCTGACCGCGGAGCGCCTGACGGCCACGTACGGCATCCGCATCGAGATCTCCCACGACCCACTGACGGGCCGGCTGCGCACCCGCGCGATCGGCCGACACCACACACGAAGTGAAAGGCCCAGCGCCACCTCATGAGACGCCTCCTCATCACCGCGGCAGCCGCCACCGCCGCGGCCCTCGCCCTGTCCGCCTGCGGTACGACCGAGCCCGCCGCGGACGCCGTGAAGAAGACCGCCGCTCCCATCACCCTCACCGACGCCTCCGGCGCCAAGGTGCAACTCGACGGCCCCGCCAAGAAGGTCGTCGGCACCGAGTGGAACGTCGTCGAACACCTGATATCCCTCGGCGTCGACCCCGTCGGCGTCGCCGACGTCAAGGGCTACAAGGCCTGGGACACCGTCGTTCCGCTGAAGAACGAGCCCAAGGACATCGGCCTGCGCGGCGAGCCGAGCATGGACGCCGTCGCCTCCCTGTCGCCCGACCTCATCGTCGCCACCCACGACCTGCCGGCGGCCGCCGTCAAGCAGCTCCGCAAGGTCGCGCCCGTGCTCCAGGTGCGCTCCGCCGAGGCGGCCGACCCGATCGGCCGGATGACGGCGAACCTCGACGTCATCGCGAAGGCCACCGGCACCACGGCACGGGCCGAAAAGCTCAAGCAGGAGTTCGAGGCCAAGCTCACCGAGGGCAAGCAGGCGCTCGACAAGGCCGGGCTCGCCGGCACCCGGTTCGCCTTCGCGGACGGCTACGTCGCCTCCAACCAGGTCTCGATCCGGCCCTACACCAGCGGTTCGCTCCTCGGCGCCGTCAACGAGAAGGTCGGCCTGAAGAACGCCTGGAGCGTCAAGGGCGACGAGAGCTACGGTCTGGCCGCCACCGACGTCGAGGGACTCACCAAGCTCGGCGCTGTCCAGTTCGCCTACATCGCCAACAAGGACGACGCGTCGAGCACGCCGTTCACCGGCGCCCTCGCCAAGAACTCCGTGTGGACGTCCCTGCCGTTCGTGAAGTCCGGCGACGTGCACCGGCTGCCCGACGGCATCTGGATGTTCGGCGGCACCGAGTCGATGGAGGCATACATCGACGCGGTCGTCCAGGCGCTCACGAAGAAGTAGGACCATGGCAGTCACCGCTACGAAATCCGCGGCTCGTTCGTCGCCGGCCCCGTCCCGGACGGGCCCGGCAGCGGTGACCGCCGCTCTTCTCCTGACACTCGCGGTTCTCGCGACCATCGACATCACACAGGGCACCGCCGCGACGGACGCCAACGCGGTGTTCAAGGCTCTCACCGGCCGGGCGGACGCGGGCGACGCCTCCGTCGTCATCGCGTCCCGGCTGCCGAGGATGGTCGCCGGACTGCTTGTCGGGGCCGTGCTCGGCATGGCGGGCGCCGCCCTTCAGGCGGTCAGCCGCAACGTCCTCGCCTCACCCGACACCCTGGCCGTGAACGCGGGTTCCTACCTCGCGCTCGGGCTGATGGCGGTCACCGGCATCAGTCTCCCCCTGTTCGCCTCCGCGGGCGTCGCGTTCGTCGGCGCTCTGGCGGCGGCGGGCATCGTCCTCGGGCTGGCGGGCCTGGGCGCGGGCACCGTCCGGCTCGTTCTCGCCGGTACCGCCCTCACCCTCGGCCTCACCTCCATCACCGAGGGGCTCCTCCTGCTGTTCCCCCGGCAGACGGAGGGGCTCTATCAGTGGAACCAGGGCAGCATCAGCCAGAACGGGTTCGACGGCGTGGTGCAGATGGCACCCGTCGCCGCTGCCGCGCTCGTCGGGCTGCTGCTGATCGCCCGTCGGGTCGACGCCCTGGCACTCGGCGACGACGCCGCGCGCGGCCTCGGGGTCAGGGTCCGGACGACGCGCGTCACCGTGGTGGTGCTCGCGTCGCTCCTCTCGGCGGCCGCGGTCACGCTCGCCGGGCCGATCGGCTTCGTCGGCCTGTGCGCGCCCGCACTCGTGCGTCCCCTGGCGCGACGCTTCCGCGCGTTCACCCGGGGCCGTGCGAGCATGCCGCTCGCGGGCCTGGCGGGAGCCGCGCTGGTGCTCGGATCGGATGTGCTGCTGCGGGCACTCGTGCCCGCGGACACCGCGGTCGCCGTCCCGACGGGCGTCGTCACCAGCCTCGTCGGCGCCCTGTTCCTGGTCGTGATGGCGACACGGCTCCGGGACACCACCGCGGCGGCCGCACCCGACCGCCTGCGCATCAGGAGCCGGGCGACCTTCCTGACCACCACGGCCGTCCTGACGACGGTCCTCGTCGGTGTGACGATCGCCGCCGTGCTGCTCGGCGACAGCAAGCTGCTGCTGGGCGATGTCGTCAACTGGATGCAGGGCAGAGCCGGTCAGAGCATCTCCTTCGTCCTCGACACCCGCACCCCCCGCGTCTACGCGGCACTTCTGGCAGGCGCCGCACTGGCCCTGTCGGGAACGCTGGTGCAGGCCGTGACCCGCAATCCGCTCGCGGAGCCCGGTGTCCTCGGCGTCTCCGGCGGGGCCGCCCTCGGTGCCGTGGCTCTGGTGACCACCGTGCCCATGGCCGGGTCGTGGAGCATCGCGGGGGCCGCGCTCGCCGGCGCGGCGATCACCGCCGCCGTCGTCTTCGGCCTCGCGGCACGCGGCGGTTTCCAGCAGAACCGCCTCGTCCTCGTGGGCATCGGCATGGCCACCGCGTCCTCCGCCGTGATCAGCCTGCTCATCGTGCTCACCGACCCGTTCAACGCGACGAAGGCCCTCACCTGGCTCTCGGGGTCCACGTACGGGCGGACCGTGCCGGACGTGCTGCCTCTCGCGGCGGTACTCGCCGTGGGTCTGGCGATCGCGGTCCTACGCCGCAAGGAACTCGACCTCGTCTCCCTCGACGACCACACGCCCAGACTGCTCGGCATCGGTCTGCCCCGGGAGCGACTGGGCTTCCTCGTGGTGAGCGTCCTCCTCAGCGCGACCGCGGTCTCCGCTGCGGGATGGATCGGATTCGTCGGGCTGGTGGCACCGCACGCGGCCCGTGCGCTGGTGGGCAGGCGCCATGTGCGGGTGATACCGGTCGCGGTGATCCTCGGCGCCACCCTGGTCTGCGTCGCGGACCTTCTGGGCCGTACGGTGATCGCCCCGGCCCAGCTCGGCGCCGGACTCATGACGGCGATGGTCGGTACGCCGTACTTCCTCCACCTGCTCGTGCGCAGCCGCCGATCGCGGTCGGTGCCCGCT
>NZ_JBHXSL010000106.1:0-6876 GCF_042714725.1 Streptomyces sp. NPDC058685
GGCGTTACGTTCCGGTCATCGATCGCAATGGCGCGGCCTGGCCGCCCATGACGAGAAGACCGCCACGGTCCGACCATGTCGGCCCTCGTCCTAGGTGTATTGATCACGAGCGTTGTTGACTGTCGTGGGTCTTGATCATGGCGAAGACCTCCGGTGTGGTGGAGCTGTCTAGGACTGCACCGCACGGAGGTCTTCGTGTCCCACCGTAATGCCCGGCTGACCATTCACGGCAGGCGGCTGCTGGTTGAACGTGTCCGTTCCGGCCGTCCGGTCGCGCATGTCGCGGCCGAGATGGGCGTATCCCGCACCACGGCTCACAAATGGGTGCGGCGGTGGCGGGCGGAGGGCGAGGCCGGATTGCGGGACCGGTCCAGCCGGCCGCATACGACACCGCACAGGACCGCGGCCGAGACCGAGGGCCGGGTCTGCCGACTACGCAAGGAGCGCAAGCTCGGTCCGGCGCGGATCGGCCCGATCCTGGGACTGCCCGCCTCGACCGTGCACCGGATCCTTGCTCGTCACGGCCTGAACCGCCTGGCCTTCCTGGACCGGCCCACCGGGCAGGTGATCCGCCGCTACGAGCGCGAGAGGCCTGGCGAGCTGGTGCACGTCGACGTGAAGAAACTCGGCCGGATCCCGGACGGCGGCGGCTGGCGCGTCCTGGGACGGCCCGAAAGCCGCCTGACCAAGACCGGCGTCGGATTCGACTACGTCCACTCCGCGGTCGACGACCACACCCGCCTCGCCTACAGCGAGGTCCACCACGATGAGAAAGCCGCCACCTGCGCCGCCTTCCTGAGCCGGGCAGCCACGTTCTTCGCCGCCCACGGCATCGACCGGATCGAACGCGTGCTGACCGACAACGCCTGGTCCTACCGCAAAAGCAGCCTCTGGAAGCAGGCCCTGGCCGACCTCGGCGCGGCCGGCAAACTCACCCGCCCCTACCGGCCGCAGACCAACGGGAAAGTCGAACGCTTCAACCGCACCCTGCTCGACGAATGGCCTACCAGCGGCCCTACACCAGCAACGACCAGCGCACGGCCGCACTCGCCGACTTCCTGCACACCTACAACTACCATCGCTGCCACACCGCACTCGGAGGCCAGCCACCCATCAACCGCGTGAACAACCCTCCAGGTCAATACACCTAGGCCCACTGGCCTTAGAGGTCATCTCATTTGGTTTGGCCGGTAGTCTGTCAGTCGTGCTGATGGTGGAGCGTCTGTTCCCGGACGGGTTGTGGGAGTTGTTTCAGCGGGTGGTGCCGGAGGCGCCGACGCGTCCGCAAGGGGGTGGTCGGCGTCGGCATGGTGACCGCGAGGTACTGGCCGCGATCATCTTCGTGGCGACGACAGGGTGCACGTGATCGCAGGTCCCGCCGGTGTTCGGCCCGTCCGGGGCGACGGCGCACCGTCGTTTCATGGAGTGGAGCCGACTGCGGGTGTGGGCGAAACTACACCGCCTGGTCTTGGACGAGCTCGGGGCACGAGGCGAGTTGGACTGGTCGCGGTGCGCGATCGACTCGGTGAACATGCGGGCCCTGAAAAGGGGGACCTGACGGGTCCGAATCCTGTGGATCGGGGCAAGTACGGCTCGAAGATCCACTTGATCACCGAAGTGCCTGCCCCTTTCGATCGGCATCTCCGGCGCCAACCTGCACGACAGTCAGACGCTCGAGCCCCTCGTCCGCGGCATAGCGCCGATCCGATCTCGCCGCGGACCGCGCCGACGTCGACCCGCCAAACTCCACGCCGACAAGGCCTATGGCAACCGTCACCTGCGGCAATGACTACGAGGCCGGAACATCACACCCCGCATCGCCCGCAAAGGCGTTGCGTACTCGCAGAGGCTGGGACGGCACCGCTGGACCATCGAGCGCACCGTGGCCTGGCTCGCCGGCTGCCGCCGACTCCACCGCCGCTACGAACGTAAGGCCATTCACTTCCTTGCCTTCGGCGGCATCGCCTGCACTCTCATCTGCTACCGCAGACTTACCAAATGAGATGATCTCTCAAGGCCTCTGCTCAGTACAGTCACCGCATGGCCGCCGAGGACGAGCACTCACGTCAGCCCGACATTGCCGCGATGCTCACCGACCAGACGAGCGCCTGCAGTGCAGCGCGGGACGCTATCGCTGCCGGCGGCAAGGTAGTGGTCTGGGACGACGAGGTGCCCCAGTGGATGGTCTGCGGCATCGCCGCCACACGGCTGAGACGGGTGTCGAGGACCGGCCAGCTGACCCTCGGTCTCGACGAGACCGTTGAGATCCTCGCGCAGCGCCGTGGTGAGCAACTGCGCACCGGAATCATCGAAACAGTGGACCGGATCTGGTTCTTCAATCTGTACTTCGACGCCACGGGGACCGAGCTCTTGGCATGCAGCGGTGTCAAGCGCCCTCCGCGGCCCGCCACGACGGACTCACTCGAGCCCTGATCAACAACACGACCGGACGGGTCGGGCACATCCAGTCCCTCAACTGTCCACCGATCTACGGAGGCACGGCCCGCACCCGACCAGGCCCCGGGGAGGCTCTGCGGATGGAGGCTGGGCGTGTGGCTCGTTGAGCGTTATACCCCCGATGTGCGGGGCAGGTCAGTCGCTACGAGACCCTGCGCTGTCCGGTCTTGGTTGTGTGGCTACTGCGTACGGGCGTCGCCGGTGACGAGAACGCCGTGAGGGTCGGTGGGTGGGTGGGTGGGTCAGTGATGTCTAACGCGGCTGCGGTGAGGAGGGTGGCCAGGGCGCAGAGGCAGTACGCGATACCGACTGGGCCGGCAGAACGGTCTCCGGGCGGGGAACGAGAGTGATGCCGTCGCGGCACAGTTGTTGGAGGAGTCTCCAGAAGCTTTCGGCGAAGCGGGAGAGAGGTACACCCCATGCCCCCTCGGGGTCCCGGGCCATATCTAGACTCTTTGAAGCACAGACAGGTCGTACACTCCCTCCATGAAATATTCCTGGTACGTCCTTCTGGAAGAACTCACCGCCGAATCGAAGCGCATCGACGCCCACACGGTTCTCGAACTCCACCAGTGCCGGCTGACCGCCAGCCGGCACATCGAAGGAGAAAGGCAGGAAGCCGAGCAGGCAGCCAAGGACCTGGCCTACGAATACATACCGGCAAGAATGCAAAGACCCAGCCGACCCGAGGACCGGCCGAGCAGATCGGTCTTCCGATCCGGCGACGGCGCATACCTGGTCACCCTTGATGACGGCCGCCACCAAGGGGGACACCACCTCCGTATCACCGTGGCCGAGCTGATCCACACAGAAGAGCGGTTCGAGGGACCACGAGAAAGCCTGGGAAACACAGTCCGCAGACTCCTCAGCTGAAACCAACTCAAGCCCCGCCCCAGCACCCAACTTTACGGACCCCGGCGACCGCAGCCCCTAGCCAGCCTGATGCCGTGTCAGCGGACTTCCCAGGCCCTGAAAGTGTGAAGTGCCATTTCGTTGGCCGAAACTGCATGCCACTTCTTTGACATCGCCGGATGCCCTGGATCTGCCATGTGTAGCCGTCTTCGGCCGGCTGGCGTCTAGCGGCATCAAGCACTGGCAACAGTGGCGTCAGCGCCGTAGCCGTCGGTGCTTGCTGCTGTTGGTGTCAGGCGCTGATGTCAGGAGAAATGGCGCGCTTGACGTGCATCGAAGGGAAGGGCCCGGGGATCGCGCGGTCGTGACGCTGATGCCCGCACTTCAGTGGAGGAGGACTGAATGACCGTGACGGCCTGACCCCATGCTCCTTGCCTTCCAGCGGAGCGATTCCGGCGGTGCGCAGTAGCCCCGTACAGAGCGGATCCATCTCCCAGACCGTCATGGACGCCTGGAACGGTGGGAGTGACACGGCAGCCGTCCCCGTGCGCAGCGCCAGCTGGCCACCCGATGACCGCCTTACATAGTCGCGGGCGTCCTCGCCCACGTCCCTTTGCGCGGTCGGTGCTCGTGCACGACCCCGACCACTCATGACCTGCGGTGATCAATGTCTGTGCATTTCCTGTGGGCATGGTCTAGGGTCGCGCTGTTCCTGGGGAGGGGTGGCGCAGGGTGCGTGCTATGGGGTGGGCTGCGGTGTGCGCGGCTGGGGTGCTGGCGTTGGCGGGGTGCGGCCAGCGGGCTGCGCAGGCGGAGGTCAAAGTCCCGTATTCGGGTGTGGAGGAGTTGCCGGAGAAGCTCGGCTCGGACGGCACAACCATCGTGGTCGGGGATCCGGACGCGGCGGTGACGGTGCATCTGTACGAGGATCCGCGGTGTCCGTACTGCGAGGAGTTCGAGACCACGGGCGGCGGTCCGGAGCTGCGGGGAGCAACGGTACGGCGGGAGGTGAAGACCGAGTACACCCTGGCGTCGTTCCTGGACGACCGCGTGGGCGGCACCGGTTCGAAGAGGGCAGTCAACGCACTGCGCGCTGCTCTGGAAGAGGGCAGGTTCGCGGAGTACCACGAAGTGCTGTATGCCAACCAGCCCGAAGAGACGGTCGACGGCTACACCGATGCCTTCCTGCTGAAACTCGCCGACCGGGTGGAGGGCCTGCGCGGCCCGGAGTTTGACGCGGCCGTCAAGACCATGAAGTACCGCACCTTCGTCACCACTTCGGAGAAGGCGTATGAGCGGGCCGGTGGCAAGGAGGAGCCCGGGGGGCCCGGTACACCGACCGCGGTTATCAACGGCAAGCGGATCCCACTGGAGTACAACGGGCTCCTTCTGGACCGCTCGGCCTTCACCGACTTGCTCAACAGGATCCACGCCAACCCCGCGGAATGGACTCGCACACGCCTGTAAGCACCCGTGGCCCAAGCCGATGCTGGTTCGGCGGCCATGGGAGCCCGTGTGAGGTGCCGCCCAATTGCCACGTGGCCTGCTGGCATTCTCGTTCGCGGGATCACCCTGAGGGGCATATCCCAATGGTCAGAGTGGGTCACTTGGAGGAGTTGGCATGGTCCCTGACGGAAGTGGTCTGGAGATGCCCTGGCTGAGAAGTCAGCTTGTTGAATGGCTCGTTAAGCTCGCTGATCGATGCTGGCAGGAAGCCAACTGGGCAGTAGTCGAGCCGGGGTATGAAAGCCTTGACGATATGTGGGACTTTTTCGACGATAAAGGTCTGGATCGCCCTGAAATGAGCTTGGGTCTTCTGCTTAAAGATCAGGAAGAAGTCGACGCAATGAGGGAGCTGGAAGCCTCGTTCCATTCGGTGCTTCAAATCCCGGCTGAGGGCGCCGACCTGATCCGGTCCGAAAATTGGGGCTTGGTGATTGCTGCTGCGCGAAGGGCGCTTCGAGTCTTGGCGGCTAATGACGGGGCAGGCTGAACGGCTTTCCCCGGAGAGTGCATACTGCGCTGAGTCGGGTGGTCGGCCGGTGACGCTGCTGGCTGATGGAGTCTGCACCCAAGCAGGCGGCCTCGGCTCAGTGCCCCGTGATCGACCGCTTCCCCCTGACTCCCCGATCGAACGGGTACGCGAGGGGCAGGGCTACGCTCTGGGCACCTTGTCCGACGCATGGTCCGGCTGATTGGACCAGTGTTCATGATCGACTATGAGCCTCGCTTTGAAATGTCTCCTCTTCGCCTTGCGGTAGAGGCTGATGATCTGGCTGAGGTGACGCGCCTCCTGGACCAGGGGCAAGATCCCAATGAGCTCGATGATGTCAGCGGTTGGACTCCGCTGCTGTGGGCCATTGATGGTGAAGCCGATGGTGCGGTCCAGACCGGCGACCCTTTGGATGCCGCCTGTACTGCGGTTTTGCTCGCATACGGCGCAGATCCCGAGCGGCCATCAAGGGATGGCCCAACACCGCTCCGTAAGTTGTTCGGCGGTCCGGGAGAGTCGGGTGTGGCTCTAAAACCGCTTGCCCCCAGGTGGCTCCGGTGGAGTGGCCGCCCGCCTCTCCGGGACGCCCTGGCCGCTGATTGAGATGTGCGCTTGGTCGCTGTTTACGGAGCTGACGGCGGGTGTTCCTCGGACCGAACGGCATGCTGCCTGACGCTGAGGAGAAGTACATGGCCGAGCATCTGACCCGACTCTGGGTCGGGATCGACGCAGGCAAGGCTCATCACTGGCTTGCCGCGGTCGACGAGACTGGGGCAACGGCTTGGAGCCGGAAAGTTCACAACGACGAGGCCGCGATTCTGACCGCACTCGGAGAGATCCTCGACCTCTCGGACGAGGTGCACTGGGCCGTGGACATCGCCGGCACAGCGTCCGCGCTGTTGCTGGCGTTACTCGCCGCCCACGGCCAACAGGCCGTCTACGTTCCCGGCCGGACGGTTAACCGGATGTCCGGCGCCTATCGCGGTGAAGCCAAGACCGACGCCCGTGACGCCTACGTGATCGCCGACACCGCGCGCCTGCGGCGAGACTTCAGCTCCATCGACGTGCCCGCCCAACTGGTCGCTGATCTTGCTCTCCTGACCGCCCATCGATCCGACCTGATCGCAGACCGGGTCCGCATGCTCAACCGGCTCCGCGACGCTCACCGGCATCTTCCCCGCGCTGGAACGCGCCTTCGACTACGCCGACCACAAGGGCGCGCTCGTCCTGCTCACCGGCTACCAGACCCCGGTAGCCATACGCCGCCGCGGTCGGGCCCGCCTTGCCACCTGGCTGGCAGGCCGGAACGTGCGCAACCCCGATTCGGTAGCCGCCACCGCACTGCAAGCCGCGAAGGCTCAGCACACCACGTTGCCGGGCCAGGATGTCGCCGCCGCCATCGTCGCGGACATCGCCGCTCAGGTACTGGCCCTGGACGACCGGCTCAAGCACATCGACCAGCAGATCCGCCAGACCTTCCTCCCTGCTCCACGAGCTGCTCGCACGCCGCGGTTGGAGCAGCGGATGGGATCTGCGCGTGACCGCCTACACCGAGCAGAGCCTGGCCGCTTACG
>NZ_JBHXSL010000107.1:0-6750 GCF_042714725.1 Streptomyces sp. NPDC058685
CCTCTTCGAGGGTCTGCAGCCGGTCGAAGAAGACCTTGGACAGGCTCTTCGCATCCTTCGGCGCGACCTTGCCGGCATCCTCGACCCACGGCAGGCCACACACCATCTGCAAGGTGTCGGCTGTCGGCTGCTCCGACTCCGACAGGGTGTGGTGTTTGACCCTCGGCATAGCAGTTCCCTTCCTCTCCGCGGTGTGGCCTGCACCGCCTGCCCAGACGAGCGGCAGTCATCCACAACGCTTGTCGTGCGTACTTCTTTCGCGCCCGGCGGCCCGGCAGTTGGCGAGGGCCCCAGGACCCTGGGGGCCTTCCGCGCCGCCACACCCCTGCCGTTCCTCAACTTGCTGGTACTGCCGGTGCGGCAGTTGGTCTCTGCCGTGCCCTTTCGGAGGAGGACGTTAACCTCCCGACAGGCCGAATGTCTACTTCCGCCATGACAGATTTGCTGTATGAGGGAATCCGGACTTCTGTCTCTCGGTCGCCCGGGAACCGCCGCGGGCTATCGGGGACTGAGGACGGGCCGAGCGAGTTCGGTGAGCGCGAGGTCGAAACGCATCCGCCGCTGCAGCGAGCCTGCCGGCAGCGCGGTGAGCGCATCTGTCTTCACGGCCGGTCGCGCTGCAGCACCCGCGCGACCTGGCCCCGGCCCGGGACTGCTGGCCGCCGGAGTTGGCGGTGACAATGACGCGCTCCACCGGCGCAGTGACCCACCTGCATTCACCGGACCGGTACCGCTTGCGGACCGGTCACCCTCTCCTCGAGGACCAGGAGCACCGGGGGTCCGCCTCCACAGCCACCGCAATGGTCTGCCGGTCTGCCCGTGGATACACCGGGCCGCTCCCGTGCCGGGCCGTCCACCACCGCGCTCACGCCAGAGCGAACTCGCCCACATCGAGCAATCGGCCACCAGGATTGGTCGTCGGCAGGCGGGGGAGATCGCAGGCTGCGATCCGTCAATCCATCGCAGTAGCGCCCTGGTGACTGCTCTCGTCGTCGTTCGAGGTCGATTACTTCACCGTCGAACACGCGAAAATCTGTGTCGGCTGGAGTAGACATTGGGTGGTGGTGTGGCTATGGTTTCTCTCGTAGCCCAGAGAGACGGCAGGGCCTGGCAGAGATGAACTGCCGGGCGGCAGTACCGCAGTTGCAGGGCGGTGCGGTGGTGGAGTTCTGAAGCCGGAGTGGTTGCAGGATGGCGACGGGGCTGGCGACCGGACCGGGTGGCTTGCAGTGATCAGGGGCCGCCGTCAGCAGTACCGCAGTGGCGGTACCTGTAGGTGCAGTTCGCAGTACCCAGCAGTGAAGTCAGTGAGCAGCACCTCGGTGAAGGCGTCGGCTGCGGGCGCGCGCACCGAGAGGTTCGGCAGTGGGGTTCTCAGCCAGAGCAGATGCAGGACGGGCGACGGGGCCGGCTGCCGAGGAGTGGCGCTACCGCAGGCCACTGAGCAGTACCAGTGGTTCGCATCACCAGCAGTACAGAGCAGTACGCAGTGCCATTAGTAGGTAAGTGATCCCAGAGGGAAGAACGGAGGAGCGAGGCGCCATCAGGATCGCCCGGGCAGAGTGTTGAGTCCGGGTACCGCAGGACATCGATAGTGAGGTGGTCTCCGGTCAAGCAACCGCGATCCCCGCATTGCCCGCCCTCTCCCGGGCGGACGTGCGGACACAGAAGGCCGGCGCAGTACCAGGGCCGGCAGATGGTGTAGCAGTTCCTTCGGGGCCCTGGTGCCAATGGCACCAGGGCCCCTCCACGCGTGCCACGGAGAGGTGCAATGACAGCAGACGACTCCCTTAGCCGTCTCGATGACGACGACTACCCCGCCTACACCATGGGCCGGGCCGCCGAAATGATCGGCACCACCCAGAACTTCCTCCGCGCCATCGGCGAAGCCCGCCTCATCACCCCGCTACGCTCCCCGGGCGGCCACCGCCGCTACTCCCGCTACCAACTGCGCATCGCCGCCCGCGCCCGCGAGCTTGTCGACCAGGGCACTCCCATCGAGGCTGCCTGCCGCATCATCATCCTCGAAGACCAGCTCGAAGAAGCCCAACGCATCAACGCCGAACACCGCCGCACCGCCGAAACGGCGAAGCCGACAGCCGCCGCCTGAGACAGCCAGGACCTGCGGCTTGCCCTCGACCGCGCAAGAGACACACGCCGATGGACGCAAGGGGCATCGCAAATATTGCGGTGGACGGTGACATCGCCGCGGCGACTTCCGCTCTGAGCGAGGTGATCAGGTGAGCCATTCGGACGCCAGGTTCCGGCTGCTCCCCCCGCCGCCCCTTGAAGCGGGCCGCTCCACCAACGCCCACTTTCGACAGCACCCCAGTGCGGCAGAGCAGGGGCGTCTAGATCGCACCCGCACGATAACGTCGGCCTTAGACGGTGTCTTGATTGGTGGTTGCTCGTTGTCTCGGCATGGGGATAGTTGAGCGGCGGGTGCCGGACGGTCTGTGGGAGATCTTCCAGGATGTGGCACCGGAGCCGCCGGTGCGGGCACAGGGCGGTGGACGACGGAGGTGTGATGACCGTGCCGTGCTGGCCGCGATCGTCTTCGTTGCGACTTCGGGCTGCACCTGGCGGCAGTTGCCGCCGGTCTTCGGCGCCTCCTGGCAGACCGTGCATCGACGTTTCACGGATTGGTCCCAGGCCCGCGTATGGGCGAAGCTGCATCGGGTTGTGCTGGACCGGCTCGGCGCGAATGGTGAGCTGGACTGGTCGCGGTGTGCCATCGACTCGGCCAGCATCCGGGCGGTCACAGGGGGCCTTTGACCGGACCGAATCCGACCGATCGTGGCAAGCTCGGGTCGAAGATCCATGTCATCTGTGACCGCAACGGGCTGCCGCTCTCCCTCGGCATTTCCGGCGCCAACTTGCACGACAGCCAGGCGCTGGTGCCGCTGATGCGTGGCATTCCGCCAATCCGCTCTCGGTACGGCCCCAGGCGGCGTCGGCCAACCAAGCTGCACGCTGACAAGGGCTACGACTTCGACCACCTGCGCAGGTGGCTGCGCCGCCGGCAGATAGTGCCGCGCATCGCCCGCCGCGGCGTCGAGTCCTCCGGCCGCCTGGGCCGGCATCGATGGGTGGTCGAGCGGACGATGTCCTGGCTAAACGGATGCCGGCGCCTGCACCGCCGCTATGAGCGCAAGGCCGAGCACTTCCTTGCCTTCGCCGGACTCGCCGCGTTCCTCATCTGCTTCCGCCGCCTGTCGACAGCGGACTGACAGTCTTCCCGGTCAGCGCCAGCGCGACGGAATCTTGTGCAACTGCCCTTGCAGTTCCCACTCGGCCGGTCGAGTCCCGGGATCGAACCACACGGCTTGAGCATCGAGCCAACGGTCACGAAGGAGCCGGGCCTGAGCCACGGTGTCGTCTCCGACGCCGGACTCAGTGCCGCAGCACCCACAGATGACGAACAGGGCCAAGCCGTGCTCGTCGAACCGCACCTCACCGACGTCCAGCCCGCAGATCCGGCACACGGTCTCAAGTCCACTCTCCATAGGCGAAGCCTACGGACGCCACCAATCAAGACACCGTCTAATGCTGGCCGCTGTCTGGTCCGGCAGTCAGGTTCTCAGGGACCCATCTCTGCGCCGCTGATCCGTCACGGACCCTAACTACCACGGCCGTGGCCGGATCGGGCGAGACCGGAACGAGTACCTTTCCGCCGCTCCACCAGGGGACAACATTGCCCTGGACGGTCAGGTCGTAGCGTACGTCCGCGGCGTTTGCCGCCGACGCCGCCGTGCAGGCGCTCAGTACGGCCACACCATCCGTCTCGTGGGAGTTCAGGCACAGGTCCGCGGCGGCGGAGGTACGAAGCAGCCCGTCGTCCTCGTACACCCACCTCTGCGTCACGGAGGCCGAGCACACCGCCATCACTGCCAGGGCGCCCGGCGCAGCCCTGCGGTCATGGATGTCAAGACAAAGGCCGCCGTCGGCATTGCGCAGTCTGGTATTAATTGGGCCCGCCGGGCGTCCGGCGGATGTGCTCGACGGCTGCGGGGGGTGGCCGGGCGGCATCTGGGATCCAGACTCGGGCGTGTCGTTCGAGCAGAGCGCCGAGACGGCGGTCACGATGAGCGCGCCGGCCATCAGCAGCCCGAGACCGGTCAGGGCGGCCTTCGGCCGGTCCAGTAGCAGGTGCTGGCCAGGGAAGGTCATACGAGGCAGTGTGCGCGGGTGCCTGGTCCTCGAGTGCCGGCCCGTAATACGAACCGTGCCTTCTCTCCCCTGCGCGCGGGCGCTGTTGCGGGCCGGTCGCGATTCAAGGTAGCCACGGGCGGCTTGGCCGAGGAGGCTTTCGGCCAGCAGCAAGGCTAGCCGGCCGCCCCGGTGGTTGAGCTGGTCGGTGGCGTGGCGGCAGTACTGACACTCCGCCAGATGCTTCTGGACGTCCGGGATCAGGGTGTAGCCCCGGCGCAGTGCCGCATCAAGGAGACGGCCGTAATGGCGACAGCCCTTGTGCGGCGCGAGTTCGGCGTGAGCCCGCAGACAGTCCGCACGGAAGAGCTCACGCGCCCGTTCGAGTTGAGCCCCAGCGGTGCGCGGATCAATGCCCAATAGTGCCGCCGGTACGGCTATGCCCTCAGCCTCGACCTCCGCATGCCAGAGCAGGCATTGGTCGGGCACCGGCATGGCAAGGAAAGCGCGGAAGACTAACTCGCGATTCTCTGGGAGAGTGAACATGTCTGCTCTGAGAGTGCGACCGCCCGGATACTGCAGTTCGGGCAGTGCGAGGACGTTTCGGTCGCTCGCCCATCTCTTGGCTATTTGACGCGCAGTCAATAAGAGAAGTGGACGTAGAGCCGCAGGCGGCCTTGCCTTCCGGAGATTCTCCAGCACCTTGTTGAATGCCGCTGCGGCGAGCATCGAGGCGGCCTTCGCCGATGGGGTGCTGCTCGAAGCGTAGTCGAACAGGGGCTGCCAGTGCCTCGCCAGTAGTACTGCTACGGACAGCGCCTCGTCCTTCCCGTTGGTCGTCCGCAGCTCGGCCTGGAGCCCTTCGTCGGGGCTGCCGGAGCTGAGGCCCGCATGGGAGGAGAGAACGGGACCTGAAGTACGGGGATTCTGCATAGAAGTCTTCCATCCTGGGCATTGCAGAAAGGAGTTGCAGGCTTCGTCAGTTCCGGTCAACCGCCCGTGCTTGCAAAGCGGTTGACCGGGGACAACTGATTGGGCGGGAGGAACCGTGTCGGCGCAGCCACTTGTCAACGACCAGGAAACCCATCAGTTTCGGCCCAATGATATAACGCAAACCCGATCCGCCTATTGAGTATTTTGTGCTCATTGGTTTACTACCCCGCGAGCCGGACTCACGCATTGGCTTGGAACATACTCCTGAGACCGCAACGAACGATCTGGCCGCGGGCTGGGGTGTGGGCTGCCAGCACCAGGCAGTGCTGGACCAACTCGCCGACGAGGACCTGCTGGACCTGTCCCGGGTGATGCTCGGCTCCGCCCACGTCAGGCTGAAGGGGGGCGAACTACTGGTCCGAGCCCAGCGGACCGGGCGAAACCGGGCTCCAGTCCACCGGCTGCCCGCGATGGAGATCAGTTCGTCCCGGGTGGTCTCGGCGGGACAGTAGGCAAGGTAGTAGGAGATCTGATCGGGCTGGCTGACGCTACGACGGGCGACAACCCAGTGCCGACGGTCTTCGCGGTGCCAGGGCCGGACCTCGACGCGGGCCCAGTCATAGATCCGCGGGCCCATGCGCTCTCGGCCCCGCACGACCGGCGTTTTCACTTCTGCCGCGGCAGGCCGGGGAACGGATCGTGGACCGGGTGAGCGACGGAACAGCGGTGACTACCGTGCCGCCTTGGCCATGGCCACTTTCGTCTCGAAGGCGCACTGTCGTCGATGCCCGCTTGTCGGCACCGTTCCCGGTCGTCGGTCCAGAACGTGGGCAGATATAGGGGGCGGTCGATCAACGTCCGCCCGCGCGGGCCCGCATAGGCGGGGAACCCTCCGATCCGGCAGTTCTCCGTACGCCCGGCGGCGCCGGGTACTGCCGTTGCACGACGGCCGTGCGCAGGCCCTTCTTCAGGAATCCGGTGGCATCCACGATCAGCTCAGCGTTCAGGTCTCCGAGATGTTTCACGACGTAGTCACGCACGTCGTCCAGGACCTCATCGGCGTCCCACTCGATCTGGTTCAGAAACCGGCGAATGCGGTCAAAGCCTGCGTGTCCGGCTTCCTCCGCAGGGTCCAGCCGTTCTTCCGCTCCAGCAGAGCAAGCAGTCCCCGCAACTACGCGAGCGCGCACCTGCAACCACCGCCGCTGCCGAACTGCATTCACGGAACCGCCGATCAGCCGCGTGAACAACGCTCCATGTCAATACACCTAGGGCGAGATCGCCGGGTGCCGGAGCCGGGTGTAGTCGCGGTTGAACTGCTGGTAGCGCTGGGGCTGTTTGCGGTAGTGGTAGTAGGGGGTGCGGCCGGTGGCGCCGACTCCCCGGGTGGGCCTGTCGGTCACGACTTGCACATTCACACCGTGGCGGCGGTACTTCTGCGAGAAGTGGCCCGGCTGTACCGACGCGTTCGCACTCGGTGAGCGTGCCGGCGGGCAGGATGTGCTCGGGATCGGTCTCCCGCAGGAGACGCTGCAGTCCAGCGGCCCCTTCGGACACGTGGTTGATGACGGCGGTGGCGTAGGCGTGGGCGGTGCGGACGCAGATGCAGAAACCTGAGGCGATCTGCGCGAGCGTGTCGTGCCGGCGGAGGCACACGAGGCCGACGAC
>NZ_JBHXSL010000108.1:0-6416 GCF_042714725.1 Streptomyces sp. NPDC058685
CCCGTCAGGTGGGACCGGCGCCTCGGCGCTGCTGGGTGGTGCTGTGTCCGCCTCGGCTCAGTGGACAGCGGCTCAGTAGGGGCCGTTCACGTTGTCGATCGAGCCGTATCGGTCCGCGGCGTAGTTGCACGCGGCGGTGATGTTGGCGACGGGGTCGTAGCTGTCCATCGCCGTGCCGGGCACGTGGTAGGCCAGGAAGGTCGGCTGGATGACCTGGAGCAGACCCTTGGACGGGGTTCCGGCCGCGGCGTTGGAGTCCCAGTTGTTGATGGCCAGCGGGTTGCCCGAGGACTCGCGCATGATGTTGCGGTGGATGCCCTCGTACGAGCCGGGGATGCCGTGCTGGGCCATGATGTCCAGCGACTCCTTGATCCAGCCGTCCAGGTCGTTCGTGTAGCTCTTGGCCGGTGCGGCGGCCTGCTCGGCCGGTGCGGTCTTCGCGACGGTCTCGACAGCCGGCGCCGACGTCCGCTCGGAGCGGTCGGCCCGCTCGGTGGAGGTCCTGGCCGGGGCGGGGGCGTCCGCCGTGGCCTTCTTGCCGACGGAGAGCTTCAGGCCGGGGTGGATGAGCGCCGGGTCCGCACCGACGGCCCTGCGGTTGTCCTGGTAGAGCTTCTTCCAGCCGCCGCTCACGGCGAGCTGGTCCGCGATCGTGGACAGGGAGTCACCGGCGACGACCGAGTAGGTCGTGGGGGCCTTCTTCCCGGGAGCCGGCGCGGCGGGGGCCACGGCCTGGTGGCCCAGGGACGGCTGCGTCGCCGCCGGAGCGGCGCCGGCGGTGGTCGCCCCGATCACCGGGAGGACCAGAGCGGCCCCGCCCGTACCCGCGGCGACAATGCCCCGGGTCAGTGAACTGGTCTTGGGACGGCGGTGCTTACCCTTAGCAGGCATGACGCATTCCTCTCCGTCGCCTGCGAGGTGAGCTGTCGGGTGCGGACTGGAGATGTCCGGCCGCAGTTGAATGCGACTTGACCCCGAGCCGTTCCGGATTAGGGATCGGCGGCTTACCTGGTTCCCCCGCTCCTGCCATGGGTCAGTGGTCGTGGTTTACGGGCGGCGGCAGGATTCGGCGTTCCACCCGGATTGACCGTGACGTTAAGCGAGGCGAGCCGGACGGAACAAGCCCCGAATTCCCGACGTAAACCCCCGGGATGATCCAATGGGGGTAAATACCGCCGGGCCGCATGGGGCGGGAGGTTCAACTTTCTTTGCGCAGAACGGATCTGGGCCGACGGGCATTGATCGCGATTTACCTGCGGAGTGACCTATTTCACTGCAACCAATTGCGAAGTCGAGTAGTCCGCGAGGGCGCACGAAAGAAAGTAAATCGACCCCGGTTCTACCAATTCAGACATTGTGCCGCATGGCGAATATTGACCCATGCAATGACTTTTCGGACATGAGGCGTGCCCGAGATGCCTGTTTTCTTCCCGAAAGGACGGCATGCGGCTGATCGTGCGCAAAGGTGGCACTCAGGCGGAATCCGCGCTGCCTGCCCGGCGATCGCGCATCGCCACCGGCCCTCGGTCAGACCTGCCGAAGGTAGTTGTAGACCGTCGCCCGAGAGACGCCCAGGAGATCCGTGAGCGCCTGCACCGAATGCTTCACCTGAAGAAAGCCGCGCTCTTTGAGTGAACGCACCAATTCACGGCGGGATACGGCATCGAGGCTGCGCGGGGTCTGCCCCCGCGCGGCGGAGAACTCTTCGACAGCCGCGCGCAGTTCGCCGCTGCTGCGGGCCCGGAGTGTTTCCTCCAGCGATACGTCGGGCTCCTCCGTTCGCACCAGTCCGGCGAGACTCCGGGCTGCCGTGGCGAAGAGGGAGACATCCAGATTGAGGCAGATGGCCGCCACATAGTCGCCCCGGGTGTTCTTCAGACCGATGGAAGTGCTCTTGGCGGGACGGCCGTCGGGAAAGCGATTGGGGTAATTCTGAAGAACGCTCGGGTAGTCGGGATCCGCGATGCGGGCGAGGCCGAGTTCGGTCGCCGGGTCACCGACGGTGCGGCCGGACAGGTTGTTCTCGATCGCCCGGACGGCATGGTCCGGATCGCGGAGGTCGTGCAGGACGACCTCGCAGAGACCCGGGAACATCCGCCCCAGCGCGACGACAATCTTCTCCCCCTCGCGCAGGAGCAGTTCGTCCTCCGCGCGCTCGTGGCCCTCGGACGAGGGACTCACGCGAGAGTGCCTTCCGCGAACAGATTCCCCATCGCCGTCGCCGCCTTGAGCCCGGATCCGGTCAGCACCACCACCGTCGTCTCTCCTTCACGGATGGCGCCCCGCTCGCGGAAGACGTCGATGGCCGCGGCGGCGGTCGCGCTGGTGGGTTCGGCGTACAACCCGGTGGCGGCGAGTCGACGGACACCGCCGGCGATGGCGGCCTCGGACATCGCCGCCATGTCTCCGCCGGACCGGCGGACGGCGGCCACCACCTCGGGCAGCCGGACCGGGTTGCGAATGGCGGTACCCTCGGCGATCGTCGGTCCGAACGACGGTGCCGGGTCGCCGTGGAATGCGGCGTGGATGGGGGCACACGCGGCGGGCTGCGCAACCAACAGCCGCGGCCTGTTGCTGATCTGACCTGCCGTCAGTAGTTCGGAGAATCCGAGATCGAGGCCGAGAACGAGGCTCCCCGCTCCTGCGACGGTGACCACCGCGTCCGGGGCGGCGAAACCGAGGTCTTCCCACAACTCGTAGGCAAGGGTCTTGGTCCCCTGGAGAAAGAAGGGGTTCCAGTTGTGGCCGGCGTAGCACGTGCGTTCCGAGCGGCGCAGGGCCTCGGCCGCGGTCGCGTCCCGCCCACCGAGGACGGGCTCGATGGTGGCGCCGAAAGCCCGGGTCTGGAGCATCTTCGCCGGTGAGGTGCCCTCCGGCACGAGGATCGTCGCTCCGACACCGGCCGCGGCACAGTAGGCGGCGACCGACGAACCGCCGTTGCCCGAACTGTCCTCGATCACCTCGCGCACCCCGGTCGCCGCCAGCGCCGACATCATGACGCTGCTGCCGCGGTCCTTGAAGCTGCCGGTGGGGTTGAACCACTCCAGTTTGAAGCCGACGCGTGCGCCGTCCCAGTCCCTGTCGAGCAGCGGCGTACTGCCCTCCCCCAGCGTGACCGGCTGTCCGACGGCCGACGGCAGCGCAGCGCGGTAACGCCACAGGGAACGCGTGCCGCTGTCGATGCCGGCCGGTGTGAGCCCCGGCAGCGGCGACACGCTCAGCGGCGCACCGTCGTCACCGCGCCAGCGGCGGGCGTCGAGCTCGTACGTCCTGCCGGAACGCTCGTCGACCAAGTGCGGAACTTGTACACGGGGGTCTTGGGCTCCGTGCGGGTTCTCGGGGCCGTGCCGGTCGTCCACAGTTCTCCTCCCGCCGGTTCTGCCCACCTGGCACTGGACACTTTATCCAGCAATGTACGAACTGTAAAACATGGCGATGACCGGCAGGGCGGTTGTTACCTGTGCGTTCTGCACAGGTCGAAGGTGACAGCCGTGACTGTCGGAGCCTCTCCACCGCGTGACAGCGTCGGTCCCGTCATCGACCGAGGGAGTTCGCGTGAACAAGGGGTACGCCGTCTTCTGCGAGGCAGACCGGCACTTCTACGACGCGCCGCACCGGCTGTCGCTCACCGACGACGCCGGACGCACCTCCCTGTACGAGCCCGCGCGCCGCCCCGTCCCCGCCGGCTGGCAGCGCAACCAGTCCGGCGACTGGCTCGCACTCCGCCCGGTCGACACCGATCTGCCCGCCCAGGGCTGGAAGATCCACGTCTCCGCCTGCCTCGACAACGCGGAATCGGTACTCACCCGGGTGTGGACCTACTGCGTCGCACGGGACATCGCCTTCAAGTTCATGCCGAGCCGGTATCTGCTGCACAACCGCAACGCCAAGTACGCGGACCGGGCCGGCAGCGGCAAGTTCATCACCGTCTATCCGGCCCACGACGAGCAGTGCGGCGTCATCGCGGAGGAGCTCGCCGCTCTCCTGGCCGGCGAGGCGGGCCCGTACATCCTCAGTGACGTCCGCTGGGGCGACGGACCCGTCCACCTGCGCTACGGCAGCTTCACCAGACGGCACTGCTACGACGAGCACGGCGAGCTGCGTCCCGCCGTCGCGGACGCCGACGGCGAACTGGTGCCGGACCTGCGGGGACCGGTGTTCCAGATACCCGCGTGGGTCACACCGCCCGACTTCCTCAGACCACACCTCGACGCGCGCTCCGCGGTCACGGTCGACGCCATGCCGTACACCGTCGAGAAGGCGCTGCACTTCTCCAACGGCGGTGGTGTGTACGCCGCCCGCGACAACCGCACCGGCGAGAAGGTGGTCCTGAAGGAAGCGCGTCCGCATGCCGGACTGGCCGCCGACGGCGCCGACGCCGTGGCGCGCCTGCATCGCGAACGGATTGCGCTGGAGCGGCTGTCGGGCCTGGCCTGCACTCCCGAGGTCCGCGATGCCTTTGTGCTGGGCGATCACCACTTCCTGGTCCTGGAGTACATCGAGGGCAAGCCGCTCAACTCGTTCTTCGCCCGCCGCCACCCGCTGATCGACGCCGATCCGGGGCCGGATCGCCTCGCGGAGTACACGGCGTGGGCGCTGCGTATGCACGAGCTGGTGGAGCAGGCCATGGAAGCGGTGCACGCCCGCGGTGTGGTCTTCAACGACCTGCATCTGTTCAACATCATGGTCTCGGAGGACGAGTCGTCCGTCGTCCTCCTCGACTTCGAAGCCGCTCACGAGAAGGGTGAGGGCGGCCGCCAGACGGTGGCGCATCCGGCCTTCGTGGCGCCGGCGGGCCGTCGCGGGTTCGACGTGGACCGCTACGCCCTGGCGTGCCTGCGGCTCGCTCTGTTCATCCCGCTGACCAGTCTGTTCGCCGTCGACCGGGCGAAGGCCACGCACCTGGCCGACATCATCGCTCGTCAGTTCCCGGTGGACCGTGCCCTTCTGCACGACGCCGTGCGGGAGATCCTGCGGGATCCGGGCAGCGCGCCGGAAGCGGGCGCCGCCGGCACCATCGGGTCGGCGAGCTATCTGCCCGTGTCCCCCGACGACTGGCCACACAGTCGTGACTCCCTGGTCCGCTCCATCCTGGCCTCCGCGTCACCGGAGCGGGAGGACCGCGTCTTCCCGGGTGACATCGCCCAGTTCGGTACGGCGGGCGGCGGTCTGACCTTCGGCTACGGAGCGGCCGGCGTGCTGTACGCACTGGACGCGAGCGGAGCCGACCGCTGTCCCGCGGCGGAGGAATGGTTACTGCTGCGGAGCAAGGAGCCGCCCTCGGGCACACCCGTCGGCTTCTACGACGGTCTCGCCGGCGTCGCCTGGACCCTGCAACGTCTCGGCCACACCGAAGGCGCGCTGTCGCTCGCCGAACTCGCCCTCGCCCAGCCCTGGGACGAGCTCTCGCCGGATCTCCACAGCGGTCTCGCCGGACTGGGTCTCGCTTTCGACGCCCTCTCCGCGGAAACGGGCCACACAGACTTCCGCACGGCGGCGCTGCGATGTGCGGAGCTCGCCGCCCACTCCCTGACCGGAGGACACGGGCGGCACGCCGGCGGCCACACGGGCCGCGACGGATCGCGTGCCGGGCTGCTGCACGGAGCATCGGGTACCGCCCTGTTGTTCCTGCGGCTGTACGAGCGCTCCGGCGACACCGCCCTGCTCGATCTGGCGGCGGAGGCGCTGCGCCGTGACCTCGCCCGCTGCGTGCACGGCGCGGGCGGCACCCTCCAGGTCGACGAGGGCTGGCGCACCATGCCGTACCTGGGAGCGGGCAGTGTGGGCATCGGCATGGTGCTCGACGACTATCTGGCCCACCGCGCGGACGCCGATTTCGAGCGCGCCCGGGGCGAGATCGTCCGCGCCGCACAGGCGACCTTCTACGCACAGCCCGGACTGTTCCGGGGCGCCGCCGGCATGGTTCTCCATCTGAGCCGTACGACCACGGGCGGACCCGGCACGGAGCCGGCGGACGTCCGCCGGCAGATCGACGCCCTCGCCTGGCACGCCCTGACGTACCAGGGCCACCTGGCCTTTCCCGGCGAGCAGATGATGCGTCTCTCGATGGACCTGTCGACCGGCACCGCGGGCTGTCTGCTCGCGATCGCGGCGGCACAGGGCGACCATCACGCTCATCTGCCGTTCCTCCCGCCGCTCCGGCGGCCCCAGAACCGGCCCGACTCCGGGCCGTCCTTGAGCACCACCGTCCCCGAATGAGAGGAAAGATCATGAACCTTCTCGACCTGCAGTCGATGGAGACCCCGAAGGAAGAGGCGATCGGCGATGTCGAGACCGGCGGCAGCCGCGCCAGCCTGCTGCTCTGCGGCGACAGCAGCCTGAGCATCACGACCTGTAACTAGGTCGCCGGGCCCCGGCCGGTGGCGCCACGCCGCCGACCGGGGCCCGTCCCGTCC
>NZ_JBHXSL010000109.1:0-6222 GCF_042714725.1 Streptomyces sp. NPDC058685
TACAACTTCCATAAACAAAAACAACAACCCCACAAACCCTCGGGGGGGGGGGGCCCGGCCCCCCAACCCCCCCCCCCACACCCGCGCCTTCAGTCCAAATCCATGCGAAAGGAACAGCACCGTATGTTCGATGACATCCCAGAGCCCATGCCGGACAGCCCGCATCAGCGCATGCTCGACTTCTTGGCAGAGAGCGATGCCGCCACCGCCCCTCTCGTGCCGGACGTCCCTGGCCCGGACACGGTGATCAACCGGATCACCCATGCCCTGGAGAACGAGGACGCCCTGTACCTCATCGGACAGGACAGGTAACCGATGAATCATCACCAGCGAAGTCGCATCGGCCTTGTGGTCCTGTGGGCACAGATCGCCGCCGGCCCACCAATGGCAGTAGCTGAAGCACCCCTCTGCATCGGCCTTGCCGCCAACGTCATCACATTCAGCATCGGCCCCCGAGGGGGAGGAGCGAGGGTGCGTGCTCTCGCTCGGTTGATGCCGGTGAACCTGCACTGCCCTGTGACTGGCGACGGAACGGCCAGTACCTGCAACACCTGCAGCGCATGGCACCAGGCCATGGGCGCGGCCTCGAGCACGACAGAAGGAGGTGATATTCGTAGGAGGCTTGCGACTATGGGGGGCGGCGCTGGTCCGTGCAGCAAGCGGCACGGCGACCTGCGCTCCACCGACGCCAGAAACCGGATCCTGACTGCCAAGCACGCCACCGAGGCGCTGCTGGGCATCCACGGACGAAGTCCGCTGCCGTGCAAGCCCTTTCGGTGCTTGCGAAGGCATCCACAGAGCGAGGTCCGCGCATCTCAGGCAAGGGTGCATCGGCATCTAAACCCAAGCCAGCACCAACGCCTGTGGGCCACCTCGCGCACTAGGCGCACCAGCCACTCAACCATCTAGTTGCTGAGCCGTCCCTAAGGCTCCAGCGCGGGGCAGGGGTATGCCAGATTTATGCCCCTGCCCCAACCAAGGAGGGAGAACCACGAAAACCGAAGACGAATCCCAACGCCGATCTGGAGAGGCGGCAGCCTTGGTAGCTATGGCCACACTGCGGAGCTCTCTATACAGTCCAGCCGCTTACCTGACACGACGTCATCCGGGTCGCTGTTGCCGAAGCGGAGGTGATTGGGGCAGCCGCCGGTTCGATCAGCGGCAGCTCGGTTGGCTCTGTTTCAAGACAAGCGTGGCCCGTGTGCTGCTGGTTCGCTAATGCAGGAGCTGTGTCCAATGGCCGGCGGAGCCGATCAACCTGCTGATGCTGGCAGTCCGTGTAATCGCTTGAGTCGGAGGCTGAGCAGAGTCAAACCTTGACGAAGGGAGGGGGGTCAGCGTTCTCCGGGGCCCGGTGTGACTCCGTGGTCACGCGCCCCGCGGCCGCCAGCAATTCCTCGGATCGGAGCGGGGGGAACGATGCTGCGAACCTGATGTACACCAGAACCATGAAGACCCAGGAAGCGTTCTGCGTGCGATGTGGCAGCGCAGACACTCGAGTTACCCGCCTCGACCAGACCAGCGCAGAAGGCACCTGCCTCCGCTGTGACAAGGCCTTCCACGCCACACCGTGCCAGGGCTGCGGTGGATTTCGCATCGACGGCTCCTTCGGTGTCCCCGGTATGCGGTACGAGAAGTTTCCGGAGAGTGTGAAGTGCTGGGACTGCGGCCACCGCAATCCGCTGCGCGACCCCGGCCCGGAGTAGGCCGCCGCCGGGCACGCCCGCGTTCGGTTTCCCCGGAATGTCGAGAGAGTGGCCGGATCGCGGAGCCGGTCACGCAGACGGATCTTCCATACAGTTCGCGTCTGCTCCAGCGTCCGCAGGACCCGCGGCGGGTAGACCCCCGGGATGGTGAAGAAGCAGAAGAGGACGCGGACGGGGATCAGGACAACACCGGCGAAGAGCCCGACGAGGGGCCGGTCCATAGCAGGGCCGGACCGGCTGACGCGTCAGCAGATGCTGGACGGCGTGCCGGGGACTGACGGTGTGCGGATCGGGTTCGCGAGGCCGGGAGAGGCGCTCCTGGTGACCACGCTGCTGAAGGAGGCCGCCGACGACCTGGAGGTCGGCCACCTCGAAGCTCTTGCACGCGGGCGGTGCGGGACGTGGCTGCTAGACGCTCTCGCTGGCGCCGATCTGGGGGAACTGCTGGTGCGGGCAGCGGCGGCCGGGGAACTCCAGCGGGCGGCGGGAGAGTTGTCGCTTGCCCTCGTCGCGCGGGACGGTGACGACCAGGTGCTCGGAGCGCTGCTGGGTGTCCCCTCGGGCACGGTCATCGCCGGACTCGCGCGGTTTCCGGTCACAAGGCAGCAAATCCTGATGTCGATGCTGGTGTACGCCAAGCTCAAAGCGGTCGCCGTGGCTGGGGATGCCCGCGGTCGCGGGATCGGGGCCGCGCTGATCGCAGGGTGTATCCAGTTGTACTGGCAGCTGGACTACACGCTGTTGTTCGGCGAGTTCGACACCACACGCGCTCTGGGGCCCTACTACACGCGGCAGGGCTTCAGTGTTGTGAAGCCCGGGCAGAGCATCGATGTCGGCACCCTGCTCGCCGACATCCCCCTTCATCTCGGTGCCGGGCCGGGACTGACCTTCTTCCACCAGTGGCGGACACACGACACGTGAGAGCCCAGGCCAGTGCAAATCCAGGTGTTAGCGGAACCCTCGAAGCGATGATGGCGGCATGGACGATCTCACGCAGGAAACGCCACCTGCCCCACCCGGGGCCGCCGCTTCCGGCAGCTTTGCCCCGACGGTCGCGGAAGCGCTGCGCTTGGCCGCTGCGCGTGAGCGCACCGTTGACGACCATATGTTCCGTGCGGGGCGCACGTCGTTTCGGCTGCAGCTGTTCACGGCGCCGGGACAGCGGGCGGTGGCGGTGGCCACCCAGGCCGAGGATGAGAGCCCGAGCCTGACCAATGAGGCCGAGTCGTGTGCAGCATTGGTGTGGCAGCAGCACTGCCCCGGCCAGGAACTGCCGCCGGTATGGATCCAGCGACAGTTCCCGGGCGCGTTCGGCGAAGAACCAGACTTCCAGTTGGTCACCTTCGGCGAGAGCGAGCAGTATCAGGTGCACCAGCCGCGCTGGTGCACGATCAGCACGGAGCGGATCGTGCACCTGGTCGGCGGACCGGTCGCTGAAGACCGCGGTGAGGGATACGTGCCGCCCGAGCCGGAAGAGGAGCCGGAGCAGCGGTTCGAGGTGATCGAGCTGCGGCGCCTAGCGCAGTCCCACCCGTTCCGCGAAGACTGCATGTCCAATAGCTCGTCCGCTGCATTGTCGCCGAGCTGGACAGACCGGCTTTTGCGGCGGAGCTGCTGCTGGTACCACTCGGGCGACTGGCACCGGGTCAACGACATGGCGCTCACCGTGCTTTCGCGCGCGCGAGACGAGGACGTGAAAGCGGAAGACATGAGGCGATACGCCGATGCGTACGCTGCTGCGGCCGGTGCGAGCAAGTGGGAACGAGCAGCGCTCTCTTCCCTGTACTGCCCGCCCGTCGCCATCCAGCCTTCCGGAGACGACTACATCAGCAACGGCTTCATCAACGGCCAGCACCGGGTTCAAGCGATGCGGGACGCCGGAGTGGCCCGGACGGTCGTCCTGCGCCTCGTATGGCCGGACCAATCCAGCTGACTAGAACCCCGGTGTTGCATCGCAAGCAGCGAAGGGGTCCCACAACTCCTGCACGGCACGCCCGCGGTGGTGCTCGGTGGCGCCGCACCCTGAACAGATCCAGGGCGCGCGGGGGACCAGTCCGATGCGGTAGCCGACAGGCAGTGCGGTCAGAGCGATGACCGTACGGCGGCACGCTTCCTCGGTGTCGTCATCCCGTCAGGGAAGGATTCCTAGCAGGGGCGCTCGGGGTGACGGCAATGGGCCTCATGGCTCGAAGGGCGAGCGCAACGAGGGTCCAGCCTGGTACGCGACGCCAAGAAGCGGTCGGGATGGCGATGCTGGCTCGGAGTGGGACGACCGTTATGCCCTGCCCCTACCAAGAGGCAAGGGAGTCCGCCAACGTGAACGGACGAGTTCCGGAGCAGAGCGGACTTCTGACCGCATAACCGCAAACATCCCTCCTCGGGCAGCCTCCATTTCCTGCACAGCGTCTGCCCAACGCACTTCGGGACGGGGACGCACGATCGGCGCAAGGTGGTCGACGAATGCAAGCTCCAGCGTGGAGAGGGCCCGCGCCATGCGTTCCACCGCATGATCCACCGCCTCCGGGCCGAGAAGTAGCACCTGCTCCTGCACTGCCCGGACAGGTCGCATCGCCTGCGCCGCCAAATCTCGGGCGTGCTCGAGGTTGCTCTCATCGACGTCGGAGGCGTCTACCCCGTGTGCCTCCGTTGCCTCCCACTGAGCTTCTTCGAGCGGGCCACCGATCGGGTGACGGTCCATGAAGCGCAACGAGCGAGGCCCCTGGGCAGTTGATCGAGATGTCTGACGTCTCAACCACGCTGCTCAGGGGCCTCGTTGGTCATCCATCCTGCCGCACTCGACCTGCCACATGCGCTCGTGGAGTGGGTCACCATGCTCATCGTCACCCGTGAGGGTGACCGTCGCTGCAAGCTCCGTCCGTCCCAGCGCGCGATAGTGGCACTGGTGTACCTGCGCGAGCACACCACCCTGGCGAAGGTCGCTGCCGGGTTCGGGATCAGCGAGTCCACCGCCCACGCCTACACCGGCGCGGTCATCGACCTCCTCGCCGACCGTGCACCGAGCCTGCTGAAGGTCCTACGCGAGCAGGATCCGGACTTCGTCCTCCTGGACTTCACGCTCGCCGAGTGCGACCGGGTCGGCGACGGACGGGCCGACTACTCCCACAAGCACCGCCGGCACGGGGTGAACATGCAGGTAGTCACCGATCCGGACGGCCGGCTGCTGTGGCTCTCGCCCGCGCTGCCGGGCCGCTCCCACGACCTGACCGCCGCCCGCACCCACCGGATCGTCCGCATCTGCGAGCGCCAGGGTGTCCCCATCCTGGCCGATCTCGCCTACCAGGGCGGTGGCCCCTGGCTGACCACGGGCATCAAACGCAGGCCCCTGCGGGAACTCACCCCTACCGAGAAGACCGTCAACCGGGCTCTGGCCGCGGCACGGGCACCGGTTGAGCGCGGCGTGGCCTGCCTGAAGTCCTGGCCACGGTGACGGCAAAGGGCGAACCGCGGATCAGCGGCGCCGACGGGCACTTCCTGCACGGCCGGTGGCACTTCGGAACGGCGCGCGACGCCGCCAAGGCCCGTCATCTCGCGGCCCGTCCGGCCGCCAGCGTCGCGCACCTGCGCGGCGAGGACCTCGGCGTGTTCACCCACGGCATGGTGGAGGAGCTGAACCCCGAGGACGCCGAGACCACGGCCGACTGGCAGGAACTCCTTGCCTACTTGCAGGACTTCTACGGCGACGACGACGCCTTCGACTGGAACCGCGAGGCCGTCTACTACCGGCTGAACGCGCACTGGATGACCGTCTACGCCCCCGACCTCGACAAGCTCACCGGCAGGTGACGCCGGGCTCGTCGACGAGGGCCAGCACCTGCGCGTACGTGGGTGCGGGGCCGGTCGACGGCGCGCCGTCGCGTACCGCCAGCGCCGTGGCGACGGCCTCGCCCAGCGCCCGCCGGGTCAGGCAGCGACCCGAGGCTGCCCCCGCCCCGACCGGGTCGGTGACAGCTGGGCCGACGCGTAGTTCGGAGAACACCACCGGTTCGCCGAAGCCCGCCGGTAGGGGACCGAGAGGGTGCTGAGGTAACGGCTTGAACCAGCCCATCCCACCGTGGTCACTGACCAGTTGTATCCCGTCAACTGATCAACCCATAAAGGAGACGCTGGGCGAGCATCCTCTCCATAGGGCTGCCGTACCTGCAGTCGGCCGCAGGCGTGGGTTGTGCATGTTTGCATATCCACCGGCCGTCGGGTGTGCATGTTTGCCATGGTGCCGGGCGCTACCGGTGAGTCATAGTCCCGCGGACAGAGTTCAGTTCGCGGTGGACGTCCTCGAGTCCGGGGCTGGCACGCCCCTTGGCAGTGTTCTCTGCCTGTTCGCATGCCGGTTGGGGTTCGGGGCGGGGAGGTGTTGATGTTCGTGATTCTTGTACGGGGTGTGGTGTGGTGAGTTCGGGTGGGGGGGTGCGGCGTGGGTTGGTGGGGTCGGTTCCGTTTACGCGGGTGTCGAATGCGTTGTTTCGGGATGGGCGGATCAGTTTCAAGGCGAAGGGCT
>NZ_JBHXSL010000110.1:0-4871 GCF_042714725.1 Streptomyces sp. NPDC058685
AGGAAGGAGACGGTGTCGCGGACCATCTCCAGGTTCTCCTCCAAAGTGGTGCGCAGGGCCAGTTCCACATGCCGGTCGTGCGACTTGGCGACCAGACAGACCACCGGCGCGCCGGAGTCGACGAGTGCCTTGACCTGCAAGTCGGTTGCCGCTTGCGCGCCGGGGCGGCGGGTGGCGCCGAACGCGACCAGCTGCGCGTGCCGGAAGGTGATCTCTCGCGGGGCGCGGGCGAAGAACTCGGTGTCACGGGGGTTGGCACCCGGCCAGCCGCCCTCGATGAACCCCACGCCGAACTCGTCCAGGTGCCGGGCGATGGCCACCTTGTCCGCGACGGTGAGGTTGATGCCCTCACGCTGCGCGCCGTCGCGCAGCGTGGTGTCGAAGACATGGAAGGCGTCGTCGACGGAAGCGGCGGTGGCCTGCTTCCCCAATCTGGGTACTTCCATGGCGAGCTCCTCGTGCTCGTGTCCACTTCTGCCTCTTGGCACGCTACGCAGACACAGAGCACCGCCCCCGCTCCCTCCACCCGCCGTGGACGGGACCTCCAAGGGGTCTGATGACACCCTCGAGCCGGCCCCGCCTGGCCGAAACACCAGCCCGCCTGGCTCAAACACCCTCCCACCTGGCCGGAAGGGAGGTGCTCCCTGGCCGGAATCCCTCACTCCCATCGGATCGTGGGCCGGCGCGGTCTGTCGGTCCCGGCGGAAGACGCTGCCCGCGGACCCCGCCGCGCCGTGTCCATGCACCGCCTCTCGTGCACTTCACCTGTTCCGCCCGCTGCTTCCCGTTCCGGCGGGGCCACGAGTGCCGTGTCGGTCCGGTGTCAGGGCTGTGTCGGCGGGTCCGCGCATACTCGTTCAGCGCTTCCACCGAGGGAGGAGGGCGGGGTCTTCTCCGGCGCGTCCCCGAAGAGACGATGAGCAGGAGCCCCTTCACACGCGGAACGCGGAACGAACCGACGGCCGTTGTCGTGGACTTCGGCCCGACCTCCAACCCCGGGCTGCTGCCCGCCCTGGAGCTGTACGGCGCGGTGGACGGTACCCGCGTCCAGCACGCCCTGGACGACATCGCGCTGCGCGATTCGGCCGCCGCGGCCTGGCGCCCGGTACTCACCGCCCACGGGCCGGAGCACCACACCCTGCGTTTCACCGCCGGTGCGGGCGCCGTACCCGGTGACTTCCCGCTCGGTCTGCTGGCCGATCTGCTCACCCGCCCCGGAACGGTCGGCGTGCGGTCGGCCCGCAGTGTCGCCTCCACACCGCTCCAGCGCGAGCTGCTCGCCGACGCCGATGCCCACCCCGGCACCGGACGCCAGGTGGAGCAGCTCGCCTGGGACTGGCACGGGCCGCTGGATTCCGAACGGTTCACGGCCGCCTGGCAGTCCGTCGTCGCGCGCGAGAGCGTGCTGCGCACCGCCTTCGACGACGGCCCCGACCCCGCCACCGTGATCCACGACCGTATCGACGCCGAGGTGCAGCGGCTGCCGTACACGCCCGCCGCCTGGCCCGCGCTCCTCGAAGGCGACCTGCGCCGCGGCGTGGACCCGCGCCGTCCCGGACCGCTGCGCATCACCGTCCTGGACGCGCAGGTGGCTCCTCCCGCGACCGCGCCCAGCCGGCTGCTCCTCACCTACCATCGCGCCCTTCTCGACGCGTTCAGCGTGCGCCTGCTGCTGCGCGAGATCTGCCGGGCCTATCTCGCCGACGGCCGCCTGCCGGGCGGGCAGCGCCGACCCGACATGGGTGACTACCTGCACTGGCTCACCGGTCAGGACACCGCCCCCGCGAAGGAGTTCTTCACCCGCAGCCTGTCCCGTGACGACGGGGCCGCCGGTGACGAAGCTGCCGTAGTCGGGCAGGAGTTCATCACCGGTACCCCGCAACCTGCGGCCGGTACCGGCGGATTCACCATCGAAGTCGTCGAAGTCGTCGAACCGGCACTCGGAGCCGATGGGTTCACCGAGGGGCCGGTCGCCGGGCTGAGAGCGCCGGCCCGGAAAGCTGACGTCGCCAGGGAGATGAGCGCCGTCGGAGTCGAGGCGTGGGAGGACTGCGGCTGTGTCCGGTTCGGGCTCACCCCGGATGAAAGCGGCGCGCTGGCCGCCTGGGCCGTGAGCTGGGGGGTCACCGAGAGCACGGTGCTCCAGGCTGTGTGGGCGCTGCTGCTGTACCGGGCCGGCGGAGCGGCGGGCGCGGCGCAGGTCCGGTTCAGCACCTCCGTCTCGGGCCGGGGTGTCGGCCTGGAGGGGGTGGAACGCCTGCCCGGCGCGCTGAGCGGCCCGCAGCCGCTGTCGGTGAGGATCGATCCGCGGGCCACCGTCCCCGCACTGCTGGCCGAACTGCGTGACCGCGCACTGGACATGGCCGGGTACGAATGGGCGTCGGCGGGCCAGATCCATGCCTGGACCGGGCAGCCGCCGGCGACCGGGAGCCTCCTCTCCTTCGAGAGCCACCCGCCGCTCGGCACCACGCTGGAGACCGAACTCGCCGCCCTGGGAACCCGGGTGGAGCCCCTGCCGCAGCCGGCCGGACACCGCGACTTCCCGCTCGCGCTGACCGCCCACCACGATGAGGCACGGCGCCTGGTGATGACCTCCCGCAGCCGGGCACCGCTCGCCACTGCCGAGACCCTTGCCCGTCACATCCGCCTGCTGCTGTGCGAACTCCCTCACCGGGCGGGGGAGTCCACCACCGTCGCCCAGGTCCTCCAACTGCTTCCCACCGCCGGCCCTCCATCCGGCGCCCTGCTGAAAGGAGCCGGCAGGGGTGCGCACACCCCCGCCGCCGGGCCGGAGCTGGTGGTGCTGCGGCGCGCGCGGCACTTCGGTGCGGGCACCGTCGCCCTGATGAAGACGCCGGGCCGGCCGGAGGTGTTCCACGACAGGCTCGCGCACGCCTACCCCGGACCCGAGGAACTCGTCCTGCTGGCCCCTGAATCCGGTGGGCCGCCTGAGTGGGCGACCGCCCTTGCCGCACGAACCAGGGTCGGCACCTCCCTCGTCCTGGGCGCCGTGTCCGGGCAGGGAATCGTCGCCTGCGAGACCGCCCGGCTGGCCGCCGCGCACGGGGCACGGTCCCGGGTCGTGGTCCTGACCGGCGACACCGGCGACACCGTCCGGCTCGCCCGCAGCCTCCACACCGCCACCCGCCGCCGCACCTGACCCTCGCCACCGGCCCGTCCGTGGATCTCTGGCGGCGGGGCGCATGAGTGGGAGTCGAGAAGGACTCGAGTGCCGGGCGCGATCGTGGGGGACATGTCCGAGGCGACGACGCAGCAGCGCACGGCCCGACTCCTTGCCCTGGCCCGGGCGGAGGCCCTGCGGATGTCCGGCACCGGCCCGGCGCACCGCGACGCGGGAGCGGTGACCGCCGCCGCGCTGCGTACGCATGCCGCCCTGTGCGCTCGGCTGGGCAGCGGCGTGCCCGTCACCATCCTGGCCGCCTGCCCCGGCACGCTGGGCCTGGCCACCTTCCTGGCCGTCTACGCCGCCGCCGGCCGATCGGCGGCCGCACCGGACCGGCCCACCCCGCCGGACGGGACCGTCCAGGTGGCGGAGGACCTGTCGCCTGTGCGCACTTCCCGCCCCGCGGTGACGACCGTGACGGCGGGCGTCCCCTCGGCCGATGACCCGCCAGCGGTCGGCATGGGCTGGAGCCGCGGTCGCTGTCCGGTCGGGGCCGTCCGCCGCGGCAGCGCTCCGCCCCCACGCTGACCGCACCCCTTCCAGCAGCGCCCGCTCGGCGTCCCACCCCCGGCGCCGAGCGGGCGCCCCCGTCCGGTTCACCGCGCCCTTCTTGCCGCCACCGCCGTCGGGTGGTCAGCGGCGGACCGCGGTGACGCGGACGTTGCAGAGGATCCGGTCCTCCAGCGCGCACGCCAGGATGCCCAGCCCTCGTTCGTAGCGGGCCACCACGTCCTCGCCCGCCAGGACCACGGCCACGTCACGGCAGCGCGCCAGACGCTGGAGCCACGCCCGGCAGGCCCGCGCGTACGAGGCGTACTCGTCCACGACATCGAGGACGTCGAACGATCCGTCGGCGCCCTGCACCACCTCGTGCAGGCGGGGAATGTGGCCAGTGGGGAAGGGATGTCCGGCGCGGCGCAGGAACGCGAGATCCGCGGCCGGCCCGCGGTCGTCCGCGCGTGGCACTTGTGCGGTGAGGATGTGCAGTACCAGTCGGGCCCCGGGGCGCAGCGCCGCGCCCACCGTGGTGAAGAACGCCCGGTAGCGGGCCGCTCGTTCGTCTCGTGCCGCTCCGGCGGGAACCACCTGTTCGAGGGTGTTGATGCCGAACGCCGCGTCGTAGGGGCCGTCGGGGACGTGGTCCTGCCAGTCCTCGACCCGCGCCGAGATCCGCGGGTTGCCGAAGCCGGCGGCGAACCGCGCCTGGAGCGGGCTGTGCGTCAGGCCCACGGCGTGTTCGACACCGTGGACGACCGTGAGCCGGTTGAGCAGGGTGCCCCAGCCGCAGCCGAGGTCCAGTACCCGCCGGGCTCCGCCGGCGCCGGCGAGTTCGACGAACCGGTCGAGCTTGCGTTCCTGCGCCTCGTCCAGCGTCCCGGCCAGTTCCTCGCCGTCCTCCCAGTACCCGCCCGAGCTCACCATCGTCTCGCCCAGGAGCAACCGGCAGAAGGCGTCACCGGCCTCGGGAGGGTGCTCCGCGGTGTGGCCGCCGGGCACCGGGCTGCCGCCGGTCACCGTCGTCATGTCCGTCCCCCAACTCGCATAGGCGGCTGTCGGGAGCCAAGGGAACCGCGCCGCACGCAACACCAGCGCAAGACGCGCCCCGGCCGCGGCCGCCCGCGCCCGCACCGCACCGGCGGACGGGGCGCGCAGGTGCCGGACGAAGCATGGGTCCGCGGCCGCCGGC
>NZ_JBHXSL010000111.1:0-3221 GCF_042714725.1 Streptomyces sp. NPDC058685
CGGCTTCGCCGGCTGGTGCGGCTGCGCCCCGGTGTCGGAGGTGGAGCCGTCACCTATGAGCCGGGCCTGGCTCTCGGACGGCGACGGCTTTCCCGACCCGCCTTTACCGCTACCACTCGACCCGGTTTGTCCACCGTTGTCCGACCCGAGGGAGCCGCAGCCCGCGATCCCCATCGCGGCCGCGGCTCCAAGTCCTGCCCCCAGCAAGCCCCTTCGGCTGATGTCACGCATGTTCGTCCCCGTTCCGCACCCTCCCCGAAGGGAGAGGCTCATCAATAACCGGCCTCGGTTTAGATCAGCAACCAAATCCAGGCGCTACGATGAATCCCCTTCCAACTGGCTTCGGAGTTCGCCTCTAGTGGCAACTCCTATCTTTCGGTATATGTTTTGCAAATGATTCTCCACGGTTCGACGAGATATATTTGCTTGATTAGCTATTTCGCTATTTGTCAATCGCTTGGCGACGAGGAACGCTATTTCTCTTTCCCGCTTGGTCAATTGGATGGATACCGGCACAGCGACCAGGTCGGGAGTCTGAGAACCTTCACACATCTTGGCCAATGCTGCCGCTTTGTTACCAGCGGCCGTTGCCTCGCGCACGTGACGTCGTCGACGCCATGCCGAAGCCGCAGAAGAGGCAGCCTCCGCTGCGAGCAAAAGTGCACCCGCGTGTTCCAATGCATGAGCACAGTCAAATATGGCCTCGGGATTTCCGTCTGCCCGCGCTGCAAAATACCTTGCGCAAAGAGAGACAAATTCGCCGCCAGGTACCTGTTCATTCAGTCGATTTTTGGCAAGTTCAAACTGCCCAAGGCGACCTAGCTCGGTGAGGATCCTCCCTTCACTGGCGAAATTCTCCGCACGCCGCGCATCGGCTGCCCCCTTCAGTAGCGTTGAGATAGCTTGAGGGAGATCACCATGCGCAGCTGCATACCATGCCTTCGGAATTGCGCACTCAAAAATAAAGACTCCCCATTCGGGAAGCATGCGAGCTTCGGAAAGAGCACGCTCTGCGGACTCCAGATCACCCATCAGCAGAGCCGCTTCAGCGACTAGATGTACCGCTGCGTAAAGTTGCCCTTTCGATGCGGATTGCCGGGCCATGGCTGCAGCCTGCCCAGCCCAACGACGCGCTATCAAGGGTAGGCCGCGCCGTATTGCGCATCTGGAAATAGACAAAGATAGCAACATCTTTGAACAGTGGAGACTGAGTCCACTGATTTCATTCCATTCCTGCAAGCCGAAATTGTAGGCCCTCTCGAGCTCACCAATTTCTTCTGAAGCCACAATAAGAGGCGGCAGGAAATGTGTCGCATCTGGCATTTTGATGCTTCTGTCTATAGCCACGTCGGTGCACGCCGCGTATGCAGCACCTCCCAATTGCATTGCCTCGAGGCTTCGACCCCGGATCGCTAGGCCCCACGTTTGGGCAAGGCATTCCAGAAGTGTGCTGTCATCCTTTTGCAAAGGAACCTGCATGACCTCTGATGGCGCTGGCGTTTTTAGACCCGAAGACATCATGGTCAATACCTTGCTGCTATTGAGCGAGACGTCAGTTTGGTGCTGTCCGCTTGTTCGGGAGAACAATTCGAGTGCTAGGTTTGAATCCCCGAGTCCCCATGCCAGATTTCGCGTCCTCATAATGAGAACTTCGAGATGTTGGTTATGCGTACTGGCAAGTGTTTCAGCGGTCTGCAGGATTCGATCTGCCTCCCGGGTCTCCCCGCTTTCATGCAACGCTTCACCCAATAGAAGACACGATTGGAAGTCACTGCTGCTGCGGAAAGCTGCAGAAGCCAGAAGACGGGAAGAGGAAAAGTCTCTTTCGCCTCGGGCGACCTGTAGCGCGGACTTAAGAATGGATGGGTCAGCCTTCCCGTCTTTCTTCAATTCCCCCAGAGTAATGTTCAACACGTCGAGCCTGCGTCGTGCACCTCGTATGCGTGTGCGAGTTGCATGTTTCGAGAGAAGGTATTTCTTCTTCGATTCCGAAAGTCCCTCCGTCAGCACTGCGCTGTAGAGAGGGTGCGCCATGGTAAGAAATTCACGATTCCCCGAGTTAATTGACTTAACAAGGTCGGCTGTTTCGAGCTCGCATGCTGTCTCCAGGGGGAATTCTCTGGCTTCAATGCTTTCGCGTAGTGAAATAAGTTCGAGGAGCTCCCTCGCCTCCTTGGTAATTGCACTGAAGCTGGTGTTGAAAAGTTCCCTGAGCTCTCGCGTGGCCTTCAATGGTCCCCCTAGGAACCACATCTCATTCGAGTATTTCAGGCTTCCGGTTCTCAGTGTCTCCATCGTAAGATCTCGGAGGTAGGACACCCTGCCTCCGCTAAGCCTTTGAAGCGCGGTCGAAACACATGGGGCCACCAACCCATCCAAGGTGTTTTCCATGAGTCGTTCAGTCTCTGGAAGGCTGAAATCCGCAATTTCGACCCGCCATGCGGAGTCCGCCCCCACGAGACTAGATACGACTTTACTCATTCCGGTATCAGATTGGAGCGTGGCAAGAAGGAAGACTATGCCAGCGTCCATCAGCTGTGAGATCCAAATCGCGGAGGCCGTGTCTATGAATTGCAGGCCATCTACGAGGATGATGAACCGCTTATGCTGCTTCTTGTGGGGCGAGTGAGTGGCCTTCTTTTCTCGCGCCCGCCAAGAGTGATCGGTCGGATTCATGCGATCGAATTCTCTGGGCAAAGCATGCATTAAGGTTTTCGAAGGGCTTCCATTAGGAGCGTGAAAGGCGGTTCTTCCGCCGGCGTGACCAATTGAGAAGGCTTGCTCAAGGCATTCTTTAGCAAGGCGGGTTTTCCCAACTCCCGATTCGCCCTTAATGATAAAGGCATTATATTTGGCTTCGTTGATTGCTCTCAGAAAAGCCCCCACTTGTGCCTCGCGGCCAACAAAAGGCCATATGTCAAAAGCCTGTGCCGCATTACCCTTCCCTTGCATGATTGTTATCTCGACTTCCATTTCATGTATCTCGCGGGAAGCTCCCCTGGATGTCTGACTGCCCACCGATCTTGAAAAGGAGTCTCTCAAGAAGGAAACAGAAATGCCTGAGTAATTTATGCTTATGCGGTTCACAGTCGGCGCGTGGCGCCCGCCTGCGAGAGTTGGTGAGTGAGCCTTTTCACGGCAGCCACTGATCGGGTGACGAGGACGGTCTCCGCAGTGCATGAGGCTCCTGTGCGGTTGAGGGAGGTGTGCGGCGTCTCAAC
>NZ_JBHXSL010000112.1:0-3133 GCF_042714725.1 Streptomyces sp. NPDC058685
CCGCGACCGTGGAGGCGGTCCTGCTGGAGGTGGTCGGTCTGAAGACCGGTTATCCGGCGGACATGCTGGAGTTGGACATGGACATCGAGGCCGACCTGGGCATCGATTCCATCAAGCGTGTCGAGATCATGGGCGTCCTTCAGGAGCGGTTCGGCGAGACCGTCTCCGCCGGTCCCGAGCAGCTCGCCGAGCTGCGGACCCTGCGCCACATCGTCGACTTCATGAGCGCCAGTGCCGCGCCTCAGGCGGCCACGTCCGCCGCTCCCGCCGCCGCGGCCCCGGACGCGGCCGGTGTCGAGTCCGTCCTGCTGGAGGTCGTCGGTCTGAAGACCGGTTATCCGGCGGACATGCTGGAGTTGGACATGGACATCGAGGCCGACTTGGGCATCGACTCCATCAAGCGTGTCGAGATCATGGGCGTCCTTCAGGAGCGGTTCGGCGAGACCATTTCCGCCGGTCCCGAGCAGCTCGCGGAGCTCCGGACGCTGCGCCACATCGTCGACTTCATGAGCGGCGGCGCCTCCGAAGCGGCTCCCGCAGCCCCGCAGACCGCCGCCCCCGCCGGTGACGAGCCCGCCGTGGCCAAGCCCGGTGGCGGCATCGGCCGCGCGCAGGCCGCGCTCGTCGACCTGCCCACCCCCGACCGGCTCGTCGGCGCGTACGCCGACGGCTCGGGAGCGCTCGTCGTCGACGACGGCGCCGAGCTCGCACCCGCCCTCGTGAACCGGCTCGTCGAGTCGGGCCGCCATGTGCACGTCCTGCGTCTCCCGGGTGTCGCCGAGCGCATCAGCGGCGTCAAGGACCACGCCCTGTCCGGCTGGGGCGTGACCGAACTGGCCGAGCAGATGGAGGAGATCCTCGCCGACCGCATCAGCCTGGTGCTCGACCTCTCCGCCGCCCGCGGCGCCGACTGGTCCGACGGTGTACGCCGCCTCGCCCACACGCTGCTCGCCGCCAAGCACGCCGTCCAGCCGCTGACCACCGCGGCCGCCTCCGGTCGGGCCGCCTTCGTCACCGTCACCCGGCTCGACGGCGCCTTCGGCCTCGGCGGGGTCTCCGAGGAACTCGCCCCCGCCGGCGGCTCCGCGGGTCTCGTCAAGACCCTGGCCGTGGAGGCCCCGGAGCTGTTCTGCCGGGCCGTCGACATCGCCCCCGCACTGAGCCCGGACGCCGGAGCCGCGCTGCTCCTCGCCGAGGTCGAGGACGCGGTCACGGACACCGTCCAGGTCGGCCTCGACGGCGCCCGCCGCGTCGGTCTCACCCTCGCCGAGCAGTCGCTGACCGCCTCCGACACCGAGACCGCGCCGCAGCTCACCTCCGAGGACCTGCTCGTCGTCACCGGCGGCGGCCGCGGCATCACCGCCGCCTGCGTCGTCGAACTGGCCAAGCGCCACCGGCCCGGACTGCTGCTCATCGGCCGCACCCCGCTGGAGGAGGAGCCCGCCTGGGCGCAGGGTGTCGACGCGCCCGCTCTCAAGGCCGCTGCCGCCTCCCACCTGAAGTCCGCGGGGGAGAAGCCCACCCCGAAGCGGGTCGAGCAGCTCTACCAGGCTGTCGTCGGCGCCCGCGAGATCCGCCGGACCCTCGCCGAGGTCGAGGCGGCCGGCAGCCGCGCCGAGTACCTCGCCGTGGACATCACCGACCCGCAGGCGACCGCCGCCGCGCTCGCCCCGCACAAGGCCCGCATCACGGGGCTGGTGCACGGCGCCGGCGTCCTCGCCGACCAGCTCATCGCCAACAAGAAGGCGTCCGAGGTCGAGCGGGTCTTCGCACCCAAGCTGACCGGACTGCGCGCCGTGACCGCGGCGCTCGACCCCGAGACCCTGCGGCACGTCGTCCTGTTCTCCTCGGTCGCCGGATTCTTCGGCAACCGCGGGCAGTCGGACTACGCCATGGCCAACGAGGTCCTCAACGCCTGGGCGTCGTCCTGGAAGCAGCGCCACCCCGCCGCCCGCGTCACCTCCCTCAACTGGGGTGCCTGGGACAGCGGAATGGTCTCCCCGGAGGTCAAGGCCGTCTTCCAGGAGCGCGGCATCACCCTGATCCCGGTGGACACCGGAGCCCGGATGTTCACCGAGCAGTTCGCCCCGGAGCGCGCCGGTGACGTCGTCACCGTGCTCGGCCCGACGACGCCCCTGTCGGAGCCGGAGCGGACCGCCACCACGGCCACCGTCACCGTCGAACGCCCGCTGGCGGCGCTGGAGACCGAGCAGATCCTCACCGACCACGTCATCGGTGAATCCCCGGTCCTCCCCGCGGTGGTCGCCCTCGGCTGGGCGATCGGCGCTGTGGAGCGCGCCGGCGGCACCGAGGTGCGCCAGGTGCGCGACTTCTCGGTGCACAAGGGCATCGTCTTCGACGCCGACCGGCCGGAGCGCATCAGCCTGTCGATGACCCACGACGGCGACAGCGTCCGTACCGCGATCCACGCCGTCGACGCGCAGGGCACCGCACGACCGCACTACGCGGCCGTCGTCACCCCGCAGGCCCCGGCCGCCGCGGCCACGGTCGGCGCACTGCCCGCGCTCGGCACCGGCCGCGACGCCGCCGAGCTCTACAGCGACGGCACGCTCTTCCACGGCCCGTCCCTGCGGGGCGTACGCCGGGTGCTCGCCGAGGACACGTCGGTGAACCGGCTGGTCCTGGAGTGCGCACTGACCGAACACCGCCCGGCCGGCGGCGCGTTCGCCGGCTCCCGTTTCGCGCCCGGCACGGCGGACCTGCTGCTCCAGGCGGGCCTCGTCTGGGTGCGGCTGTTCCGCGGCACCGCCGGGCTGCCCCTGTCCGTCGGCCGCGTGGACCTGCACCACCCGCTGCCCGACGGCGAGCCCTTCCTGATCGTGGTCGAGCCCGCCGCCACCGGCGGCAACGGCTCCGGCGCCTCGCTCACCGTCACCGCCTGCACTCCCGACGGACGGGTGCTCACCCGCTTCGACGGCGTATCCGTGGTCTCGGCCCCCCAGTTGGCGGCCAAGTTCATCAGCGGCTGATTCCGCTTCGTACCCGACGCAAGCGATCGGGTCGGCCCGGACGGCACACACCCGTGCCGGCGCCGCCGGCCCCCCCCCGCACTAAGGGGCGGCTAACGGCAAGTATGATCTTCGCGCAAGTTTGTGGAGGCTTGGCGGTGACC
>NZ_JBHXSL010000113.1:0-2991 GCF_042714725.1 Streptomyces sp. NPDC058685
TGCCGGGGCTGGCCCGACAAATTATAAACATTTGTGTGGGGCCGGGGGATCACCCCCGCCCCGGTGCCGCGCCGCCGACAGAACCGTCAGGCGGCGCGGCACAGCGCCTCGGAGCCGGCCGGAACCGAGGGCCGGCCCACGGTCATATGCACCGGGCGGGCGTCCGCCGCGCCCTGCGAGCGGTTGCGCGCGAAGACGACGAGACGCAGCACCACGAACCGCGCGACACCGGCCAGTGCCGAGGCGGACAGGTAGACGACCTGCTGGAGCAGCACGTCCGGCTCCGCCGCCAGTTGGCGCAGAACGAACATCGCCACACAGGTCACCGTGTACGCCGCAGCGGCCGATCCTGCCGACTGCACGTGCTGGCGCCAGGTCGCGCGCCCACCCGCGCCGAAGGTGAAGCGGGCGTGCAGCTCGGTGGCGAGCAGCGTGGAGACCACGGTGATCAGGGCATTGGCGAGTGCCCAGGGAATCCAGGTGGCGAGAGCGGCCACGGCGAAGCTGGAGGCGAGCCCCACCCCGCCGCCGCAGAGCACGAAGCGGGCGAAGGCGGTGACGGCGCCGGGCATCGCCTGCTGCTGACCCTGTGCTGTCTCCATGATCCGACCCCTTCGACGGCTCTCGGTCTGTGAAACGTGCACTCCTCGACGGTGAGGCCGAGGGCTGCGCTGTTGTGACGCCATAGTGGCACATGAGTGGCGTCATGTGGAGCCATATTTGGCATCGCGAGTGCCGGCTGTGACTTCCCGACGGGCGGGCGGCCGCGAATGTGCAGGTCAATGGCTCGGTGCAGCCTCGGTGCGCGCGAAAAGTCGGGCGCGTGGCCCTCGTCGCCGAGGTCCCCAAGGTGAAGCGTGGAGGTAAGGGCCTCTATAGGGCCTGGGAAGAGGCCCCTCTGGTGGGCTTCCGTGGGCCGTCGATCGAACCTCGCGGCGTCTCGCGGTGCCAATCAGTGCCATCAGGGGCCTTCGTTGTGGCACTCAAGGGGGCGCATATCCGTATGGTGCCGCGCTGGCGCAACTCGATGACGGTATGTTTGCGCAGGTCAGCGCCACTGAGTTGGTCGTGGCGCACGATTGCTTCCGTTGAGCGCTTGCCTGTGACGCCATAGTGGTGCCATGATGACGTCATGGACCTCACGCCGTATGTCGACAACCTCCGCCGCGAACTCGCGGTGGCCGCCGAAGCCGGCGGCGAAGAAGCCCGCGAACTCGCCGAGCGCCTCACCGCTCCCCTGGAGTCGGCGACCCGCCTGACGATGCTCAATGTGCTCTCCGCCGCGATGGACGAGGTCACCCGTGAACTCGCCCCGGGTTCGGTCGACGTACGGCTGCGCGGTCTCGACCCCGACTTCGTGGTCACACGGCCGGCGGGCGACGAGGCGTACGACGAGGGGAGCGGGCCGGCCGAGCCGCTGAGGGCTCCGGCCCCGGCGCCCGCCGACGGCGACGAGGGCGGAACCGCCCGCGTCAATCTGCGCCTGCCGGCCCATCTCAAGGCGCGAGCCGAGGAGGCCGCGAGCCGCGAGGGCCTGTCGGTCAACGCCTGGCTGGTGCGGGCCGTGTCGGCCGCGGTCGAGGGTGGTGCCCCGTCGCGTACGTCGGAGAAGGCCCGGGCCACCCGCACCGTCGGAAACAGCTTCACGGGCTGGGTGCGCTAGCCGCGCCCCGCTCCCACTCACTCACCCCACGTCCCACCAGCAGGGACGCCGCGAAGACCCAAGAGGACGGGACAGCCATGCCTTCTTTCGACACCCCTCTGCCGATCTCGGTCACCGCCAACGTGGCCGCCGGTTCCATCCAGTTCACCGCGACCGACCGCCACGACACCGTCGTCGAGGTGCGGCCCCGTGACCCGAAGAAGGACAAGGACGTCCGGGTCGTCGAGCAGACCGAGGTCACCTATGCCGGCGGTGTGCTGACCATCCGGACACCCAAGGGTCCCTACCTCGTCGGCCCCACCGGCAGCGTCGACGTGACGGTCGAACTGCCCACCGGCTCACGCATCGATGCGACCGGCTCCTGGACGCAGGTGCTCGGCGAGGGCCGGCTCGGCGAGGTCCGTGTGAAGACGTCGTCGGGTGACGTCCGCCTGGACGAGACGGGCCCGCTTCAGCTGACCGCGTCGCACGGGTCCATCACCGTGGGCCGGGTCGAGGGCCTGGCCGAGATCACCACCAGTTCCGGCAGTGTGCGCGTCGGTGTCGTGGACGGCCCGGCCGTCCTGAAGAACTCGCACGGCTCCACGACCATCGGTGCCGCTGTCGGCGAGCTGCGCGTGCGAGGGGCCAACGGCGACATCGACATCCAGCGCGCCGAGAGCTCGGTCGCCGCGACCACCGCCCACGGCACCCTGCGCGTGGGTGATGTGGCCCGTGGCACCGTCCAGTTGGAGACCTCCTACGGTGCCATCGAGATCGGCGTCCGTGAGGGCACGGCCGCCTGGCTGGACGTCAGCTCGAGCAACGGGCAGGTCCGCAACGGACTCGCCTCCTCCGACAACCCGGACAAGACCGACGAGACCGTAGAGGTCAAGGCCCGCACCCGCTACGGCAACATCGACATCCGCCGCGCCCGCGCCTGACCGCCCGGTCTCCACGCCCACTTCACCGCTCACCGCTCCTTCGAATGGGAGGGCCTCATGCCTTCTTCTGTCATGCCCACGTCCAACCAGTCCGGCGCTTCCCCGTCGCCGGCCGCCGTCTCCGCCGTCGGTCTGCGCAAGTCGTACGGCGACAAGACCGTCCTCGACGGCATCGACCTCGTCGTGCCGGCCGGGTCCGTGTTCGCGCTGCTCGGCCCGAACGGCGCCGGCAAGACCACCGCCGTGAAGATCCTCTCCACCCTCATCGCTGCCGACGCCGGGCAGGCCCAGGTCGCGGGCCACGATCTGACCGCCGAGCCGCAGGCGGTGCGGGCCGCGATCGGTGTCACCGGGCAGTTCTCCGCGGTCGACGGTCTGATCACCGGCGAGGAGAACATGCTCCTG
>NZ_JBHXSL010000114.1:0-2647 GCF_042714725.1 Streptomyces sp. NPDC058685
AGCCAAAGGCGGATCGAGGCGACCGTGACGGTGCCATGGAGGATGTAGGCGCGCTTGTCGAACCTCGTCGCCACGGCTCGGGAATTCTTCAACGCGTTGATCGTCCGCTCGACTTCGTTCCTTCGCTTGTAGATCGTCTTGCCGAAGCCGGTGGGCCAGCCGCCTCTGCTGCCCCGGCTCTGGCGGTTGGCACGCTGGTTCTTCGGCTCAGGGATGGTGTGCTTGATCTGGCGTCGTCGCAGGTAGCGGCGGGAGGAATACGCTTTGTCGCCGCCAACATGGTCGGGCGGGTGAGAGGGCGACCGGCTTCGCGGCGCCCCACCCGGATGCGTTCCATGACGGGGACGAACTGCGGGGCGTCGCCCCATTGACCTGGAGTGATCAGCAGAGTCGGGGGACGCTGTCCACCTTCTCCTGCAAGGTGGATCTTGCAGGTCAGGCCGCCCCGGGAGCGTCCAAGCCCCTTATCAGGGCGATGCTGCCGGGGTGTTGATCTTTTCCCGGCAACCGCGGGTGTCTCTTGCGGGCCCCAGCGGCGTGCTGGTGGGCCCGGCAGGAGGTGGAGTCCACGCTCACCATCGACCAGTCGATACGGCCCTCAGCGTCGGCGTCGGCCAGTACAGCCGCGAAGAGGCGGTCCCACGTGCCGTCGGCCGACCACCGTCGGTGCCTTTCGTACACGTTCTTCCACTTGCCGAAACGCGCAGGCAGATCCCACCGCGGCAGCCCGGTGCGGTTCCGGTACAGGATCCCGTTGATGATCCTGCGATGCCCCTCCCAACGACCGCCCCGCTTAGCCGACTTCGGCAGATGCGGCTTCAGCCGCGCCCATTCTCGTTCGACAGATCTCCCCGCCCCATGGACACGTCAACGAGCCCAGGGCGAGGAGGTCTCATGATTCGTCGGACAGACCCTAGCCGACGGTGCCGCTCAACACGGAGCGCAGTCGCCGCCGGCAGATGAATGCGCATCCGAGAGTGAGGAAGCTTCGTGGATGTCGTCGCGTGTCTCCCAGCGGATCCGCAGGCGGCGGAACCAGTGTAGGTGGGCGAACGCGCGCTCCACGAGCCAGCATTGGGTGCCGAGCCCGGAGCGGGTCTCGGTGCTTAGTCCAAGTTTTTCGGCATCAGCTCTACGATTTTCTGGTCAAGTAATACGACCCGTGTCGAGCGGGTCTGGCTGACGGAGACGCGATCGATCGCCAGGCGGAGACGGTGTGGTGCCGGGTGGCTTCACGGGGCGTGGCCGGTTGCTGGGATTTGTCTGTGATGCTGAGCGCGGGTGCTCGCCTGTTGGGCTGTCTGCGGGCTCGTGGGGCCTGCACCTGGAATGGCTGCCTCAGTCGAGCGCGAGCGCGACGATGCAGACCAGTGCGCTGGCGGAGCTGGCGAATACCCAGCTGACTGCGAGGAGCCGGGTGAGCCGCGCTTCATGGTCACGTGCCCGGGCCAACGGGTCGGCGTTTGTGGCTAAGGGCTGTCCCGCAAACGGGTCTGGTGCCGCTCTGGAACACGTGGTCGACTGAGCGATCGAGGCGGGGTTCGGTGGCCACCTGGTCTCGTCTGCCCTGGGCTGACCAGTTGGGTTACACCTGTCTCAGCAGCCCACGTCGGCTTCGATAGTCTCCGCGAGTGGCTGATGCTTCGCTGAGATTAATGATCGACGCCGATCACGGGCAGTTCTACGTCCAAGACCTTGATCCCTATGACACGTGGATCGCCGAGCACGCGATGGACCCGGACCTGGCACCCGCAGGCTGGACGGACGAAGCGGTCTACGTTCACCGCATCGGGGTTGAACCGCACTCGATCTCTGTCGGCACGGCTCGGGACGACATGGTCGAGTCGCTCATCACTGTTCACGCTTGCGCGCCAATGACGGACCCGGCGGCCGAGCACATCGTGGAGACCGACCTCGACGCCCCCACGGGTCAGCTCACCATGTCCAGTCCCGGGACCGATCCTGCCGACGGGCCGAGCCTGGCCGTTCCCGCTGGATTGCTCCGTGTTCGGGTCTCTTACGTCCCGGCCGGACCACCACCGGGCGGCACTGGTGGCGGTCCTGGTGACCACTTCCTGTATCAGGTGGATCTCTGGCCCTCCGACCGGGCGTACGGACTCGTCATCGTCAAGCAAGGGCCGGAAGTCTGGGCAGGGTAGGTCCTCATCTACTGCTCGCCTATCGGCTGCGTGCGAGGTTGTGCAGGCGGGCGATGCCGCTCATCGCGTAATGGACGCCGTCGCCCTTCAACCGGCAGTCGCGGAGGATCTTCCAGGTCTTCATGCGGGCGAAGGCGTGCTCGACACGGGCGCGGACCTGGCGGTGGGAAGCGTTGTGCTCTTCCTTCCAGGCCGGGCAGTTCGCTCTGCCCGTGCTCACGGCGGTGCGGGATGACCAGGCCGGTGCCCCTATAGCCCCCGTCGGCGATCACGGTGGTGCGGCCGACGGCGTCCTCGGATCCGGACGGCTCCCACGCCTTGCAGTCGTTGCGGTCGCCAGGCAGCGGCCGGCCGACCACGACGACGCGCCGGGTGGCGGCGTCGATGACGACCTAGGCGCTGTTTCTCGGATCATGTGCGGAGCCAGATGATGAGTGCTGCGAGGGTGACGGTACCGAGGTAGACGTAGGCCCGTTTCTCGTAGCGGG
>NZ_JBHXSL010000116.1:0-1115 GCF_042714725.1 Streptomyces sp. NPDC058685
CTCCCTGCTCCACGAGCTGCTCGCACGCCGCGGTTGGAGCAGCGGATGGGATCTGCGCGTGACCGCCTACACCGAGCAGAGCCTGGCCGCTTACGAAGCGGTCGTGGGGGAGCGGGTAGAGCGAATGCTCGGCTGCCGGATGCGCCGCGGCGACGTCCGCACCCTCTCCAAAGAACGGAACACCGTCGAACGTCTGATCAACGAGCTGAAAGCCTGGCGAGGCATCGCCACCCGCTATGAGCAAGAGACCGGACAGCTACCTCGCCGGGCCCCACCTCCGTGCCGCCATGATCTGGATCGACGACCTCCTGAAACTCGCCGACTGATCACAACCTCACACAGGCTCTAGGCCTGTCCGGCGGATCATGCCGGGCGGTCCACCGGCGCTGAATCGCTATAGCGCGCCGCTGGAGAAGGCGCTGGGTGGAGCAGGTGGGGTCCGTCGATAAATACCTCGACATCGGGTGCGGTGATCGGGGACGCTTCGCGCGATGACCAGAATCGATGACACGCCGCCCGCATGGGACGAGCGCACTCAGCTCACCACGTTTCTCGACTACGCACGGGGCACCGCCCGCGCCAAGTGCGACGGCGTCTCCGCGGAGAACGCCCGCAAGGCACTCCTGCCGGGCTCACCGCTGATGACCGTGAGCGGAGTGATCAACCACCTCCGCTGGGTCGAGTACTACTGGTTCCAGGTGGTCTTCCTCGGTGAGGAAGACCGGGGCCCCTGGACCGAGGAGGACCCCGACCGCGAGATGCGTATCGCCGTCGACATCCCGCTCACGCAGTTGCTCGACGAATACGCCGAACAAAGCGCCCGCTACCGCGAACTGGTTGCCGGGAGCGACCTGGACAAGCAGGCCGTGGGAACCATCCGCAACGGCCTCCACGTCGACCTGCGCTGGATCCTCCTCCACCTCACAGAGGAGACGGCCCGCCACAACGGCCACCTGGACATCCTGCGCGAGATGCTCGACGGCACGACCGGCGACTAGATCCGGCGGAGATCACGGGCGGAGCCAAAGGCGGATCGAGGCGACCGTGACGGTGCCATGGAGGATGTAGGCGCGCTTGTCGAACCTCGTCGCCACGGCTCGGGAATTCTTCAACGC
>NZ_JBHXSL010000117.1:0-1051 GCF_042714725.1 Streptomyces sp. NPDC058685
GAGCAGAGCTTGGCGAGCACCTGCGGGTCCTGGACGTCGAGCCAGTCGCAGAACTGCCGGAAGGACACGAGCCGTACGTCCTTCTTTCCGGCCATGCCCTTGATCGCCTCCTCGACGGCGTCCATGTAGATGCCGCCGTTCCACTGCTCGAAGTGGTTGCCTATGAAGAAGGGCGCGCGATTGGTCTCGTAGGCGCGCTTGAATCCTTCGAGGTACGCCTTGGTGGCCTGCTTCTTCCAGCGCGGGTAGTTCTCGGGCATGCCCTTGGTCGAATTCTGCGACTGGTTGGCGAGGATGTTGTAGTCCATCGAGAGGACTTCGAAGGAGCGGCCGGGGAAAGGTATCTGCTGGAGCGGCAGGTCCCACAGACCCTTGCGCTTCTCCGGCCACTTCTGGCGGCCGCCGGGCGAGCTGGCGTCGTAGCGCCAGCCGAGCTTCTTCGCCGTCGGCAGCAGCCGGTCCTGTCCGAGCAGACAGGGGGTGCGGGCGCCGACGAGTTCCTTGCGGTAGTCGAAGGGCAGCGGGTCGAGATCCTTCCAGCCGCTGTTGGTGCGCCATTGGGTGACGAACGACACAGCCTGCTCCGTCTCGTTCTCCCAGTCGGCGGGCGACCAGTTGCCGACCGATCCGGAGCCCGCGCAGAAGTGCCCGTTGAAGTGCGTGCCTATCTCATGGCCCTCCAGCCAGGCCTGGCGCACGTACTTCAGCGTCTCCTTGATGTGGTCGTCGGTGAGGTAACCGATGTCGGAGGCGCCGGTGGCGTTGTTCGGCGGGCGGTAGAGGGACTTCTTCGACTCGGGCAGCAGATAGATCCCGGAGAGGAAGAACGTCATGGCCGCGTCGTGGTTCTTGGCCAGTTCGAGGAAGCGGGGGAAGAGGCCGTTCCCGACCTCACCGGCGCCGTCCCAGGAGAAGACGACGAACTGCGGGGGCGTCTGTCCCGGTTCGAGGGGGACCGGCTTCGCCGGCTGGTGCGGCTGCGCCCCGGTGTCGGAGGTGGAGCCGTCACCTATGAGCCGGGCCTGGCTCTCGGACGGCGACGGCTTTCCCG
>NZ_JBHXSL010000118.1:0-1008 GCF_042714725.1 Streptomyces sp. NPDC058685
TAGGCGCTGTTTCTCGGATCTCCTGACCTAGCAGGGCTGTTGGGGCCAGGCTGGAGAGATGGGCCGTGGAGATTTAACGAACGCGGAGTGGGACCGGCTGGAGTCGTTCCTGCCTCGGGGTGGTACGCGTGGAGGCCGGTGGAGTGACCATCGGCGGGTGATCAACGGGGTGCTCTACCGAGTGCGGACGGGTGTGCAGTGGAGGGATCTGCCTGAGCGGTTCGGTCCCTGGGAGACCGCCTACAAGCGTCATCGCCGCTGGTCAGCCGACGGCACCTGGAAGATGCTGCTGTCACAGGTCCAGGCCGCACAGGACGCGGCAGGTGAGGTCGACTGGGACGTGTCGGTGGACTCCACGTCAGTGCGAGCCCACCAGCATGCCGCCGGCGCGAGGAAGGCCCCGCCGGCCGCGGTCCCTCAAAAGGGGGCCCGCGCGGGGACGAACCAGCCCGATCCGGTCCTGCGGAAACTGACCATCCGACTGGAGGAGGTGGTGACATCGGCGAATGCCTGGGACGCTCCCGCGGGGGCTTCACCACCAAAATCCATCTTGCCGCCGACGGGCGGTGCCGCCCCCTCGCGCTCCTGCTGACTCCCGGCCACTACGGAGACGGCCCCCAACTCGAGCCCGTGCTGGGGCAGATAGCCGTACCGCGCACCGGAGTGGGACGGCCCCGCACCCGGCCCGACCACGTGCTGGCCGACAAGGCCTACACGTCGCGGCACAACCGCCGCTACCTGCGACGACGCGGCATTGCCCACACCATTCCCGAGCGGCGGGACCAGCGCAGACACCGGCTCAAACGCGGCTCCCGAGGCGGCCGCCCCACCGGATTCGACAGCGAGCACTACAAGAAACGCAACACCGTCGAACGTGCCATCAACCGCCTGAAAGGCTTCCGGGCGGTCGCCACCCGCTACGAGAAACGGGCCTACGTCTACCTCGGTACCGTCACCCTCGCAGCACTCATCATCTGGCTCCGCACATGATCCGAGAAACAGCGCCTA
>NZ_JBHXSL010000119.1:0-1003 GCF_042714725.1 Streptomyces sp. NPDC058685
GCGGGCGCGATCCAGCACCTCACTCGTCTGCTGGGCCGGGGCCGGGCACTCGAGGCCGTACTGACGTCGTCGGACTTCGACGCGGACCTCGCCGAACGCTACGGATGGATCAACCGGGCCGTTCCCGACGCCGAACTGGACGCGTTCGTGGCAGGCATGGCCGCACGCATGGGCGGCTTCCCCCGCGATGCGTTGATCGCGGCCAAGTCGGCGATCAACGACATCAGCCTTCCGGCCCCTGCCGACGTACGCGCGGACGCAGCGCTGTTCCAGCAGCTCGTCCGCAGCGAGACGGCGCAGCGACGCGTGGCCGAGTTGTTCGAGCAGGGCTTCCAGACCCGGGGTGCCACCGAACGGGACCTCGGAGACGCCTTGGGCACCATCGGCGGACCGGCGGGCCGGTAAGGGCACTCGGATGCCGGAGCTCGAAACGCCTGGTGCAGACAGGCAAGCCAGGCCACCGGCCGCCGATTGGCCCTCGCACCGGAATGGCGTGCCGTGAAGACTGCGAAGCTGGTGCCGTACTTCAAGGAGTTGTGATGCAGGTAGCAGTGGTCACCTTCGACGGGTTCAACGAACTCGACAGCTTCATCGCTTCCGCGCTGATCAACCGTTGCCGTAAGGACGGCCTGGAGGCGTTCATCACGACGCCGACGCCGGTGGTCACGTCGATGAACGGCGTCGAGGTGACCGGGCAGCGCCCGATGGACTTCGTCACCGAGGCCGAGGTGGTACTGATCGGCAGCGGCGTGAAGGCCCGCGAGGTGGCGGCGGACGACCGGATGCTCTCCCGGTTGCAGCTCGACCCCTCCCGACAGCTGATCGGCGCCCAGTGCTCCGGCGCGCTGGTGCTGGCCCGGCTGGGGCTGCTGAACGGCATGCCGGTCTGCACGGACAGCAAGACCCGGCCCTTTGTCGAGGCCCTCGACGTCACCGTGCTGGACACGCCGTTCCACTCCGAGGGGAACATCGCCACGGCGGGCGGCTGCCTGGCGTCCCAGTA